>DASWEE010000093.1:0-45261 GCA_036394915.1 Gaiellaceae bacterium | reverse complement strand
CTCATGCTGCCTCCTCCACGCTTGCAGTCTTCGCCGCGCCGAGCCTGCCGAGCTTCTCGCGCGCGATCGCTTCCGAAACGTACTGGAGGTCACCGTTGGGAACCAGGGCGATCTCCTCCACTCCCCGGGCCCGAAGGCTGCCCGCGAACGAGGCGATCTCCCGCGGGTCCTCGAGGGTCGAGTTGCGCGCGTCGAGCACGCCGGCGAGGAGAAGCTTGTCGAACCCGTCCGGGAGGTCTGTGGCCGGAGTGGCGTAGAAGTCGATGCCGATGCCGTCGACGGGGAGGTCGGCGATTCCCTCCCGCAGCAGGCGCGACGCACTTCCGAAGGTCAGCCAGAGCGCGAGCTTCGGGCCAGCTGCCAGCACGGCCAGCGCCTCCGCGAGGTCCGCGAGCGACGGATCGTCCTCGCGCGAGAGGAAGGGCTCGCTGAGGACGACCAGCTCGACGTCGCCGAGCCCGTCGAGCGCCGGCTTGAGCACGCCTTCGGCCACGGTCTTGACCGAGATCCCCGTGCCGAGCGAGAGGGCAAACGGTGACGGCAGCGTCACCAGCCTCGGGCCCGGCAGCGGCGCCACGTACTCCGCGCCGAGCGGGGCTCGCAGGTGGGGCGAGGCGGAGGTCGCATTCGGAGCCCGGTAGAAGGTGTTCGTGTCCAGGAACCGTGTCAGCGCACCCGTCTCGAGCCCTTCGCTGCCCTCGACCAGAGGCCGGAACGTGTCCTGCCAGGTCAACATTCCGTCGGCGAGCAGGTCGATGCCCGCCTGCTGCTGGACGGAGACGAGCGCGTCGCGGTCCTGCGCAACCTGGTCGGCCACTGCCTCGGGCGTCGTCCGGCCGCGATCGAGGTCGCGGGTCGCTTGCACGAGCGCCTCCGAGCGGGGGTAGATCCCTGGTACGAACGCTTCCACTTCGCCTCCTTGCTTGCTTCAACCGCCTAGAGAGGTCGGAGCGGAAGGCTCCGGGCTCTTTAGGCGTTTTTTTGCCTGGTCGCCAAGCTGCCTTTCAAAGTACTCCAGGTGGTGCCTAGCGGAGGCTAGCAAGAACGCGCGACTACGTCCGAAGCGGCCAGGTCCCAGGGACAGTCCCTCGGACAGGTCCGGAGCGGCCGTGTCCCGTCGGAAGCTGCTTTGTCTCAGCGGCGCCGACCCTCGAACGCCGTCCGAAGTGGCCATGGCCCAGGGACTGTCCCTCGGACATGTCCGGAAGAGACGTCGCGCGGGACCTCGGTAAGCGGTCAGGTTCCGGTCAGAACCGAGAGTTGGTTCTCGGCGTGCCGGATTCGCTGCTCTAGCTGCCAGCGGTCAGCCTCGGACTCGCCGCGCTCCAGGCGCTCGAGCTCCGTCTGCGCTTCCTCGAGCTGGCGCTGCGCGCGCTCCGGGTCGATCTCGAGCGCGGAAACGGCGTCGTCCACGAGCGCGATCGCGCGGTCCTGCTCGACCTTGAAGAAGCCGGGCCCGGTGGCGAACTCCTGCACCTCCGCCGCGCCGACGTGGACGCGCGTCGAGCCGGCCTTCAGCATCGCGATCAGCGGCGCGTGCCTCGCCAGGACGCCGATCTCGCCGTCGGCCCCCGGGACGATCAGCATCTCCGCCTCGCCCTCGAAGGCCGGGCCCTCGGGCGTGACGACCGAGACCGAGAAGGTTCGCCGCTCGGCCAACTACCTAGACGGCTGCGGGCTCGGGCTCGCGCATGTCCTCGGGCGCCTCCTCCGGAGGCTCCTCCTTCGCAGCCTGCTCGGGCGCCTCCTGCCCCTGGAGCTTCCGGCCCTTCTCCACGGCCTCCTCGATCGTCCCGACCATGTAGAAGGCCTGCTCCGGCAGGTCGTCGTGCTTGCCCTCGATGATCTCGCGGAAGCCCTTGATCGTGTCTTCGAGCTTGACGTAGCGCCCCTCCTGGCCCGTGAACTGCTCGGCCACGAAGTTCGGCTGCGAGAGGAAGCGCTGGATCCTGCGCGCGCGGGCGACGGTCAGCTTGTCCTCGTCCGAGAGCTCGTCGATGCCGAGGATCGCGATGATGTCCTGGAGGTCCTTGTAGCGCTGGAGGATCTCCTGCACGCGCGTGGCAACGTCGTAGTGCTCCTCGGAGACGATGCCCGGCTGGAGCGCACGCGAGAACGAGTCGAGCGGGTCGACGGCCGGATAGATCCCCATCTCCACGATCGCGCGCGAGAGCACCGTCGTCGCGTCGAGGTGCGCGAACGTGTTCGCAGGAGCCGGGTCGGTGAGGTCGTCGGCCGGAACGTAGATCGCCTGGACCGAGGTAACCGAGCCGGTTCGCGTCGACGTGATCCGCTCCTGCAACTGCCCCATCTCGGTCGCGAGCGTCGGCTGGTAGCCGACCGCGCTCGGCATCCGGCCGAGCAGCGCCGAGACCTCGGAGCCGGCCTGGACGAAGCGGAAGATGTTGTCGATGAACAGGAGCACGTCCTGGCCCTCGTCGCGGAAGTACTCCGCCATCGTCAGCCCGGAGAGCCCGACCCGCAGGCGCGCGCCCGGCGGCTCGTTCATCTGCCCGTAGACGAGCGCGGTCTTGTCCAGAACGCCGGCCTCACGCATCTCCAGCCACATGTCGTTGCCCTCGCGCGTGCGCTCGCCCACGCCGCAGAAGACGGAGACACCCCCGTGCTCCATGGCGACGTTGTGGATCAGCTCCTGGATCAGGACCGTCTTGCCGACCCCGGCGCCGCCGAACAGGCCGACCTTCCCGCCTCTCACGTAGGGAGCGATCAGGTCGACGACCTTGAGGCCGGTCTCGAAGATCTCGGTGGTGGCGCTCAGGTCCTCGAAGTCGGGCGGGTCGCGGTGAATCGACCAGCGCTCCTTGGCCTCGACCTCCTTGTCAACCCGGTCGATCGTCTCGCCGAGGACGTTGAACAGCCGGCCGAGGGTGCCGTTGCCGACGGGGACGCTGATCGGCCCGCCGGTGTCGATCACCTCGACTCCGCGCGGGATGCCGTCGGTCGAGTCCATCGCGACGGCGCGGACGCGGTCGTCCCCGAGATGCTGCTGGACCTCGGCCACGACCTCGATCGCGGGACGTCCCTCACGCTCGGGGACGACGATGCGCAGCGCCGTGTTGATCTCCGGCAGCTGCTCGGTGAAGACGGCGTCGACCACGACGCCCTGGATCTCGAGAATCTTGCCAACGTTGCGGGCGCCGTCTTTGGTCTGGTCGTCAGCCATCGTTCTCCTGAAGTCGCGGATTCAAGGGGTAGCGCCGTGTCCGAAGGCGCCGACCAAGCGCCTTGAGTTTATCGAAACGGGGCCCATTGGACCCTCCGGAGACCGTCCGGCGATGCTCGTCCAGCGCGGTCGCCACCCGGGCGACGTGGTCGAGGCTTCAGACGTACGAGGTGATCGGCGACGGAAGCACTTACGTCACCGTACCGGAGTGGCCGCGTTCGTTACAGAGGGGGCGGATTCAGCGAGGGGGTGAAGTTGGGCGTGGACGGTGCCGGAAGGCGCGACGTTGTCCTGCGCGCCTGTGCGAGCGCCGTCTCCGTCTTCCAGCGCTGGATCGCCTGCTGATCGCGGGCAAGGTCACGGGCGGACGCCTGAGAGAAGCTGAGCCGCGGCGTGACCGCGTTGCGGGAGTGCAGCGTCTCGAACAACGTCCCGAGCGCGATCGCCGACACGGCGAGAGCGGCCACAGCCGGCATTCGCAGCGGCTGGAGCGCGACGCGCCGCCTTCTGGGCTGGACCACGATCGGGTGGTCCATCAGCTCGAGCGGCTGACCCCTGAGGTCGCCGGTGAAGCGCGCGACGTCACGCTTGAAGGCGCTGCAGCCGTCGCAGCCGTCCAGATGGGTGCGCAACAGGGTCGCCTCGAAATCCGAGAGCTCACCGTCGAGCTCGGCGGAGACGAGCGAGCGCATGCGATCGCACTCTTGGGAGCGTGCTCTCACCATCAATCAGTTTGACGACGGAGGCGGAGGACAGTTAGGTGGGCTAACAACTTTCTCAGTGATCCTAGAACAAGGGATGTCGCTGGTCGGCGGCGATTCCGAACAGGATCAGCACAAAACCGAGCACGACGAAGACGGCGGACATGTTGATCGCTTCCTTCTGCTCGTCTCCTGTGGCCCAGCGCAGGCGCCGCGAGCCGAGCGAGAGGAGGCCCATTGCCTGCGCTGCCCCCGATGCGCCCCCGGGGACGTCCGATTCCTTGACGCGGGCGGGCCCGCGGTTGCCGACGAAGAAGCCGCCGAAGAGGAGAAGGCAGCCGACTATGTAGAAGCCGACCGAGATCGACCGGATAACCGAGGCGCCGAGCATCAGGCCGAGCAGCGCCGAGATCGAGACCGTAAAAGCCGAGGTCCCGACGAGAATCACGCCAAACCGGCGAAGTGCCGGAAGCACGATCAGGAGACCGGCGTCGTCTCGGCGGGCTCGGCGACCGGAGCCTCCACCCGCTTTCCACCCTGCCTGAACTCTTCGGCGGTCAGCGGCCACTTCTCGAGCGGGTAGTGGCAGGCGGCGACATGCCCGTCTCCGAACGAATACAGCGGCGGCTCTTCCACGTCGCAGTGGCCCTCCCTGAAGCGCGGGCAGCGAGGATGGAAGTTGCAGGCGGCCGGCGGGTTGAGTGGGCTCGGCACGTCGCCCTCGAGGACGACCGCCTGCCGGGCGCGGCCGAGCGCCGGGTTCGGAATCGGAACCGCGGATAGGAGGGCGCCCGTGTAGGGGTGCTTCGGCTCCCGGTAGAGCTCGTCGCGGGGGGCCAGCTCGGCGATCTTCCCCAGGTACATCACGAGCACGCGGTCGGAGATGTGCCGGACGACGTTGAGGTCGTGGGCGATGAAGACGTACGTGAGCCCGAAGTCCTCCTGCAGATCCTCGAGCAGGTTGAGGATCTGCGCCTGGACGGAGACGTCGAGCGCCGAGACGGGCTCGTCGCAGACGATCAGCTTCGGATTGACTGCGAGTGCGCGCGCGACCCCGATGCGCTGGCGCTGGCCGCCGGAGAACTCGTGCGGAAACCGGTTGTAGTGCTCCGGGTTGAGGCCGACGATCTCGAGCAGCTCCTGCACGCGCCGCTTCACCTCGGCCTCCGTCCCGAGCCGGTGCACCTGGAGCGGCTCGGCGATGATGAAGCCGACCCGCTTGCGTGGGTTCAGGGATGCATACGGATCCTGGAAGATCATCATCATCTCGCGCCTGATCGGGCGCATGTCGAGGCGCGAAAGCTTCGTGATGTCGCGCCCTTCGAACATGATCGAGCCGTCGGTCGTGTCGAGCAGCCGCATGATGCAGCGGGCAAGCGTGGACTTCCCGCAGCCGGACTCCCCCACGATCCCGAGCGTCTCGCCCTGCCTGACGGAGAAGCTGACGCCGTCGACGGCCTTGACCGCGCCGACCTGCTTCTGAAACACGATCCCGCGTGTGACCGGGAAATACTTCTTGACGTCTTCGACGACGAGGAGTTCGTCAGCCATAGCGCGAGCTTAGCTTGCTTCGGCCATCGTGGACGCGAGCAGCTTGGACGCCTCGCGCTCCTTTGTCTCCTCGTCCAGATGGCATGCCTGAAGATGCGACGTGTCGGTCGATATCGGGCGAAGCTCCGGCTCCTGGCGCTTGCAGATGTCCATCACGTACGGGCAGCGCGGATGGAAGCGGCACCCGCTCGGCGGCGTCAGCAGCGAGGGCGGCTGCCCTGGGATCTGGACCAGCCGGTCGACGTTGGCGTCGAGGCGGGGGAGCGACCCGAGCAGGCCCCACGTGTAGGGATGCTGCGGCCGGTTGAAGATCTCGTCCACCGGCGCTTGCTCGGCGATCTTGGCGGCGTACATGACGACGACCTCGTCGGCCGTCTCGGCGATCACGCCCAGGTCGTGGGTGATGATGATGACCGCGCTGCCGAAATCGTCCTGGAGTGTCTTCATCAGGCTCATGATCTGCGCCTGCGTCGTGACGTCGAGCGCCGTCGTCGGCTCGTCTGCGATCAGCAGGTCGGGGTCGTTGACGAGCGCCATCGCGATCATCACGCGCTGGCGCATGCCGCCCGAGAACTGGTGCGGGTAGTCGTCGACCCGCTTCTCCGCGCGCGGGATTCCCACGGCCTTGAGCAACTCGAGCGCGCGGGCGCGGGCGACCTTCTTCGAGACGTCCCGATGGAGCTGGATCGCCTCGACGAGCTGTTTCCCGATCGAGTGCACGGGGTTGAGCGAGGTCATCGGATCCTGGAAGACCATGGCCATGTCGCTGCCGCGGATCTCGCGCAGTCGGCTCGTCTTAGCCTTTAGGAGGTCCTCGCCCTTGAACAGCGCCTGGCCGCTCGTGATCGTCGCCTTCTTCGGGTTCAGCCCCATGATCGTCAGGCAGGTGACGCTCTTCCCGCAGCCCGACTCGCCCACGATCCCGAGGGTCTGTCCGGCCTCGACCTCGAAGCTGACCCCGTCGACGGCCTTGACGATGCCGTCGTCGGTCCGGAAGTAGGTCTTCAAGTCCGTGACTTCGAGAAGGGCCACTAGGAGAGTCTGATCCTGGGGTCGATCCAGGCGTATAAGACGTCGACGAGCAGGTTGAACACGAGGATCGCAACCGTACCGAAAACGATCACTCCCATCACCACCGGTAGATCGGAGTTCTGGATCGAATAAATCGCAGTCTTGCCAAGGCCCGGAAGGCTGTAGACGGTCTCGGTGAAGATGGCGCCGCCGAGGGCGAAGCCGATGTCCATCCCGAGCATCGTCACGACCGGGAGCATCGCGTTCCGCAAGACGTGGGAGCGCATGACCCGCCATTCGGGCGCGCCCTTGGCGCGCGCGGTCCGGACGTAGTCCTCACTCAGCGTCTCCATCACGTTCGCCCGGATCATGCGCACGTATAACGCCGCGAACAGGATCGCGTACGTGATCCAGGGCAGGATCAGGTGGTAGGCCCACTGCACCGGGCCGCCCGGCCCCGTCCCCGGGTCAGGGTTGAAGAAGTCGGAGTAGCCCGTGATCGGCGTCAACCCCAGCTTGTAGCCGATGAAGAAGGAGAAGATCAGCCCGATCCAGATCGGATGTGCGGAAATCCCGATCAGGACGAACGTCATCGAGACGCGGTCTAAGAGCGAGCGGGGACGCAGCGCCGAGAGGATGCCCACGGGCAGGGCGATCAACATCCAGACGATGATTCCCCCGAAGGCAAGCGAGGCAGTGACGGGCGCGGCGGATGCGATGATCGAGTTGACGGTCGTGGCCTGGAGGAACGACTTGCCCAGATCGGCCTTCGGACGGACGAAGACCGGCACGCCGGAGATCCTGACCGGGACCGGCTTCACCAGCCGCCAGAGGAACTTGCCGTACTGGACGTAGACCGGCCTGTCTAGCCCGAGGTAGTGAATCGCGCGTTGCCGCTGCTGCTGCGTCGAGCCTCTGCCGGCGACCTGCGAGGCGACGTCGTTCGGGATCAGGAAGAAGATGACGAACGTGATAACGGTGACGGTGAGGAACAGAATCACCGCCCAGAGGATCCGTCTGATCAGATACCTGAGCACGGGTTAGGTCCAGGCCACCTTCGAGATTCTGAGCTTACACAACGAAAGAACGACGAGGCGCCGGCCGGAGCCGGCGCCTCGTTCGGTGAGCTTGCGCTCGACCAAATTCGCCTCTACTTGAGTGCGAACTGGGCGAGGTCGAGCTCGTACACGGGGTTCGTCTTGATCGACTTGGTGTCGACCTTGGCGGAGAAGAAGTCACGATCATTGGAGATCACGTACGGCGCCCACGGCGCGTAGTTCTTCATGATCGAGATATCGAGGTCCCCGTAGACCTTGTACCGCTTCGGCGGCGAGAGCCGCGCGGCGGCGTTCAGCTGCTTGTTGACCTTCGCGTTGTTGAAGTAGCTCAGGTTGTTGTTCTGAGCGTCCTGAATCGTCTCACCCGAAAGCAGCTTGTTCAGGTAGTCGTAGGGATCCGGGAAGTCCTGGCACCAGCCGGCCCTTGCGAGGTCGTACTCGGTGCCGCGCTTCCCGAGCTGGGTGTAGTACCCGCTCGCGATCGCCTTGTCGTCGACGTTCGTGAATCCGACCTGATTCAGCCAGGACGTGATCAGCTGAGAGACCTGGATCGAGATCGCCGAGGTCGAGTGCCACAGGTTGATGTGACCCGTGTGGCCCTTGGCCAGGCTCTTGGCCTTGGTGACATTGCGAGCGTTCGGGTAGATCTTGACGTTCTTGTAACCCGGGATCGGCGGAGTCAGCGCCTGGTCGGTCGGCACGCCTGAATAGGCACCGCCGAGCCGGACGAGCTGATTCCGGTCGATCGCGTAGTTGATCGACTTGCGGGCGTTGACGTTGCCGAACGTCGGCCGCGCGGTGTTCAGGCTCACGTAGCTGACGCACGAGCCCGGAATGACGCGGAACCGACCCTTGGACGTCCCGTACTTCTGGCCCAGCCCGGCGTACACGGCCGGCGCGAGACCATCGGCAGCCCAGTCGGACTGGCCCGAGTTGATCAGCAGGAAGGCCTGGTCGGCCTCGATCTGCGCGGTGTAGTTCCACTGTGCGATGTGCCCCGGAACCGGGCCCTTGTAGTACTTGTTCTTCTTCAGAACGACGGACCGGTTCGGGGTGCGGCTGGACACGTAATAGCGTCCGGCCGAGGGAAGCTGGTTGAAGTTCCCAAACGGGACCCTCGTGATCGGCTCCATCGGGAACCCGGTCGGCTGCGCCATCGTCGGCGGAAGCGCGATCAGGCTGAGGACCAATGGCGAGGAGTGCACCAGCTTCATGATGAACTTGTACTTGCCCTTCGTCTGCAAGCCGGCGACGGACTGGCTCTTGCCGGCGTTGTAGTCGATTGCCCCGACAATGTTCACCGAGGCGGGATCCGTGAAGAACGATGCAATCGGCGACTGCACGTTCGGGTTCAGGATCCGCAGGTACGCCCAGCGGAAGTTGGCGGCCGTGACCGGCTTGCCGTCACTGAACTTCATCCCCTTGCGGATGAAGAACGTGTACGTCTTGCCGTCCTTCGAGACGGTGTACTTGCTGATTCCGTCGTTGAAGAGGCGGTAGCCCTTGCTTCCCTGAGCGTGGGTGTAGCTCAGCAACATGCGACCCGTCATCCACTCGTACTGCCACTCGGGCACGTAGTACGAGCGCGCCGGGTCGACGTTCTCGATGTCGGTCTGCAGCGTGGCGCGGAACGTCCCGCCGTTCTTCGCCACGTGGCTCTGCGGCGCCGTACGCTTCTGCGAAGCGCCCGGACTCGCAATGCTCGCTGCGGCCAACATCGCCGCCCCGACCGCCAGCATGGCGATCGAGAGCAAGAATCGCTTACTCATGTGACTCCTTTCCGCTCGAACAGGCCGACAGAGCCGGCCCAGAGGACTCTGCACGCTTTCTATGACGTGCCCCAACGGGTTTGGTTAGTAACTTCGCGAACCGGCGAGCGCTTGTGACTAGTGTGTCGAGCGCGGATCGAACGCGTCGCGAAGCCCGTCGCCGAGCAGGTTGAAGGCGAGCGTCGTGACCAGCACCGCCAGTCCGGGCCAGACCATCAGCCAGGGCTGCGTCGTGTAGTAGTTGGGCGCGTTCGCCAGCAGGTTGCCCCAGCTCGCCGTCGCCCCCGGGATTCCGAGGCCTAAGTAGGAGAGCCCCGCCTCCGCCAGGACGTAGGTCGCGATCGTCAGCGTCGAGAAGACGATGATCGGAGCGACCAGGTGCGGGAGGATGTGGGAGCGCATGATGCGGGCGTCGCTCGCGCCGATCATGCGGGCCGCCTCGACGAACTCCTTCTCACGTAACGACAGCACCTGCGCGCGGATGATGCGGGCAGGGTAGAACCAGCCGAAGACGGTGAAGACGAGCACGAGGGTGATCACGCCCTCGGGGAAGATCCCGAGCGTCACCTTGTTCAGCCGCGGGCCGACGGTCGACGAGAGCGCGATGATGAACAGGAGCGCCGGGAACACCATCGTCAGCTCGAGGATGCGGGAGATGACGGTGTCGATCCAGCCGCGGAAGTAGCCGGCGATCACGCCGAGGAGGATGCCGATGGCCATCACGCCGGCCGTCGAGAGCACGGCGACCTCGAGCGAGACGCGCGCACCGTAGAGCAGGCGCAGGAACTCGTCGCGGCCGAGCGGGCCGTCGCCTCCGAGCACAAAGTATTGGGTGTGGCCGAACTCGTCCTTGAACGACGTGAACGGACCCACCGGCAGGAAGCTCTTCAGATCGACGCCGCCGATCGGGTACGGCGTGTCCGGCCCGTGTCCGAGGAAGTGCTTCGCGAGCGGACCGCCGACGGCGGCGACGAAGATGAGGAAGACGATGAAGATGCCGCTCACGATCGCGAGCTTGTCGCGGCGGAACCTGCGCCACACCTGCTCCCAGTAGCCTCGGGCCCGTACGCCTTCGATTTCGCCCAGCTCGCCGTGGCTCTCGGCCGAAACCGTCGCAGCCAGACCTGCCTGGCCGCCGACAATCTCTGAACGGTCACGGGAGCTCACGGTCGCGAAGAAAGCATAGCGGGGTCTACCTGGATGGGACGCGCAGGAAGCGCGTCGGTTAGGCCTTGGTCAACGCGATGAGCGCGGGTCGAAGGCGTCGCGCAGACCGTCTCCGAACAAGTTGAAGGCGAGCGTCGTCAGCAGGATCGCGAGGCCCGGCCAGACCATCAGCCACGGCTGCGTCGTGTAGTAGGTCGGCGCGTTCGCCAGCAGGTTCCCCCAGCTCGCGGTCGCCCCGGGGATGCCGAGGCCCAGGTAGGACAAGCTCGCCTCGAACAGGACGTACTGTGCGACAACCAACGTCGAGAAGACGATGACCGGGGCAACCAAGTGGGGCAGGATGTGCGAGCGCATGATCCGCACATCGCTTGCGCCGATCATCCGGGCAGCCTCGACGAACTCCTTCTCGCGTAACGACAGCACCTGGGCGCGCAGGATGCGCGCCGGGAAGAACCAGCCGAAGACGCTGAAGACCAGGACGAGCGTGAGCACGCCTTGCGGGAAGACCCCGAGGGTGACCTTGTTCAGCCGGGGCCCGGCCGTGCCGGAGAGGGCGATGATGAACAGCAGCCCGGGGAACAACATCGTCAGCTCGAGGATGCGGGAGATGACGGTGTCGATCCAGCCGCGGAAGTAGCCGGCGATCACTCCCAGGACGATTCCGATGGTCATCACGCCGACCGTCGAGAGCACCGCGACTTCGAGCGAGACCCGCGCTCCGTACAGGATTCGGAGGAACTCGTCGCGGCCGAGGGGGCCGTCGCCGCCGAGCACGAAATACTGAGTGTGACCGAACTCGTCCTTGAACGAGGTGAACGGCCCCACGGGCAGGAAGCTCTTCAGGTCGACGCCGCCGATCGGGTACGGCGTGTCGGGGCCGTGGCCGAGGAAGTGCTTCGCGATCGGCCCTCCGACGGCGGCCACCAGGATGAGCAAGATGATGAAGATTCCGCTTCCGATCGCCATCTTGTCGCGGCGGAACCGGAGCCACACCTGCTCCCAATAGCCGCGCGCTCTGACCTGCTCGATCTCGCCGAGCTCGCCATGCGCCTCCGCGGAGACGGCCGCAGCGAGTCCGGCTTGACCGCCGACGATCTCGGATCGGTCGCGCGAGCTCACGATTGTCGCGGATGGTACGCAGTCTAACCGGTCAGCGCATCTCAGCACGGGGGAAACCAGGTTTCCCCCGTGAGCCCCCTTCTTAATGGTGGCTTCGGCGGGAGCGCAGCGAACGGAGCCGGGCAAAGCCCGGCTCCGCGGCGGCCTTCGAACGGTGCCGGAGCCGCTACTGCGTCAGCGCGTCAGCGCCCGCGACGACTTCGAGAATCTCCTGGGTGATCTCAGCCTGCCTAGCTCGGTTCATGTCCAGCGTCAGGCTCGTGATCAGCTCGCCCGCGTTCTTCGACGCGTTCCGCATCGCCGTCATCCGCGCGCCGTGCTCGGAGGCCGCCGACTCGAGCAGCGCCCGGTACAGCTCCGTCTCCAGGTAGACGGGCAGGAGCCGCTCGAGGATCTGCTCCGGCTCGGGCTCGTAGATGAAGTCGCCGAGCAGAGCCTGGGTCTCCTCCTGCTCCTCGTCCTGGCGCGCGAGCATCTCCTCGGAGATCGGCAGCACGTCCTGCTGCACCACCCGCTGGACGAGCGGCGAGACATAGTGGTTGTAGACGAGCACGGCCCGGTCGATCTCCTCCTCCGAGTACAGCTCCTCGAGCCGGTGGGCGATCGCCTGCGCGTCGGCATACGCCGGCCGATCGGTGAACCCGGTCCACGCGCGGTCGAGCTCGAAGCGCCGGAACAGGAGGGACGAGCGCCCCTTCCTGCCGACGGCGAGCCAGCGGATCTGCTTGCCCTCGGAGCGGAGCTGCCGCTCGAGCGCGAGCGCCCGCCTGAGGATCTGCGCATTGAAGGCGCCGGCGAGCCCGCGGTCACCGGTCAGTTGGACGATCGCCACGGTTCGCTCCTCGCGCTGCTGGAGCATCGTCAATCCCCGAAGCGAGGCCGCAGCCCGGGCCGTCCCGGCGGTCAGCTCCTGCATGCGGTCGGCGTAGTCGCGCATCTGGGTGATGCGCGCTTCCGCGCGTCGCAGGCGCGCCGCGGCGACGAGCTCCATCGCCTTCGTGATCTTGCGCGTGTTGCCGACGGATCGGATCCGCCGTCTGATGTCTTGCAGCGTGGCCATCGGCTACGCGACGAGCGACTCCTCCTTCTTGACCGCGAAGGTGTCCTTGAACCTGTCGAGCTCTCCGTTCAGCCGCTCGGCCAGCTCGTCGGGAAGGTCGCCGCTCCCGCGGATCTCCTGGTACACGGTCTTCTCCGTGCGCATGAACTCGCGCAGCTCGTCCTGGAAGCGGGAGACCTGCTCGGTCGGGACGTCGTCGAGATAGCCGTTGATTCCCGCATACAGCGCGACGACCTGCTCCTCCATCGGCCACGGGTCGTACTGGGGCTGGTTCAGCGTCGCCACCATCCGCTCGCCTCGGGCCAGCGCGTTCTGGGTCGTGGCGTCGAGCTCCGATCCGAACTGGGCGAACGCCTCGAGCTCGCGGTACTGGGACAGGTCGAGGCGGAGGCGGCTGGCGACCTTCTTCATCGCTTTCGTCTGGGCGGTCGCGCCGACGCGCGACACCGACCGTCCGACGTCCACTGCCGGCCTCACGCCGGAGAAGAAGAGGTCCGACTCGAGGAAGATCTGGCCGTCGGTGATGGAGATCACGTTCGTCGGGATGTAGGCGGCGATATCGCCTGCCTGCGTCTCGATGACCGGTAGCGCCGTCATCGATCCGCCGCCGAGCTCGTCCGAGAGCTTGCAGGCGCGCTCGAGCAGCCGCGAGTGCAGGTAGAACACGTCGCCGGGGAAGGCCTCGCGCCCGGGCGGGCGGCGGAGCAGCAGCGACAACTGGCGGTAGGCGTCGGCGTGCTTGGATAGATCGTCGTACATGCAGAGCGCGGAGCCGCCGTTGAACATGACGTGCTCGCCCATCGCGGCGCCCGCGTACGGTGCCATCCACTTGATCGGGGCGGCCTCGTTCGCCGCGGCCGTGACGATGATCGTGTACTCCATCGCGCCTGCGTCCTTCAGCCGGTCGTACACCTGCGCGACGGTCGAGGCCTTCTGACCGATCGCGACGTAGATGCAGACGACGTCCTGGTCGTGCTGGTTCAGGATCGTGTCGACGAGGATCGCGGTCTTGCCGGTCGAGCGGTCGCCGATGATCAGCTCTCGCTGCCCCCGGCCGACGTTGGTCATCGAGTCGATCGCCTTGATCCCCGTCTGGAGCGGCTCTTTCACAGGCTGGCGGTCGACGACGCCCGGCGCCTTGAACTCGAGCGGCCGCGTGTCATCGGTCTTGATCGGGCCGCCTCCGTCGAGCGGGCGCCCGAGCGGGTTGACCACGCGCCCGAGCAGCGCGTCTCCGACGGGAACGCTCGCCACGCGGCCGGTCCGCTTGACGGGCTCGCCCTCGGTCACGTGCTCCCACTCGCCGAACAGCGCCGCGCCGACGTTGTCCTCCTCGAGGTTGAACGCGAGGCCGACGACGCCGTGCTCCAGTTCCAACATTTCCAGGGCGACCGCGTTCTCGAGCCCGTAGATGCGTGCGATCCCGTCGCCGACCTGGAGGACGGTACCGACCTCGGACAGGTCGGTCTCGACGTCGAATTCCTCGATCCGCTGCTTGAGGATCGAGGTGATCTCTTCGGGTCTGAGTTTCAAGTGCTCTCCTTAGGCTCTGGTTAGTAGGTCGCGGCGCATGCGCTCGAGCCTGCCGCGCAGGCTCGCGTCGAGGCGGAGGGAGCCGACCTGGAGGACGACTCCGCCGAGCAGGTCCGGATCGACCTTTCGGCTTGCCTCCACAGTCCGGCCCGAGGCTTGCTCGATCTGCTCGACGATCCCCTTTGCTTCCTTGTCCGACAGCTCGACCGCCGTCGTCAACTCGAGGGTGAGCTGGCCGGCCGCTGCGGCCACGAGCCGGTCGAACTCCCGCTGGATCTCCTCCAGCTCGGAGGCGCGCCCGCGCTCGGTCAGCAAGAGGAGGAAGTTCCGGAGGAGCTCGTCGGCGCCGCCGAGGATCTCCTCGAGAGCCGAGACCTTCGCGCGCGGATCGAGCTGGGGATCGCGGAGCAGCGCCCGGAGCTCGGGCACCTCGCGGATCGCCTCGACGAAGTCGAACAGCTCCTCCCGCACGACGTCGAGGCGGTCCTTCTCCTGCGCGGCCTCGAACAGGGCTTGCGCGTAGATGCGCTCGGCGCGGGCCATTCCTAGTTCTTGCGCTCCTCGAGCACCGAGAAGTCGAGCCCCTTGACGGCATCCTCGATCAACCGCTTGTGGTCGCGGTCGTCGAGCACCTTGCCCGTGATCTTCTGGGTCGCGATCAAGGTCAGATCGGCGACCTCGGCCCGGATCTGGACGAGCGCGCGCTCCGTCTCCGCTTCGATCTGGCGCTTCGTCTCCTCGAGCCGCCGCTGGCGGTCAACCTCGGTCTCTTCCTTGACCCGGGCCCGCTGGGCGTCGGCGACGCGGCGGGCCTCGGCCAGGATCCTGTCCGCATCCCCACGTGCATCCGCGATCAGCTTGCGGTGCTCCTCGAGCAGCCGGTGCGCCTCGCCTCGCGCGCGATCGGCCTCTTCGAGCGACTCCCTGATCCGCTTGCGCCGCTCGTCGATCAGGTTCTGCACCGGGCCGAAGACCCAGCGCTTGAGCACGAAGAAGGTGATCCCGAAGGCGACCAGCGTCCAGATCATCAGGCCGGGGATGACCTTGATCAGCCCGGATGAGGCGACGACGTTCACTACTTGACCAGGACGAACGCGAGCAGGCCGCCGAGCAGGCCGTAGAAGACGACCGCCTCGGTGAGCGCGAAGCCGAGCCACATGATTCCCTGCAGCTCGCCGCGGAGCTCCGGCTGACGCGCGACCGACTGGATCATGGACGCGAAGATGTTGCCGATGCCGATACCGGCTCCCACGGCTCCGAGGCCGACGCCGAGACCGAAGGCGATGGCCTTTCCCGCCTGGGTGATCGGCGGCTTCGTGGCCATGATCAGATGGATGAGCGACACGCTTCCCTCCTAGTGTTCGGGTTCGATTGCCGTTCCGATGTAGATGGCTGACAGGGCGGAGAAGATGAAGGCCTGGATGGTGACGACGATGATGACCTCGAAGATGTAGAAGAGCGTCGCTACTCCCACCGAGATCGGCGCGAGCCAGAGGTGCTGAAGCACGAACATGAGGCCGATCATGACCAGGATCAGCATGTGGCCGGCGAGCATATTGGCAAAGAGACGGACGCTGAGCGAGATCACGCGCATGAACTGGGAGATGATCTCCAGCGGAACGATCAGGATCATCGTCGCCTTCGGCGCCGCCGGGAACCAGCTCTTGAAGTACGCGATCGGACCGTTGAAGCGGACCCCCTCCACGTGCGTGAACAGGAAGGTCATCAGAGCGAGCGCAAGCGTGACCGAGAGCTGCGAGGTAGCCGCGTAGATCGCGAGCGTCGGCAGCTTGATCCCGAAGATGTGGAACGTCTGGTCGGAGAGCGGCAACGGAACGAAGCCGACCATGTTCAGCACCCAGATGAAGAGGAAGAGCGAGGCAACGTACGGGAACCAGGTGCCGATCGCCTTGGCCGGGAGGCCCTGCTCGGCGATGTTCGTCTGGGCGATGTCGTAGATCCATTCCCCGATCGTCTGCCGCCGCCCAGGCGTCAGCGCGAGCCGGACCCGCATGACCGCGAACCCGAGCACGATCGTCAGGATGCAGGCGAGCAGCAAGTAAGCGACCGCCTTGTTGATCGACATGTCGAGCGGGCCGATGTGGATCGAGACCCAGGGGCTGAGCGTGAACTCCTCTTCCGGGTCGAACTCGCCGCGGGCGAAGGCAGTCGGTGGAAGAAGGAGGGCGAGGCCCGCGACCGCGATCAGGACGCGCTTCATTTCGCCGGCCCCGAGTAGTAGGAGACGATCGAGACGCCAAGCTCGCACGTGTACGCGAGCGCGTAGAGGACCGCCGCCGACAGCGCCAGGTGGCTGTCGGAGACGGCTACCGCGACGATCACGACCATGACCGCGATCCCGCGGAACATCATCCCGAAGGCCACGAGGCCCGAAGAGCCGAGGTTGTCGACGCCGAGCCGCAGATACGAGAGCAGGAACGAGAACGTCTGGCTCGCGACCCACAGCACCGCCGCGAGGCCCCAGCCTCCGATGCGCCAGCCGGCGATCAGGTAGACGGGCAGGGCGAGCACGATCACGAACGTGCCCGCGATCGCGGGGACAAGCCGGCCCGGAAGCGGGCGCGGCCTGCCGAGGACGGTTGCGGCTCTCACGTGAAGTAGCCCCGGTAGCGCCGATAGACGGCAAACACGCCTGCCGGGACGCCGACGATGGCTCCTCCGAGCGCGCCGAGACCCGTCGAGCCGGCCGCCCAGCCGATCAGCGCTCCGACGCCGATTCCGGACGCGGTCGTGCCGATCAGGAGTGCGCCTGCCCCCGCGGGCTGGAAGGAGGAAGGCGGGGCAGGCTCCATGCAGGGCGAGCATAGCAAACGAGACGGCGAGTTTGTGACAGTCAAAAATGGCTTTTTTGCCAGCAAAACTCGACGTTTTACGCCGACTTTGTTCACCGGGGTCAGACCCCCTTGAGGGTGGTCGAGGTGTTGCGCCGGAAGTGTGGCGACGCTGAGTAGAGTCGCGCCATGCGCGTCTGGATGGATCTGACGAACACCGCGCACGTGCTCGTGCTGCGGCCGCTCGTGGAGCTGCTCGAGGCGGAAGGGCACGACGTTGCGCTCACGGCGCGCCCACTCTCCCACACCGTGGACCTGCTCGACGACTGGGGCCACCCCTACACCGTGCTCGGCCGCTACGGCGGCGCGGGGCGACCGGGCAAGGCGCTCGCCGCCGCCTCCCGCGTCCCTCAGCTCGTCCGGTTCGGGCGCGGCCGCTCCTTCGACTGCGCGCTCGCACACGGCTCCACCGATCTCCCTCCCGCCTGCCGGCTGCTGCGGATCCCGAACACGACGATGTTCGACTACGAGTGGGCCTCGCTCCAGCACCACGCGAACTGCCGCCTCGCCAACCGCGTGCTCGTCCCGGACGCGATCCCGGCCGAGCGCCTCGCCCGCTACGGCGCGCGCCCGCCGAAGCTCGTCCGCTATCCGGGGCTGAAGGAGGAGTACTACCTGGCCGATTTCGAGCCGGATCCGAGGGTGCTAGACGGGCTCGGGATCGACCGCGAGCGGCCCCTCGCCGTCCTCCGCACGGCGCCTTCGTACGCGCTCTACCTGGGAGGCTCGGAAACACCGCTCCTCTCGCGCGTGCTCGAGCGGCTCGCCGACGAGGACGTTCAGACGGTCGTCCTCGCGCGAACGGACGAGCAGCGCCGGGCGGTCGAAGACCTCCACCTGGGCGGGATCGTCCCCAGGCGGGCCGTGGACGGCCGCAGCCTCGTCGCCTTCGCCGACCTGCTCGTGTCGGCCGGCGGGACGATGAACCGCGAGGCTGCCGTGCTCGGAACGCCGGTGTGGTCGATCTTCGAAGGCCGGCTCGGCGCGGTCGACGAGCTGCTCGCGCGCGAAGGACGACTGCACTTCCTCTCGGATCCCGCAGAGCTCGAGGTCAAGCGCAAGCCTCCTGGGGCCTACGCGACCCGGCGCCGCCGCGACCCGGCCGAGTTACTGCGGCTGGCCCTCCCGTGGGTCAGCGACGGCCTGCGCTGAGCACTTCCTCGACCGCCGCCTCGCGGTCCTCCTCCGGCTCCCGCGTCTTCAGCCTGATCGCCTGTAGGTGCCGCGACTTCAGGATCTCGAGCGTGTAGATCATCCAGATCGAAGCCGCGAGGACGACCAGCCCGCAGCCGGCGTCGATCAGCGAGTTCTCGAGATTCCAGCGGCCGAACGGGCGGGGCGGCACGAACCGCAAGAGGATTGCGTACGACGCGACGAGCAGTGCCCAGACGTGCAGGTAGGCGGCCGTCCGGCGCTGCGAGAATCCGATCCGCATGAACCGGTGGTAGAAGTGGTTGTGGTCGGCGGCCCAGGGCGGCCGCCGGTATTTGAGCCGCTTGAGGACGACGAACGACGTGTCCAGGATCGGGATCGCCATCACGAGGAGCGGCGCCACGACCGCGATCGTGGCCGCCGTCTTCAACACGCCCTGGACCGCCACGGTGGCGAGCACGAACCCGAGCGAGAGCGCTCCCGAGTCGCCCATGAAGATCTTGGCCGGGTGGTAGTTCGAGCGGAGGAACGCCAAGGTCGCGCCGCAGACGATCGCGGCGAGCGCCGCAGCGTCGCTGCGTCCGAACGATATGGCCAGGACGGCGAACGAGAAGGCCGCGATCGAGACGATCCCGGCCGCGAGCGCGTCCATCCCGTCGATCAGGTTGACGAGGTTCGCGAGCGTGGCGATCCAGAGCACCGTGACCGGATACGCGGCCCAGCCGATGTCGTGGTTGCCGATCACCGGCAGCCCGAGATGGTGGAAGGCGACGTCGAACCCGGCGACGGGAATGAGCGCGATCAGGATCATCCCGATCAGCTTCGTGCTCGGGCGCAGACCGCGAATGTCGTCGACGAGTCCGAGCGCCGCAGCGCAGATCGCCCCGATCAGGATCCCTAGGTAGCCGTCGTCGATGTCGATGAAGATCGCCATCGGGACGAGGATCCCGACCACGATCGCGAGCCCCCCGATCCGCGGCACGGGCCGCTTGTGCACCCGCGGCCGGTCGGTCTTGTCGTCGATGCCGCCGATGCTCGGCGCGACCGCGGAGACGAGCGGCGTCAGCACGAGCACGATGCCGACCGCCACAAGGAACCCCCACAGCGCCGAGGAATCCTCCACGAGCGCGCGGAGGGAGTCCGGGAAGGACATGGGGCGGTTATAGCAAAGGGGATTGACACCCCCCGCTGCTACGATCGCTGGCCTCGTGAGCGAGCTGCTTTCATCCGTTTCCACGTTCGACGACCGCCTCCGCACGCGCGAGGCGAAGGTCGGGATCGTCGGCCTCGGCTATGCCGGGCTGCCCCTCGCGGTGTCCTTTGCGGAGGCCGGTTTCGAGGTCACCGGCATCGACCTCGACGAGGCGAAAGTCAGCGCCCTCAAGGAGGGCCGCTCGTACCTCGTCGACGTGCCCGTGGAGCGCTACGGCCAGATCGACGGACGCCTCAAGGCGACGACCGACTACAGCGCGGCCGCGGAGCTCGACGCTCTCACGATCTGCGTTCCGACGCCGCTCTCGAAGACGCGCACGCCCGACTTGTCCTTCATCGTCTCGGCGGCCGAGTCCGTCGCGGCCAACCTGAGGACCGGCCAGCTCGTCGTGCTGCAGTCGACCACGTACCCGGGGACGACGGAGGAGATCGTCCTCCCGATCCTCGAGGCCTCCGGCGGCCGGGTCGGAAAGGACTTCTTCCTCGGCTACGCGCCCGAGCGGGTCGACCCCGGCAACGCGACGTTCACGATCAAGAACACGCCCAAGCTCGTCGCGGGCGTCACCGACGAGTGCCGCCGGCGGACGGAGCTCCTGTACAGCCAGATCGTGGACACGATCATCCCCTGCTCCTCGACCACGGTCGCGGAGACGGCGAAGATCCACGAGAACACTTTCCGCGCGGTCAACATCGCGCTCGCCAACGAGCTGGCGCTGATGTGCGACAAGCTCGGCATCTCCCCCTGGGAGGTGATCGAGGCCGCGGCGACCAAGCCGTTCGCGTTCCTGACGCACTATCCGGGCCCGGGGCTGGGCGGCGACTGCATTCCGATCGTCCCCCATTACCTCGCCTGGCGGCTGCGCGAGTACGGCTACTCGGCGCAGCTGATCGAGGCCGCGCACGAGATCAACGCGCGGATGCCGATCTACGTCGTCCAGAAGATCGGGGACGCGCTCAACGACGCGGGCCTGCCCATCAAGGGGTCGCGGATCCTGCTGCTCGGAGTCGCGTACAAGGCGAACGTGCACGACACGCGTGAGTCGCCAAGCTTCGAGGTGATGCGGCAGCTGATCGCGCGCGACGGTGACGTCGTCTACTGCGATCCGTGGGTTGCTCAGTTCGAGCTCGACGGAGTCCTCCACTCGAGCGTCGAGTGGTCGGCCGATCAGGTCGCCGGCGCTGACTGTGTCGTCCTCCTGACCCAGCACCGCGAGTTCCTCGAGCGGCCGCTCTGGGAGAGCGCGCGACTCATCGTCGACACCCGTAACGTCGTCCCGGACGGAGAACACGTCAAGCGGATCTGAGCCGCTCCTCGTTCTGGGGGCGGGCTACATCGGCGCGAAGCTGGCGGAGCTGGCGCTCGACGAGGGCCGGGACGTGATCCTGGCCGACAACTGGTACGCGACCAAGAGGGAGCAGCTCGGCGAGCTCGAGGCGCGAGGCGCGCGTGTGGAGACGGCCGACATCCGCCGCCGGAAGGATCTCGACCGGCTGTTTGCGGAGAGACCGCAGAAGGTCTACCTGCTCGCCGCCCAGGCCAGCCGGCCGCTGGCCGAGCGCGAGCCCGACTATACGGAGGAGACGAACGTGACCGGCGCACGCCACGTCGCCGAGGTCGTTGCGGCCGCAGGCGGGCCGCCGCTCGTGTACGCGAGCTCGGCTCACGTCTACGGGGACGAGCTCGAAGGCGAGGTCGGCCCCGACCGCCCCTATGCCCCTCAGCGCGACCTCTCGCACCTGTCGAAGATCTACGCCGAGCTGTGCCTGCAGCTGTACGCGGCGCGGGAGGGCTTCGACCTCGCGCTGCTGCGGCTCGGGATCGTGTACGGGCCGAGTCCCGTCGAGCACGCCCGGCCCGAGTCGCAGACCGTGGTGGACAAATTCCGCCGGCTGGCAGCGGAAGGAGAAGAGCTCCCGCTCGACGACGGCGGGGGCTCGACGATCGGCGTCGTCCACGTCGAGGACGCGGCCCGAATCCTGCTCGAGTCGCCCTCGCAGCCCGGGATCTCCGCCGAGAACGTGGTGGCGGAGACGACGACAGTCGCCGACGTCGCCGCGCTCGCCCGCGGAGAGGCGGCCGAAGGCGAAGCGGCATGGACGTTCGCGTCGCCGTTCGAATACCGGCATCGGCTCGAGGACTACCTGTGAAGCTGCTCGTCACCGGCGCAACCGGATTCCTTGGCTGGCGGACGGCGACGCTCCTCGGCGAGCGCGGACACGAGATCGTCGCGCTCGCACGCCCCGGAGGAACCGAGCGCGGGTTCGCGGCGGGGCTCGATCCCGTGCGGATGGACGCCGGCGACCCCGCCGCGCGTGGGCTGATCGACGGCTGCGACGGGGTGCTCCATTTCGCCGGCGTGCCCGATCCTGCCGGGGCGCGGAGCGACCCCGCCCGCGCCGTGCGCGAGAACGCGGGGACGACCTTGAACCTGCTCGAAGGGTGCTCCGAGCACGGCGCCGGCCTCGTCTATCCCTCGACGGTGAGAGCGGCGGTCGAGCCGCCCCCCGACGAGTACGCGCTCTCGAAGCGGCTCGGCGAGCTCGCCTGCACCCTCCACCCCGCTCCCGCGACCGTCGTCCGCATTGCCTCGGTCTTTGGCCCCGGGCAGGTCGCGTGGGAGGGCGCGACCGGAGCGATTGCGTCGTTCGCCGCCAAGGCGCTCGCCGGTGAGGCGATCGTCATCCCCGGCGACCCCGGCCGCACGCGCGAGTTCGTCTATGTGGACGACGCCGTGGACGCGCTCGAGGCGATCGTTCGCGACGGCCGCTGGAACGAGACGCTCACCGTTGCGAGCGGCGTCGCGACTCCGCTCCTGCGGGCAGCCGAGCTCGTCGGCGAGGCCGTAGGAGGCTCCACCCCGATCCAGACGCCGGGCGGCGACCTGCCCGCGGGGGAGAACGACAGCTACCCGGCAAACGGACGGGTAGATTTCGCCGTCCGCCCCCTCGAGGAAGCTATCCCTGCATATGTCGACTGGCTCCGTGGCTATTCCGCTGCTCAAGGCCGCGCCCGAGCCTGAGCAGATCGCCGACCGGCTGGCCGGTGGGCCGTGGCGTGGGATCGAGCTCTGCCTCGCCGGCAAGCACGTCGCGTCCGACGCGACGCTCGCCGAGGCGATCGAGGTCTGCTCCGGCCTGGAGATCGCCGTCACGGCCGAGGCTCCCGTCAGCTGGCCGAGCGGCGCCTTCGTCCGGGTCGACCGGCTCGACGACGAGGCGAAGGCCGGGATCGAGTGCAGCGCCGAGTTCGCGCGCGCGGTCAGCTCACCGGTGCTCACGATCCACCTCTTCGTCCCCCTCTCGCCCGATGAGTTTCGCGCCGCCGGCCCGGTGGACGAGGAATCCGTCGAGGGCTTCCTTCGCTTCTTCGCCGGCGCGTGCACGTCCCGCGGCGTGACTCCCCTGATCGAGAACGTCCCGCCGGTTCTGCGGATGCGAACCGGCGGCGTCTTCCTGTCCCAGATCGGGGGCCACTGGCGCGACCTGCTCGAGTGGCGCGAGCGTATTTCGGAGCTCGGGTTCACGATCGACACGTCGCACGCGGCGCTGTTTCGCTCCTTCGCCGCGTCATACCCCGCCTTGTTCGGGCTCGCCTCGGACGAGGAGCTCGCGCTCGAGCGGTATGTCGAGGAGCTCGGCCCGGCCGCCGAGGTCGCACATGTGTCGGACGCCTACGGCCTGCTCGGCGAGGGCTTGCCGTACGGGGAGGGCGAGCTGGAGCTCGATCCGGTCGTACGGCGGCTGGGACAGCTCGTGCCGTTCATGGTCGCCGAGATCAACGAGCCGGATCACGCCCGCTCCGCGAACATGAAAGCCGGATACCGCGCGATCCAGCAAGCGCTGTCCGAGCCGGTCGAGCCGTACCGCGCACCCTCGCGCCGCGTGCCCAGCGACGACTTCGACTGGCAGCGCGTGATCGAGCGCCGCGATCCCGTGCCGGCGCTGCTCGAGCTGCAGGAGCGTTTCGGCGGCCGCCGGATCCTGATCACAGGCGGCGGCGGCTCGATCGCGTTCGCCCTCGGCACCTTCCTCTCCGGCTTCCGGCCCGAGCGGATCACGTTGCTCGACGGGCACGAGGGCTCGTTGATCGCCGACCGCCGGCGGCGGGACGCGGCCGCACTCGAGCGGATCTCGCATGTTCTGTGCGACGTCCGCGAGCCGTCGCGGCTCGAGCAGGAGCTGGGCCGGGCCCGGCCCGACATCGTCTTCCACCTGGCCGCCTTCAAGCACGTCGACTGGGCGGAGCACTTCCCCGAGGAGTTCGTGGACACAAACCTGCACGGAAGCTGGAACGTGCTGCGCGCCTCAGAGTCCGTGGGCGTCGAGACCGTCGTCGTCGCATCCACCGACAAGGCCGCGCTCGCCGCCAGCTTCTACGGACGGACGAAGCGGTTCATGGAGCAGCTCGCCGCCTACGCCGCCCGACGCGCGGGCGGACAGCGGATCGCGGTCCGGTTCGTCAACGTCCTCGCAAGCGCCGGCGCGGTATCGGAGACCTTCCTCCGTCAAGCGCGCGCCGACGTGCCGCTCACGGTCACGGACACGGGCATGCTCCGGTACTGGATCACGATGGGGCACGCGGCCACGCTCGCCGCACACGGAGCGCTACTCGCGGCCGACGGCGTCCTGCTCGCGGGCGCACACGATCCCGTCGTCCTCACGGTCGGAGACCTGGCGACGAGGATCTGGCGGCTGACCGGACACGAAGGCGAGCCCGAGCTCGACGTGATCGGGATCCGCCCCGGCGAGACGACGAGCGAGGTGCTGATCGGGCCGGGCGAGGAGCTCGGCCCGGAGCGACAGCAGGGAATCGCCGCGATCGAAGGCGAGATCCCCACCGCCGCGCCGGCGTGGGTGCTCGAGCGGCTACCGGCCCGCGGGCCGCGCGAGGACGCGCGCGCCGTGTGGATGGAGGCGATGCGCCGCCCAGGGCTGATCGCCCCGGGCGTGCGGAGCGGTCAGGCGTAGATGACGACGTATCGCGCGCTACCCGCTCGCGGAAGGACGAGCCCGAACCCGACCTTCAGGTCATCGGTCGTGCTCTTGAACTCGCCGCGGCAACGGAGCGGCTTCCTGCGGCACCGGTAAGGATCGGCAAGTCGAAACTGTCCCGAATATCCGCGCGACATCTTGCGCTGGATGCTCCTCGGCGACGAGCGCAGAATTTTGCCTAAGCGAACCTCCGACGCGAGCGGAGTCGCGACAAATACCGACCACGCCCTGAGCGCCCCCTGTCGACGCTTGAAGCTGATCGCGAGCGGCCACGCTCCCTTGTGTAGTTCTCCGTAGCCGGCGACTCCATAGTCCTTCCGGATCGACCGGTGGTCGGGCTTCCCCAATGCTTTCACCACCGATGGGTACGTCTTCCCGATGACCGTGTGCCCGCGCACCGAGCCGGTCGCGAGGTCGAATACGAACGTGCTGTCGAGGCGCTCCTTGGACGGGTGCTCTGCGGCCTTCGACGAGTCAGCCTCGGCGACGCCGGTCAGCGCCACGGCCACAGCAGCTGCTGCTGCGATACCTCGTATTCTCGGCACGAAAGCTTGGCGCCCGTTCATGTCACGAGTCCTCAGAGAGCGGTCACGCTGAACCGGCAACCATATGGGTTTCCACCGGCATCAGTGAAAGTGTAAACGCGCCAGTTCGTTCCGTTTGCTCGAGCTCGGTCGGCCCAGTAGCGGATGTTTCTGGCCACCTCGTATTTCGAGAGACCGAGACCGCTGCACGTCGAATAGAACCAGCCGGCGTCGTAGATGATTTTCTCGCCGCACGTCGTGTACGACTGCTCGCAGTCCTTGGCCGAGTAATCCGCGTTCTGCGGCGTCGTGCGCCAACAGGTCGCATAGAAGTTGCATTCATAGTCGATCCAGTACGCCGTGAGAAGCCTTGCCCCCTTCTCCTTCACTGGCGAGCACAACGGAGTGACGCCAGGCACATACCAATCAGGAGCCCGTGAGGTTGGCGTCAGATTAGTCGTGTCTTTCGCGATGCAAGGGACCGGATTGTCCCGCGTGTCGTCGCTTGGGACGCCGGCCCGGGCAGCACCGATGCAAGGCGTCGTGAGGGCCAAGATCCCGGCGAGGCAGATGGTGCGCTTCACACAGCCAACGTAGAAGTACCTTCCCAGGCTGTCAAGATGGCTTTTTCGGCCATGTCCGCCCGGGACCATGCCCAAAAAGGAGCGTGCGGCCGAGCTAAAGAAACGTCAGCTCGTATAGGTCGGGAACCCGCGAAACCCGGGATAGAGCGGGCGCTTGCGACAGAGCTCCTCGCTCCGCCCGCGCAGCGCCTCGATGTCCGGGCTCTCGCCGAGCGCGGCGGCGATGATCTGGCCCACCTCGACAAAGTCGTCCTCGTCGAAGCCGCGCATCGTCACCGCTGGCGTCCCGATCCGGATTCCCGACGCCTGCATCGGCGAGCGCTCGTCGAAGGGGACGGTGTTGCGGTTGACGGTGATCTTCACCTCGGCCAGCCGCTCCTCGGCGTCCTTGCCGGTCCAGTCCGTCGCGCGAAGGTCGACCTGGAGCAGATGCGTATCGGTACCGCCGGTGAGGACGTCCAGCCCACCTTCCTGCAACGTCGCGGCGAGCGTGTCCGCGTTGGCCCGAATCTGGCCCTGGTAGTCACGGAAGGCCTCCGTCCCGGCGATCTTGAAGCAAGTCGCCTTCGCGGCGATCGTGTGGCAGAGCGGCCCGCCCTGCATCCCCGGGAACACCGCCCGATCGACCGCCTGCGCGTGCTCCTCCTTGCAGAGGATGAAGCCCGCGCGCGGGCCGGCGAGCGTCTTGTGGGTCGTCGAGGTGACGAAGTCGCAGTGCGGGACCGGGTTCGGATGAAGCCCGGCGGCGACCAGGCCCGCGAAGTGAGCCATGTCGCACAGGAGCAGCGCGTCCACCTCGTCGGCGATCTCGCGGAAGCGGTCGGCCTCGACCTTCCTCGGATACGCCGAGCCGCCGCAGACGATCAGCTTCGGCCGGTGCTCCTTGGCCAGCTCGAGCACGTCGTCGTAGTCGACCACCATCGTCTCGCGCGAGACGCCGTAGTGGACGACCGAGTAGAGGCGGCCGGAGAAGTTGACCTTGAGCCCGTGCGTCAGATGCCCGCCGTGCTGGAGCTCGAGCGAGAGCATCGTGTCGCCCGGCTCCATCGTCGCGGCGTAAACGGCCATGTTCGTCTGCGCGCCGGCATGCGGTTGGACGTTCGCGTGCTCGGCGCCGAACAGCTCCTTCGCGCGATCGATCGCCGTCTGCTCGATCTCGTCGATCACCTCGCAGCCGCCGTAGTAGCGGCGGCCGGGATACCCCTCCGCGTACTTGTTCGTCGGAACGCTCCCGACGGCTTCGAGGATGCTCGGCCAGGTGAAGTTCTCGGAGGCGATCAGCTCGATCTGGCCCCGCTGCCGCTCGAGCTCCCGGCCGAGCAGGTCGGCTATCTGCGGATCGATCTCGTCGAGCCCCGCGGTGCGGAGGTGGTCGATCGTCTCCTGGGCGACGGCCATCGGAACGGATGCTACTCGCGTCAGCCGACGACAGCGCGGACGCGTTCGAGCGCCCGCGCGGACGATGCGGCTCCCTCGCGCAGGACCCGTGGCTCTTTGGCCGTGAAGTCGAGGATCGTCGAAGGCGTGCCGGGCAGCTCGCCCCCGTCGAGGACCGCCGCGGCGCCGGCGCGCATTGCCTCGGGTACGTCGTCGAGGACCCGCGGGTCGGGACCGCCGATCTCGTTCGCGCTCGTCGCCGCCACGGCCCCGACCTCCCCGAGCACGGCGGCGGCGTCGCCTTTGAGGAGCGGAACGCGCACGCCGATCGTGTCGGGCCGCGATCCCGTCATCCAGCGGTAGACGCGATCGGGATTGCTGAAGATGAGCGTGTACGGGCCGGGCAGGAGCGCGCTCGCGATCTTGCCCGCGCGGCCGCGCAGCGTCGGCACGCACTCGAACAGCATCCCCACGTCGGCGCAGAGAAGAGCCGTCGGCTGAGACTCCCGCCGACCCTTCAGCCGGTACAGACGGCGGACATCAGCCTCGCGAAAGGGGCTCGCGCAGAGCCCGTAGACCGTGTCGGTCGGGATGATCACGGGCCGTCCCGCTCGGAGTGCGTTGACGACCTCTGCGACCGTTGCCACTCTCCCAGCACTCCTCGCTCGACTCCGGCTAGATCCGGGAAGGATTGGACATTAACGTAGCCGATTTCCTCGAGTTTCTTCCCCAAATCCCGGGCCTGGCCGTCGGCCGCCTCGAGCACGATCCACCCGCCGCCCGCAAGCGGCTCGCGTCCGGCCGCCGCGACCGCGTCGGCTGCTCCTTCTTCCACCAGCGCAGCTCTCGGCTCCCAGTCGCGCACCTCGGGCTCGAGACTCTCGATCTCGTCGGGGCGCACATAGGGTGGATTGGACACGACGAGGTCGAACACCCCCCCGAGCGCGAGCCCGGCGTGGAAGTCGTGCTCGACGAGGCGGAGGCGGGCTCCGAGCCCGGTCGCGGCGACGTTTTCGGCGGCGAGCTCGAGCGCGGCGGAAGAGCTGTCGATCGCCGTCACCCGCGCCCCGGGGTGCTCGTCGGCGATCGCGAGCGCAATCGCTCCCGAGCCCGTGCCGACGTCGAGGACCCTCGGTCGGTCCAGGGCGCGGATCAGCTCCAGGCAGTGCTCCACGACGATCTCTGTCTCCGGACGCGGGACGAGCACGCGGGCATCGACCTTCAGCGTGAGGCGTCTGAACCCCCAGGTGCCGAGGACATAGGCGAGCGGCTCCCGGTGGCCGCGCCGCTCGACCAGCTCGTCGAAGCGGGCGTGCTCGGGATCGGTCAGCTCACGGTCGTGCTCCGAGTACAGCTGTGCCCGGCCGAGGGCGAGCGAGCCGGCGAGCAGCAGCTCCGCGTCGTTCCGCGGCGAAGGGACGCCGCGCTCCCGCAGGTACTCGGTCGCCGCTCGAAGCGCCTCGGCGAGGTTCACTCCGCGGCGGCGGTCTCCAGAGCGCGCCGGCGGGCCTCGGCCGTCAGCGCCTGGGTGATCTCGTCGAGCTCGCCGTTCAGGACGCCGTCGAGCCGGTGCACCGTGAGCTTGATCCGGTGGTCGGTGACCCGGTTCTCGGCGAAGTTGTAGGTGCGGATCTTCTCCGCGCGCTCCCCCGAGCCGATCTGGGAGCGCCGCGTCTCGGCGCGCTCCTGCGCCAGGCGCTGACGCTCGAGCTCGTACAGCCGCGAGCGAAGAACGCGCATCGCCTTCGCCTTGTTCTGCAGCTGAGACTTTTCGTCCTGGACGGCGACGACTAGGCCGCTGGGAAGATGAGTGATGCGAACGGCCGAGTCGGTCGTGTTCACGCTCTGTCCGCCCGGGCCGGTCGAGCGGTAGACGTCGGTCTTGAGGTCGTTCGGGTCGATCTCCACCTCGACCTCCTCGGCCTCGGGCATGACGGCCACGGTCGCGGTCGACGTGTGGATCCGCCCCTGGGACTCGGTCTCGGGGACTCGCTGTACGCGGTGGGTGCCTCCCTCCCACTTGAAGATGCCGTATGCGCCCTCGCCCTTGACCGCGAAGACGGCCTCCTTGAAGCCCCCCGTCTCGTTTGGGCTCGAGGAGAGCGATTCCCACTTGAGGCCGCGCCGCTCGGCGTAGCGCGTGTACATCCGGAACAGATCGCCGGCCCAGAGCGCCGCCTCGTCGCCGCCGACTCCCTGCCGGATCTCGAGGATGGCGTCCTTTGCATCCTCGGGATCGCCGGCCACGAGGGTGAGCTTCAGCTCCTCTTCGAGTCGCTCCGTCTCCTGCTCGTACTCGGCGACGAGCCCGGCGAGCTCAGGATCGCCGCGCGCGGCCTCCAGGTCCTGCAGGGCCTGGCGCCACTGGTGGGCGAGCCGGTGCGGCTGTTCGAGCTCCTTCAGCCGGCGCGCGACCTGGGCGGCCTCCTTGTGGTCGTTGTACACGGCCGGGTCGCTCATCCGCTCGTTCGTCTCGTGATAGGAGCGGTCGAGCTCGTCGACCAGCCTCTCGATCGTGGACATGAGATCTAGGGTAGACGGGCGACGCGGATCGGCGCGAGCTTCTTGACGGCCCGGTTCCCGGCGAGGTCGACCGCCGAGAGCGTGACTGCGTACCGCCCGGGACGCCGTCCGGACGCCGACCAGTACAGAGAGTGCGAGCCGCGGGACATGGTGTAGGACGAGCTGGCGCCCCCGACCGAGAGCGTGACCCTCGAGATCTTCGAGAGCCGGAACGAAATTCGCGCGGACGACTTGACCGGGCGCGACGGCACGGTCGCGCTCACGACAGGCGCCTCGGTCGTGTACCGGTCGAAACGGGTGGCGCGCGAGCTCCAGAGCGGGTCCTGCGTGGCGGCGGCGATGCGCTTGAGCAGGCCGACGACGTACAGGTGGTAGTTCAGCGGCGACTCGGGGCCGCCGAGCGCGTACAGCGACCAGGCTCCCGTGTCGAAGCGCGGGAACAGGGTGCCCGCGGTCCGGAGCATGCTGTCGGCGAGCTGGCTCGCGCCGGCATCCTGGTTCAGCCGCCCGTAGTCCGCAAGGGACAGCGCCGCCTGGAGCTGCGCGTTGAGGACGGTCAGGCCGCTGAAGCTATAGAGCCGGACCCACGGCCCGCCGGCGACGTTCTGCGTCAGCCTGG
Organism: Gaiellaceae bacterium; assembly: GCA_036394915.1. Lineage (GTDB taxonomy): Bacteria > Actinomycetota > Thermoleophilia > Gaiellales > Gaiellaceae > JACDER01. The sequence goes on along the minus strand of DASWEE010000093.1, from coordinate 15,273 downwards.
AGAGCGCGAGATAGGCCTTGCGCGCATCCGGGAGGTAGTCCTGGGCCGCGAGCGCGCGGGCGGCGACGGCCTGCGCCATCCCCGACGTCCACGGCGGGCTCCCGCCGCCGAACGGGAAGTAGTACTCCCAGACGAGCGTCCCGGCGCGCGGAATCGCGCGGTCGAGGAGCGCGCTCGAGAGCATGGCGGCATCACCGTCGTCGCCCTGGGCCATCAGCGAGTTCAGCCGCGCGAAGTTCGCCAGCGGATGGAACTGCAGTCCCTGTCCGGGGAAGGCGCGGTAGACCACTCCGTCCTGGTCGAGGATGTTCGCGCCCTCGGCGGGCATCGCGTCGCTGCCGAGATAGCGCACGTTCATGTCGAGCATCGAGAACAGCGTCAGCGCGCGGGGCGCCGTGTAAGCCTGCCACTGGCGCGCAACGTCGTGGAGCACGGCGGCGAGGTTTGACGAGCGTGAGCCCGACAGGCGGCGCCAGGACGAGGTCGAGCGGGTAAGCAGCGAGCGGTAGGTCGCGGCGTCGTCGGCGGTCATCCACTCCTGCTTGACCGCGTGCGCGATTCCCTTCTTCACGAGCGCGGCGTCGCCCCACCAGTCCGCCTTCGCCTCCGAGACAGGGAACAGAGCAACGGCCGCGAGAGCAAGGACGATCGTCCTACGGAAAATGGGCTGCATTCCGCCCCTTTTAGCGGAACTGAACTCATCTCGCAATGAACGCTTCCCGTCGCAGATCGCCACTAGCGCAAGGCGAAGCCTTGCGCTAGGCCATTACTTCAACTCGGCGCTCGTCGGGGCTGAGCCGCCCCTCCAGCTGGAGCACCTCGCGCAGGGCGCGGATCGAGACCTCGATCTGGTCGAGGCTCGGCTGTCTCGTCGTCAGCCGCTGCAGCCACAGACCGGGCGCGAGCAGCGTCATCAGGATCCGGTTGTCCGAGTGCTTGCCCGCGAAGCGGATGAGCTCGTAGGCGATGCCGGCGATCACGGGCAGGAGGAGGATCCGCGTCGTGATCAGCCAGTACCAGTGCGGCCGGCCGAAGAAGGCGAACACGAAGATCGCGATCACCATCACCCAGAGCAGGAACGCAGTTCCGCAACGTGGGTGGATCAGGCTGAAGCGCTGGACGCGCTCCGGGATGAGCTCCTCCCCCGCCTCGTAGGCGTTGATCGCCTTGTGCTCGGCGGCGTGGTACTGGAAGACCCGCTTCAGGTCGGGGAGGAGCGAGATCAGGGCGAGGTAGAGGACGAACAGCACGACCCGGATCGAGCCCTCGACGATCACGAACACTCCCGTCGTGTCGATCGGGAGCCAGTTGGTGATCAGGGCGGGCGTGACCTTGAAGAGCGCGATCGCGAAGCCGATCGCGACGACGAAGGCGAAGATGATCGCGCCGCGTGAGATCTCGGTCGAGACCTCCTCCTCGCCCTCCTCCTGCGCCGCATAGTTCGCCGAGATCGCAAGCGCGCGAAAGCCGATCGCCAGTGACTCGCCGAGCGCCATCACGCCGCGGATCACCGGGAGCCGGAAGATCAGATGCCGCGCCATCGGGGAGGAGATCGACCGGTTCAGCTGCGCGATCTCGCCGTCTCGCTTGCGAACGGCCACCGCCCAGGCGGAGGGGCCGCGCATCATCACGCCTTCGAGGACGGCCTGACCTCCAATGGGGGCGGACACGAGGGCGGGGAGGCTCTTAGCCGCGGCGCGCGGCGCCGCCGGCCTTCTCGAGGCGCCGCTGGAAGCGCTCGACGCGGCCGCCGGTGTCGACGAGCTTCTGCTTCCCCGTGTAGAACGGATGGCAGTTCGAGCAGATCTCGACGTGCAGCTCGGGCTTGGTGGACCGCACCTGGAACTCGTTCCCGCACGAGCAGCGAACGGTCGCCAGTACGTACTCGGGATGGATGTCGGGCTTCATTCTCCAGCAAGGATAGCAACGGCCGTCTCGGGGGCGACGTTGCCTCCGGAGACGACGGCCGCCACCGCTGCACCGGGCTCGAGCTCGATCTTTGCAGCCAGCAGGGCAGCCGTCGAGGCCGCTCCGGCGGGCTCGCAGGCGAGCTTCGCGCGCGCGTAGAGAAAGCGCATCGCCTCCGCGATCTCGTCCTCGGTGACGAGCACGAGCTCGTCGACCAGCTCCCGGCAGATCGCGAGCGTGTTCTCGCCGGCAAAGGGTGCGTTCAGTCCGTCCGCGATCGACCTCGGCTCGATCCGAACGGGCTCCCCGGCCTCGAGCGCAGCGTGCATCGCAGGCGAGAGCTCGGGCTCGACTCCGACGATCCTCGCCTCAGGGCGCAGACCTTCGAGAGCGACGGCGATGCCCGAGATCAGGCCTCCTCCGCCGATTGGGACGACGACCGTTCCCAGATCGGCCACGTCCTCGACGAGCTCGAGGCCGAGCGTGCCGTGGCCGGCGATCAGGTGCGGGTCGTCGAACGAGTGGACGAGCGCGCGGCCGGTCTGCTCGCGCAGCTGCTCGAGCCGCTCGAACGCCTCGGCTGGGTTGGCCGCCTCGAGGTCGACGGTCCCGCCGTACCCCCGCGTCGCCTCGAGCTTCACCTCACTCGCGCCCTGCCACATCACGACGAGGCAGTCGATCCCCTCGAGTGCCGCGCAGTACGCGAGCGACTGGGCCGCGTTGCCGGCGGAGATCGTGATCACGCCGCGCCGCTTCTCCTCTTGTGACAAATGAGCGAGCGCGTTCAGCATCCCCCGCGGCTTGAACGAGCCCGTGCGCTGGAACAGCTCTGCCTTCAGGAACGCGGGCGCGCCGAGTTGCCGCGCGAGCGTCGCGGAGCTAAAGACCGGAGTTCGGTGGAGCCGATCGCCGATCGTCTCGCGCGCGGCCGCCACGTCGTCGAAGGAAACGGCCAGGCGGGCATCCACCGGGCGGATCGTACTTCCGCCGGCCGCGCGTCACTCGACACATTCCGGGCACCCACGCGTACGGATTTGCGGGCTAGGCTCACGCCATCGGGGCGGGAGGTGGGGTTTCCCGAGGTAGACGCGTCTACCTGAATGAGGTGCGAGCCGCTACGGGACCTGGCGGAAACGCTCGGCGGGCGGCCCCGGTTCGTCGAGCCAGTCGTCGCCCTCCCCTTCGGCGGCGTGGCGATCCGCCTCCTCCGAGAGGACGCGTCGCGTCGTCGTCGGCGCCGAGGTATCCCAAGACGTACGGTCATGCGGCTTCCAGAAACGTAATCGCGAAAGCTCTCGCCGAATCATCGACCTTCCTCTCGTCCCGAGCGTAGCCGGAACACCGGGTGATCCGCGGCGTCCGGCAGCTCGCGGAAAAGCTTGCCGACCTCGCGCTCCCAGTGCTCCCGGTAGGCGGCGATGATCGGCGGCCGCTCCTCGACCGGAACCTCCTCGGCCTCGAACCTCTCGACCCGGCCGCGCCGGCGCACCTCACCCGAGCCGGAAGCGCGCAGATTCCGCACCCACTCCGTCTCGCCGCGGATCGCGACGAGGTAGCGCGACCCGCCGAGCTCGAGCACGTTGACCGGGACGGTCCGCCATTCGCCGCTGCGTCGGCCTCGAACGGCAAGCGTCGGCTTGATTCCGAGCCGCATGAGCAACGGATTCATCACACTGCTCATCACTCGTCCGGGCTTGAGGTAGGCCACCGGAGCGCGACCTACGTGAGTGTGTACTCGGGGCCCGAGCCGCCCTCGGGCGGGGTCAGCCGCCCGCCTTTGGCGGTGATCGCACCGCACTGGACGCAGTTCGACGGCGTCACTTCGAGGGACACCTCGCCGTCACCACCCCCCGCCTCGTACACCTGGGCCGGGCACATCTGTGACCACAGCTCAGCAAGCTCGCGGGGCACTCGGCGCTGGACCAGCAGATGGTCGGGTGCGTCGTCGCGCGTCTTGTTCCCGCTCAGGAAGACGCTCGAGAGCTTGTCGAAGGTCAGCTTTCCGTCGGGCTTCGGATACCTCGAAGCTCGATCCGTTCGGATCAGCTCCTGCTCGGCGTCCGGTTCCGTCCGCAACGGTCCCGGCGGAAGCTTCCCTCGAGTCGCGGTCATCATCCCCGCGAGAGCTCCTCCGACCCAGAATCCGCGCCCGAACGCCTGGCGCATGTTCCGGACCTCCTCCAGCTCCTTCCAGATGAAACTGTGGCGAACGGCGTCGTCGTACGACGCAAGCGCGCCGGGGCGCCACGGGGTCTCGCCCGGCCGCATCGCCGACGCCGCCGCCTCTGCCGCCAGGCGCCCCGACTCGACCGCATAGTGGATTCCCTTGAGCGCCGGCACGTTCACCATCCCGGCGCCATCCCCGGCGATCAGCAGGCCGGAAGCATGCAGGCGCCGCGGCAACGACAGAAAGCCCCCCTCGGGGATCGTCTTGGCGCCCCAGCCGATCCGCTCGCCGCCCATGAGGATCTCGCGCACGAGCGGGTGCGTCTTCAGCTCCTGGAGCAGATCGTGGACGGACAGCTCGACGTCGCGGTAGTCGAGGCCGACGACCATCCCGAGGGTGACCATGTCCTCCCCCATCGGATAGATGAAGGAGCCGCCGAACTCCCGGTAACGCGCCTTCAAGCGCAGCGGCCAGCCCATCGTGTGGATCACGCGATTGAGCGGCTTCGCGACCTTCCAGACCTCCTTCACCCCGAGCGCCCACACCTGCGGGTTCTCGCCCTGGAGGCCGAACCGCTGCAACGCGACGCCGGTCAGGTGGCCCTGCGTCCCCTCGGCGAGAACGGTGACACGGGCGACGATGTCCGAGCCGGCCTCGAAGGTGGACAGCTCCTCGCCGCGGCGCCCACGGCCCTTGTCGCCCGTGCGCACGCCGCGCACGATCCCGTCCGAGACGAGCAACTTGTCGGCGGCCGTCTCCGGCAGGATCGTCGCCCCTCCTTCCTCGGCCTGCTCCGCGAGCCACCGGCTCAGCTGTGAGAGCGAGGCCACCTGGTTGCCGTGGTTCTTCATCGTGGGCGGCGTGGGAATGCGGAAGGCAAGCTCGGAGGTGAGGAAGTAGACCGATTCGGCTTCGACGGGCCCGTAGAAAGGGAGCTCGTTCAGGCGCTTGCGGCCGCGGAAGAGCCGCTGTAGCCCGCGAGGATTCACCACGGCGCCGGAGACGATGTGGGAGCCGGGCTGCTTGCCCTTCTCGAGCACTGCCACGGGAACCTCGCCGAGCCGCTCGCCGAGCTTCGGGTCCTCCTCGATCAACTGTCCGAGCCGGATCGCGCACGCGAGGCCGGCCGGGCCCGCGCCCACGACCAGCACCCCAACCTCGATGCGCTCGTCCTCGGGATCGGTCGGCGCGGTGACGAAATCGGCCGGGTCGTACGGCGGCGGAAACTCGGACGGCTTCATCTCACCCGCCTTTCCGGGCACGCACGAGCTCGGTCAGCTTCGGAACGATCTGGTGCAGGTCGCCGACGACTCCGAAGTCGGAGAACTCGAAGATCGGGGCGTTGGGGTCCTTGTTGATCGCCACGATCACTCCCGAGCTCTGCATGCCGACCTTGTGCTGGATCGCGCCCGAAATGCCGCAGGCAATGTAGAGCTTGGGCGAGACCGTTCTCCCCGTCTGGCCGACCTGCGCCGCATAGGGGTACCAGCCGGCGTCGACGACCGCGCGTGTTGCCCCGACGGCACCGCCGAGCGCCTTGGCCAGGTCCTCCACGAGCTTGAAGTTCTCCGGCTCTCCGAGCCCGCGGCCGCCTGCGACGACGATGTCCGCATCCTCGATCGACGGCCCGGCACGCTCCTCGTGCGCCTGCTCGATCATCGTCGCGGCGAGCGAGAAGTCCTGGATGTCGGCCTCCAGTTCTTCCACCTCGGCGCTCCCGCCCCCGGCGACCGGATCGAAAGAGCCCGAGCGAACGAGACCGAGCCTCGGCTCGGACGTCCAGCCGACGTCGACGTAGACCGAATCGCTGAGCGCCGGCCTCTTGCCGACGAGCTTCCCATCCTCGACCGCGAGGTCGACGAGGTCCCAGTTGAGACCGGCGTCGAGCCGCGCCGCCAGGCCCGCCGCCACGTCGGCCGCGAGCACGGAGCCCGCGAACAGCACCGTGTCGATCCCCTTCTCTCGAACGAGCTTCGCCAAGGCGTCCACGCGGGGCTGCGGAAGTGGCGCCTCCAGCCTGGGATCGTCGAAGACGTAGACCTTGGCCGCGCCGAACTTCCCCGCTTCGGCGGCGAGCTCCTTGACCCCGGATCCCAGGATCACTGCCGACAGGTCGCCGTCCCCGAGCGAGGCCGCCTTCGAGAGCACGCCCAGCGAGCCCTTCTGAAGCTCGTTCTCGTGGTGCTCGAGGAAGACCAGCCTCGTCACAGGAGCTTCTTCTCGGCAAGGAAATCGGCGATCTTCTCGGCCGCGGTCCCGTCGTCCTCGATCTTCTGCGAATCGCCGCGGGCCGGAGGCTCGGCGAGCGCATAGACCTCCGTCCGCGAGCCTGCTTCGCCGAGCCGGTCGGGCTCGACTCCCAGCTCGGCGGCCGTCAGCGTCTCCTGGGGCTTCTTCTTCGCGCCCATGATCCCCTTCAGGGACGGGTAGCGCGGTTCGTTGATCGCGTCGGAGACGGCAACCACCGCCGGAAGCGGCGCCTCGATCACGTCGTAGCCGAATTCCGTCTGCCGCTTCGCCCTCACCTTGCCGTCGGCGAGCGTGACCTCCGCCGCCTGCGAGATCACCGGCCGGCCCAGCCGGTCGGCCACCGCTGCCCACAGCACCGCGCCGTCCGAGTCCGACGACTGCTGGCCGAAGAGGATGAGATCCGCGCCCTCGCGCTCGAGCGCCTTGGCGAGCACGTAGCTGGTGGCAACCAGGTCGGACCCCGCCGCCGCTTCGTCGCTGACGAGCACGGCGCGGTCGGCGCCCATCGCCAGGGCGCGCCGCAGCGACTCGATCGCCTTCTCCGGCCCGAGCGAGACCAGCACGACCTCCCCGTCGCCCGTCGCCTCCTTGATCGTGATCGCCTCCTCGACGGCATGGACGTCGAACGCATTCAGCGCACCTTCCACGGAACGGTCGAGTCGCTTCGACTGCGGGTCGATCCGCTTCGGTGCGGCCGCGTCCGGGACCTGCTTCACGCAGACGGCGATCCTCACGGCCGAGACTCTAACCATCCTGCTCCAAGGTCAAATCCGCACGAAGTCGACAAGAAACCGATCCGAAACCTCTGCTAGGGTTCGGCCCTTCGAGCGCGAACCGGAGCTTTATGCGACGCCACCGGACGACAGCCCGAGGGGTTTCTCTCCTCCTTCTGCTACTCGGCCTCTCGGCCGGCGTAGCCTCGGCGCAGCCTGGAAACTCCGGCGAGGCCGAAGGCGGGACCGGGCCGATCACCAAGCCGAAGCCGGCCACGCCCAAGCCGACGACGACTCCGTCCGCCCGTGTGACCGCGAGCCGGATCGTGTTCCCCGTCGTCGGCCGCGTGCAGTACACGAACGACTTCGGTGCCCCTCGTCCGCAGGGGCCGCACCAGGGCAACGACATCATGGCGCCGCGGAAGGCGCTCGCGGTCGCCGCCGAGGCCGGCACGGTCAAGATCTGGACGAGCTCGAGCTCGGCCGGCTGCATGCTCTACCTCTATGGAAAGAGCCGCACGACGTATCTCTACATCCACCTGAACAACGACCTCACGAATCACAACGACAATCGCGGCAAGTGTGTCGCGGGCACGGCCTATGCGCCCGGGCTCAAGGACGGTCAGAAGGTCGCGGCCGGACAGCTGCTCGGCTTCGTCGGAGACTCCGGCGACGCGAACGGCGTTGCCACCCATCTCCATTTCGAGGTGCATCCTCACAACGGCAACGCGGTCAGCCCGTACAAGTTCTTGAACCGGGCGTACCGTCCGCTCTTCGCCGTCCTCCCCGGCTCGAAGTTCACCCTCTCGTTCACGGGGTCGGTCGTGTCGGCGACGCCGATCGACGACTTCTCCTCGTCGCTCAAGATCGAGGTCACGAGCCTCAGGGCGTGGCCGGGCGGCTTCCGCGTTCCGAACGTCAACCGCACGGTCACTCTCACCGTCCAGGACACGGACTCGATTCAGCAGCTGAGGACAGGCCCGACCACGGCGTCGGTGACCGTCTCGCTCCAGCGGCTCACGAGCGCCAAGAAGGGCCAGCCGTTGACGGTTACGACGGCTCCGGCTGCGTCCAAGCTCGACGCGCAGCTCGGCCGCGGCGCATTCGACGCCGCCACTGTCGTCCTGAAGCCGCCGAAATAAACCGGCCGGCGCGCTAGGCTCGGGAGCCGCGCATGAAGAACGTAATCAGCCAGAGCAGCGCCGCGATCACGGCCAGAATGAACAGCCACTTGATCACGAAGCCGAGGCCGATGAACAACGCGATGACGAGCGCAAGCACAATCAGAAGAGCCATGCGAACCGACCTTTCCGAATCAATCGGGTTGAAACCCTAACGTCCCACGAATTTCGGCTCGCGCTTCTCCACGAACGCCGCTAACCCTTCTTTCGCGTCCTTGCTCGCGAACAGGTCTCCGAAGCGATCCGCCTCGGAGGCGAGGTTCTGCGCGTGGTCGCCCTGAAGCGAGTCGTTGATCGCAGCCTTGGCCGCCGCGAGTGCGACGGGGCTCTTGGAGACAAGGAGGCGCGCCGTCTCCAGGGCCTTGTCCAGGACGGGGTCGTGCACGGCCTCGACGAGCCCGCGGCGCTCGGCCTCCTCCGCATCGACCGTCCGGCCGGTGAGGATCAGCTCCTTGGCGAAGCCGAGCGAGGTCGTCCGGGCGAGCCGCTGGGTCCCACCCCAGCCCGGGATGATTCCCAGGTTGATCTCGGGCTGTCCCAGCTTGGCCCGGGCAGACGCGTAGCGGAGGTCGCAGGCGAGCGCGAGCTCGCAGCCGCCTCCGAGCGCGAAGCCGTTGATCGCTGCGATCGTCGGCTTCGGCATGGTCTCGAGCAGCTCCGCCGCCTCGTGCCCAAGGCCTCCCCACTCGCGCGCCTCGAGCACGCTCAGGCCGCTCATGTACTTGATGTCCGCACCCGCGATGAACGCCTTCTCGCCGGCGCCGGTGAGCACGACGACCCGAACTGCCTCGTCCGCGGCCGCCTCTGCAAGCCGATCGCGGAGCGCGCGGAGCGTCTCGACGTCGAGCGCGTTCATCGCCTCCGGCCGGTCGACCGTCAGGACGGTGATGCCCCCCTCGAGCGAGGCGTCGAGAGCTATGCCGGAACCTTCTCGCGGAGGAAGCTCACGATCTCGCCGGTCGGAGCGCCCGGTGTGAAGACCTCGGCGACCCCGAGCTTCTTGAGCTCGTCCGCGTCGTCGGTGGGGATCGTCCCGCCGACGACCACGAGCACGTCCTCCGCCTCGTTCTCACGTAGACCGTCGAGGATCCGCGGGACGAGCGTCATGTGGGCTCCGGACAGAATCGAGATGCCGACTGCGTCCGCATCCTCCTGGATCGCCGTCTCGACGATCTGCTCCGGCGTCTGATGCAGGCCCGTGTAGATCACCTCCATCCCGGCGTCGCGGAGCGCCCTCGCGATGATCTTGGCGCCGCGGTCGTGCCCGTCCAGACCGGGCTTCGCGATCACTACCCTGATCTTTCCGGCCATCGTTCGGCAAGTATATGAAGGTGCACTCTGCGGCCCGTGCGGGCAAGGTAGTGGAATGAAGCTCACCATCGTCGGTTGCAGCCCGGCCTGGCCGAACGCCGGCGGGGCACAGTCGGGCTACATCGTCGAGGGGCCCGGAAAGCTCCTGCTCGACTGCGGCCCGGGTGTGCTGGCGCGCCTGCGGGAGCGCGACAACTGGCCGCAGGTCGACGCGATTGCGATCACGCATTTCCACCTCGACCACTGGGGCGATCTCGTGCCGTGGGTGTGGGGGCGGATGTACGGGCTCGGCCGCGACCTTCCGGTACCCGAGCTCTGGGTCCAGCCGGGCGGGCGCGCGGAGCTCGAGGAGTTCGGAGAACGGCTCGGGATGCGGGACATGTTCGAGCGCACGTTCACGCTGCACGAGTACGCCGAGAACGAGCCGTTCGAGGCCGCCGGGCTCGAGGTGACCGCGCTCCGCCTCCCCCACTACGCGCTCGAGACCTACGGCTTTCGCGTCTCGAACGAGCGGCACACGCTTGCGTACTCCGGCGACACCGGCCCGAGCGACCGGCTCGCCGAGCTCGCCCGCGACGTCGATCTGTTCGTCTGCGAGGCAACGCTCGAGCGCGGGGAGCTCGACGGGCAGCCGCGCGGTCACCTCGCACTCGACGAAGCGCTGGCCGCCTACGGGGCCTCAGGAGCGAGGCGGCTCCTGATCACGCACCGTCCCCAGGAGCTGCCCGTCGACGGCTCGCTCGAGCTCGCCTACGACGGACTGGAACTCGAGATCTAAGCGCTCAGGCGCGCGTCATCCAGTTGACGCGTGCGCGATGCCCTCGGTACCAGTTGACCGCCACGAATGTGGCCGGGATGATGATGATCAGGCTGAGAATGCCGAGCGGAACGAGCAGCCACACCGGGCCCTCCTTCGCCTTCGTCGTCGCCGGCGACAGGTTCGGCAGCGCGCTCTCGAAGGCGCCGGAAGTCTGAGGCGAGCCCGTCGCGGAGACATTGCTGGGCGCCGGCTGCCATTGGTCGACGAGCCAGTGGTCGGGTCCCTTGTGCAGGCTGATCAGGAAGACGAGCGGCTGCATGTGCGCTCCCTTGCGTGGGAAGAGCGCGATCTGGAAACCCACCCCGGACGAGTCCGAATAATCGAGCGCCCACTTCTTGTTCGGACCGGCCGGATAGAAGACGACGGGGATGTTCCCCGAGTCCCACTGCTCACGGGTGAATCCCTGGCGAAGCTCCGGCGCAGCGAGCTCCCATGAGTCGTCCAGGTGCTTGCGAACGACGGCCGTGTCGATGAACCTGACCGCGACACCGAGGGCTGCCGCCTTGTCCTGCACCCCGAGCTGGGTCTTCTTGGGCTCGGGCTTGAAGTGAACCGGCCCGCCGTTCGCGACTGGCTCCTTCTCGGCGGTGTTGGGCCAGATCAATCCGACCGCGACCGCTCCGCCCGCAACAATCGCCACCGCCGAAAGCCACAGCAGGCGGCGTCGCCATCGGTACGAAGCGAGAACGCCCTTCAACCCGCCTCAGAGGATAGCCCGTGGCGGCGTCGGCACGTCACGTTCTAGGGCGCCGGGACCCCGGGGCCGCCGAGCACGTTCCAGTAGTCGACCACCCAGTGCCTGTGATAGAGCCGCAGGCCCATCAGAAACTGCTGCGGCCGCAACTTGGCGCTCTTCTTCGGAACGAGGACGAGCTCGAGCTGCGCCTCGTTCCGACGGGAGTAGTCGACCTTGAAGGTCGTGTCCTTGAGGCTCACGACCGGGTACTGGGCGACCGGAATGTTCCCCGTTTCCCACTGCTTCAGGGTCAGCCCCTGCCGCAGCTTCGGGTGCGTGAGGTTGTAGGACTCCGCGAGATGTCTGCGCGCGACGGCGGTGAGGATGAACTTCCCTGCGACCTTGCGCGCGGCCTGGGAAAGCGGAATCTGCTTCGTCGGCTCGGTGGGGATCTTCGCCGGCGTGCTCGAGAGACCGGGCTCCTTCTCGGCCGTGTTGGAGAAGTAGACGCCGAGCACGGCCCCGATCCCCGACAGGAGGATGGCGGCCGAGACCCACGGCAGCAGCAGCTTGAACCGCCGGGAGGTGACGAACCGCTTGAGGGAATCCATCGTCCCTATGGTGCCTGGACCGGCACATGCCCGACCGGCTGCCAGGCGTCGACCGTCCAGTGCTTGCCGTACGTCCTCAGTCCCATCAGGAGTCAGGCACTCCGGGGCCGCCGAGTACGTTCCAGTAGTCGACCACCCAGTGCTGATGAAACTTCCGCAGGCCCATCAGGAACTGCTGCGGCCGCTCCTTGGCGGTCTTCTTCGGAACGAGGACGAGCTCGAGCTGCGCCTCGTTCGGATAGGAGAGGTCGACCTTGAAGTTCGCGTCCTTCAGGTTCTTGCCGACCGGGAAGTAGGCGACCGGGATGTTGCCTGTCTCCCACTGCTTCAGAGTCAGCCCCTGACGCAGCTTCGGATGCGTGAGGTTGTAGGACTCCTTCAGGTGCCTCCGCGCGACGGCGGTCAGGATGAACCTGCCGGCCACCCGCCGCGCCGCCTCGGGAAGCGGGATCTGCTTGGATGCGGTCTTCGGCAGCGCCACCGGCTTGTTCGAGAGCCCTGGATCCTTCTGGGCCGTGTTCGAGAAGTAGACGCCGAGGACGGAGCCGATCCCCGCCAGGAGGACAGCCGCCGACAGCCAGGGCAGCAGCTGCTTGGTCCGGCGTGAAGTTGCGAAGCGCATGAGGGCGTCCATCGGGGTCCTGAGTGAATAGACGTTCGAGGGCGAGCGGAAGTTAGAAGACCGGCGCGTAAGCGCCTGTCCGCGCAGCGGACCAGTGGAGGGGGTCTGGGGGAACCGGGAGGTTCCCCCAGGAATCTAGAAGACGGGAGTCTCCCTCCACACACCCCAGGTCTCCCGGAGCGCGTCGCACATCTCGCCCATCGTCACATAGGCCCTGGCCGCATCCACGATCAGCGGCATCAGGTTGACGTCGTCGCGGACCGATGCCTCCTTTAGCCGGGCGAGCGACGCCTCGACGGCCGAGGAGTCGCGACGGTCGCGGAGTCCCTTGACCCGGTCGATCTGCTTCTGCTCGAGCGCCGGGTCGATGCGGAGAAGGTCGAGCTCGCGCTCCTCGTCCAGCTCGTACTGGTTGACGCCGACGACGATCCGCTGCTTCGCCTCGACCTCGGACTGGTAGCGGAAGGAGGCGTCCGCGATCTCCCGCTGGAAGAAGTTCTCCTTGATCGCCGGAATCACGCCGCCGAGGCGCTCGATCCGGTCGAAGTAGTCGTACGCCTCCGCCTCGAGCCGGTTCGTCAGGTCCTCGAGGTAGTAGGAGCCGCCGAGCGGGTCGATCGTGTTGACGACCCCGGTCTCGTGCGCGATCACCTGCTGGGTGCGGAGCGCGAGCCGTACGGCGTCCTCGGTCGGGAGCGCGAGCGCCTCGTCGAAGGAGTTCGTGTGCAGCGACTGAGTGCCGCCGAGGACGGCGGCGAGCGCCTCGAGCGCGGTGCGGACGATGTTCACCTCCGGCTGCTGGGCAGTCAGCGACACGCCGGCCGTCTGCGTGTGGAAGCGCATCAGCCACGAGCGCGCGCTCTTGGCACCGTAGCGCTCGCGCAGCTCGCGGGCCCAGATCCGGCGCGCGGCCCGGTACTTCGCGATCTCCTCGAAGAAATCGACGTGCGCGTTGAAGAAGAAGGAAAGCCGCGGCGCGAAGTCGTCGACGTCGAGGCCGCGCTCGATGCAGGCATCGACGTAGGCGAACCCGTTCGCGAGCGTGAAGGCGAGCTCCTGGACGGCATTGGATCCGGCCTCGCGGATGTGGTAGCCGGAGATCGAGACCGGATGCCAGCGGGGGAGCTCCTGCGAGCAGAACTCGATCATGTCCACCACGAGCCGCATCGAGGGCTCGGGCGGGAAGATCCACTCCTTCTGCGCGATGTACTCCTTGAGGATGTCGGTCTGGATGGTTCCGCGCAGCCGGTCGCGCTGGACGCCCTGCTGCTCCCCCACGCAGACGTAGAACGCGAGCAGCATCGCCGCCGGCGAATTGATCGTCATCGAGGTGGAGACGTCGCCGAGCGGAATCCCGTCGAAGAGCGTCTCCATGTCCGCGAGCGAGTCGATCGCCACGCCCTCGCGGCCGACCTCTCCGACCGAGCGCGGATGGTCCGAGTCGTACCCCATCAGCGTCGGCATGTCGAACGCGGTCGACAGCCCCGTCTGCCCGTGGTCGAGCAGATAGCGGAAGCGGTCGTTCGTCTCCTCCGCGGTACCGAACCCGGCGAACTGGCGCATCGTCCAGAGCTTGCCTCGGTACATCGAGGGATAGACGCCGCGGGTGAAGGGATGGACGCCCGGATAGCCGAGGTCGCGCTCGTAGTCGATATCGACGTTGTCGGGCGTGTACAGCGGCTCGTTGTCCAGCCCGGAGATGGTGGAGAAAAGCTCGCCCTGCCGCTCTGGGGTCGCCTCGTAGAGCTCTTCCTGCCAGGCCTCCGTGCCGCTCAGCTCGGATCGCCGGTCTTCGGTCGTCGCCATCGGCTTGATTGTAGGCGTGCGGCATAGACCACTGACCCGGCGGCCAGGACGCCGGCACCCGGGGCCACGGATGTCCACGGCAGGCTGAAGGCGACGGTGAGGCATCCCACGAGCCCTGCCACGGCCAGGAGTCGCAGCCAGGGCCGGGCGAGCGTGAACGCCGATGCGTTGGCGATCGCGTAGTAGACGAGGACGGCAAAGGACGAGAAGCCGATCGCATGCCGGAGGTCGAGCGTCGCCGCGAGCACGGCCACGACGGCGCCGACGGCGACCTCCGCGACCCAGGGCACGCGGTGGCGTGGATGAACCGTGGCGAACGCGTGCGGCAGCTCGCGGTTCGCCGCCATTGCGAAGGCGGTCCTGCCGATGCCGGCGATCAACGACAGCAGCACGCCGAGACAGGCGATCGCGGCGGCTACGCGGACGAGCGGCGTCAATTCGTCCAAGCTCCCGGCCTTGACAGCGGCCGCGAGCGGCGCCGCTGCGTGGGCGAGCCGTGTCGGGCCGAGCACCGTGAGAACGGTCACTGCGACAGCTGCGTAGACGGCGAGCACGATCCCGAGCGCGAGGGGGATCGCCTTCGGGATCGTCCGCTCCGGCGCCACCACCTCTTCGCCGAGTGTCGCGATCCGCGCATAGCCGGCGAAGGCGAAGAAGAGCAGGCCCGCCGCCTGCAGGATCCCGTAGGCGCCCGTCCCGGTCACGGGCCGCAGGTGATCCGCCTCGGGATGGTCTCCTGCGAGCGCGGCGACGACCGCGAGCAGGAGCCCGGCCAGCACGACGGCGACGATCACGCGCGTCAGGCCCGCTGTTCTCTGGATCCCCAGCGTGTTCACGGCGGTCAGGACGACGACGGCGGCAACGGCGACGGGGCGCTCGGCTCCGGGCGCGGCATACGCAGCGAACGTGATCGCCATCGCGGCGCAGCTCGCGATCTTTCCGACCACGAAGCCCCACCCCGCCAGGAACCCGAAGAACGGGCCGAGGCGTTCCCGCCCGTAGACATAGGTGCCGCCCGCCTGCGGATAGAGCGCGGCCAGCTGGGCCGATGAAGTCGCGTTGCAGTAGGCGACGAAGGCGGCGACCCCCAGCGCGAGCAGGATCCCAGAGCCCGCGGCCCGGGCGGCGGGTGCGAAGGCGGCAAAGACGCCGGCTCCGAGCATCGCCCCGAGACCGATCACGACGGCGTCGCCGGTCCCGAGCCGGCG
>DASWEE010000092.1:0-2204 GCA_036394915.1 Gaiellaceae bacterium | reverse complement strand
CTCCACGGGTGCATCGAGGAGCGCAAGGCCCACCTCGTCTCGGTCGTCGGGATCGCCGGGTTCGGCAAGTCCCGCCTCACATGGGAGTTCTTCAAGTACGTCGACGGGCTCGCGGGAAACGTCTGGTGGTGGCGGGGGCGTTGTCTGGCCTACGGCGAAGGCGTGACGTACTGGGCGCTCGCCGAGATGGTGCGGACGCGCGCCGACATCGTCGAGGGCGAGGATCCCGAGACGGCGCGTCCGAAGCTGCGCGAGGCGCTCGCGCCGTACATCACCGACCCCGACGAGTTCGACTGGATCGAGCCGCGCCTCGCCCACCTGCTTGGTCTCGAGGAGCGTGCGGCCACCGACCGCGAGGACCTCTTTGCCGCGTGGCGCCTGTACTTCGAGCGCCTGACGGAGTTCCAGCCGGCCGTCCTCGTCTTCGAGGACGTGCAGTGGGCCGATCCTTCGCTGCTCGAGTTCGTCGAGTACCTCCTCGAGTGGTCGCGCAGCCATCCGATCTTCGTGCTCACACTCGCCCGCCCCGACTTTCAACAGCAGCACCCCAGCTGGGGCGCCGGCAAGCGCAACTTCACCTCCATCTATCTCGAGTCGCTTGCTACGCCGGCGATGGAGGAGCTGCTCGACGGCTTCGTGCCCGGCCTGCCGGAGGAGCTGCTGGCACAGATCCTCGAGCGCGCCGAGGGTGTACCGCTGTACGCCGTCGAGACGGTGCGGATGCTGCTCGACCGCGGGTTGCTCGAACGCGCAGGGACTCGCTATCGGCCGACCGGCCCGATCGAGGCGCTCGAGATCCCCGAGACACTGCATGCACTCGTCGCCGCGCGGCTCGACGGACTCGACGTGGACGAACGGAGCCTGGTCCAGGACGCCGCCGTGCTCGGCAAGAGCTTCCCCAAGCAGGCGCTCGCCGCGCTGAACGGGTCGTCCCAGGGACGGCTCGAGTCACTCCTCACCGGGCTCGTACGAAAGGAAGTGCTCTCGCTCCAGGCCGATCCGCGCTCGCCCGAGCGCGGTCAGTACGCGTTCCTGCAGGACCTGCTCCGTCAGGTCGCGTACGAGACGCTCGCTCGGCGCGAGCGCAAGCGCCGTCACCTCGCGGCAGCGGACTACCTGGAGCAGAGTTGGGGCCCCGCCGAGCAGGAGATCGCGGAGGTCGTCGCAGCCCACTACCTGGCCGCGATCGACGCCGCACCGGAGGACGAGGACGCAGCCGAGATCGGCGCCAAGGCGCTGACGATGCTGACGCGGGCCGGCGAGCGGGCCGCCTCGCTGGCCGCGAGCGAGGAGGCGTTGCGCTACTTCGAGCGCGCCGCCGGACTCGCGGACGCGCCGCTCGAGGAGGCGGCGCTCCGGGAGCGCGCGGGCGAAATGGCTTGGACCGGCGGAAACGCCGAGATCGCGCGGGAGGAGCTGGGACGCGCGCTCGCGTTGTTCGACGCCGCCGGCGAGACGCATCCCGCCGCGCGCGTCTCCGCACGCCTCGGCGAGGTCGAATGGCAGAGCGGCGAGCTCGACCAAGCGGTCGCTCGCATGGAGGAGGCGTTCGCAGTCCTCTCGGCCGAGGAACCGGACGCCGACGTCGCCGCGCTGGCGGCACAACTCGCGCGCCTGCACTACTTCCGTGGCGAGCTCGAGCTGGCGTCGGAGCGGGTCGAGACCGCCCTGCAGCTCGCCGAGCAGCTCTGGCTGCCGGACACCCTGTCTCACGCGCTGAACACCATGTCGGTGATCGCCCTCTGGCGCGGTCGTCCGGAGACGGGCCTCGCGTTGATCACGCACGCGCTCAAGGTGGCGCTCGAACACGATGTCTCCTCGGCCGCCCTGCGCGCTCACCTCAATCTCGCGGAGACACTCTGCCGCCGCGACCGATACGAAGAGGCCCTCGTCTCGTACGACGACGGCCTTGCTCTCGCGCGCAAGGTGGGACACCGCAACTGGGAGCGCTTCTTCCTGGTCGAGGCGGCCTACCCGCTCCTCATGGCGGGGCGTTGGCAGGAGGCGAGCGCCCGGCTGATCGACGTGCCGGTGCGGGACCTCCAGGGAACTCAGGTGCTCAGCTACCTCTGGGCGTTCACGGAGCTCGCGGCAGCGCGTGGACGCGTCGAGGCGGCGGAAGCGGCACTACCTCTCGGCGCTCACTTCGAGAAGTCGGCCGACGTGCAGGAGCGGACGGGCTATGCCTCCTGCAAGGCGGTCGT
>DASWEE010000091.1:0-1501 GCA_036394915.1 Gaiellaceae bacterium | reverse complement strand
TCGACGAGGCCGCCGCGGCCGGTCTGCGCGCCTACGTCGAAGGTGGCGGGCTACTCGTCCTCGGGCCGAGGTCGGGGTTCAAGGACCGCACGAATGCGGTGCCGGAGCGACCGCTACCGGCCTGGCTCGACGAGCTTGCGGGGCTCGAGGTGTCCGACATCGCCAGCTTCCTCGACGGCCGCGCCGTCCAGCTCGAGCACGTCGACGGCGGCGCCGACGCAGCATTCGGCGGCTGGTTCGAGGAGCTCACGCTGAAGGGCGCCCGCTCCGTCTATCGCTACCGAGACCATGATTTCGCCGGCTCGGCTGCGATCGCCATCAACGCCGTCGGAGCGGGCCGAGTCGTCTACATCGGCGGCGTGGCGACCGAGGAGACGCTCGCCGATCTCTACGCGTGGCTCGCCCGGGAGGCCGAGCTGGACATCTTCGCCGCCCCCGCGGATGTGGAGGTGGTCAGGCTCCGCCGGCCGGAATCCGGCGCGGAGCTGCTGTTCCTGCTCAATTACGCCGGCGAGGAGCGGGCGATCTCGATTCCGGGCGAGCTCGCGAGTCACCTCGACGGCGTGCTCGACGCAGGATCGCTCGTCCTCGAGCCGTACGGCGTCGCCCTGCTCGAGTCACCCGCCTGATCCTGTCTTCGTCTGCATCGCGCGTAGCCGCTCTTCCCAGGCACGGGTGCGCTCCTCGCGGTCGGCGCGGAGGGCCTCACGCCCGCGCGGAAGCGCGACACGCGCACGCACGATGTCCGCGACGAGGTGCAGATCCTCGGTGGCCTCGGCGGCGTCCGTCGGCGGCGGGATCTCCCCCCGGCAGACGCGCAGGAAGTTCGCCGCCTGTGCCTGCTGGGGATCGATCCAGGGAAGCTCCGGCGCGACCCGCTCCGGCGCCCCGTTACCTCCGGCGTCCCGGTAGATCTCGAGCCGGCCCGCGCGGTTGAGCGCGAGCGACGGCGCAGGCCAAAGCCGCACGTACCCGCGCTCGAACCCGACGAGGAGTTCCTCGTCGAACCCGACCGTGAGTCGGTACGGCGTCACCTCGATCGTCATCGGGACGCCTGACTCGCTCTCGAATGCATACAGCCGCCCCGAGGCATGGGCAAAAACGAGCCGGTAGCGCTCCCCGAGGAAGTGCCGGAACAGGTTGAGCGGGTGGACGAGCTCATCCACGCCGGTCGAGAGCGCCCAGAGCGCCTCGTCGTCGGCCGCGAGCTCGGGTGGAGGCTCCTCGGCGGGAAGCGGCGGCGGTTGCTCGCCTGCGTCGATCAACCTGGCGCGCGCATTCCCGGTCCAGTCGCCGTCCGAGTAGCAGATGCGCAGATAACGGAGGCCTCCCACGTCTCCGCTCGCCTTCCAATCGTCGACCGTTCGCTTCGCTTCGACGGTCGCCGGATCGGAGCGACGCTGGTAGCCGAGCATATGGACGCAGCCGCTTTCGCTCGCGAGGCGCGCGAGCCGGTCGCCGGTCGCCGCGCTGAGCGCGAGCGGCTTCTCGGTAAAGAGAT
>DASWEE010000090.1:0-2011 GCA_036394915.1 Gaiellaceae bacterium | reverse complement strand
CCGCCTCTTCATCCCGGCCCTGGGCGGCGCGGACGAGGCCGAGCGCCATTCGAGTCGTCCAGATCGAGAGCTGGTCCTGGGGCCCGACCGTCTCGATCGCCTGCAGCGCAAGGCGCTCGGCCTCGTCGATCTTTCCGCGCGCGACGAGCGTCTGGGCGAGGAAGCGCTGCGCCTCGCACAGGTGACCACGGTCTCCCACCCGCTTGAGCGTGCGCACAGCTTCGCGCAGCATGGCCTCGGCCTTCTCCTCGCGCCCGATCCGCTGCAGCAGGCGTCCAAGGTAGATCTGCGTCGCGCCCGTCCCGGCGACGTTGCCGATGTCGGTGTAGAGCTGGAGCAGCTCCTCGTAGCAGCGCTCAGCCGTCTCGTATCGCCCCTGGATCTCGTCGAGCCACGCCTGCGTGCCGAGCGCGGCGGCGCGTGCGCGAACGCTGCCGCTCGCCGCCGCAAGCTCGCCCGCCTCGCGAACGAGCGACTCGGCCTCCGAGACGTCCAGCCGCACGATCGCGTTCTGCGCGACGGCCTGGATCGTGATCGCCTCCAGATCCTTGCGCCCCGCCGCGCGGGCGAACTCGAGCGCCTCGCGCCCGATCCGCTCGACCTCGGTACGGTCGCCGTGCCACGACGCGATCTGGCCCGCGGTGGAGTAGACGTCGAAGCGCGCGTCCACGTCGTCGTCGTCGCCGAGCACCTCGCCCGCTCGGTCGATCAGGGCGCGCGCCGCTTCGGCGTCGGCGCGACGATAGAGCGTCATCTCGGCGAGCGCCGTCAGCGCGCGCCCCTGGATACGACGCTCGCCGGCCGTCTCGGCTTCCGCCGCGATCTGCTCCATCTCGGCCGCGACGGTCTCCATGTCGAGCATGCGCCAGGCCGCGTGCGCCGCCAGGTAGCGGCGCGTGAGCGTCGGCTCGAGCTCCTGCGCCCGCAAGAGCTGCTTGCGGGCCGTCTGAAACGCCTCGCGGTTCAGTGCGCGCTTGCCCGCTCCTTCAAGTGCCGCGGCGGCATCGCGCCGCAGCGCATCGGGCGCTCTGCCTTCGAGCTCTTCGTACAGCTGGACGGCCTGGTCGAGATGGAACGCACGGATTTCCAAGAGCTCGGCGCCGGCGCGGTCGTGCAGCCAGCGCGCGAAGGCCGCGTGCAGCTCGGAGCGCGTCGCCTTGCTCAGGCCCCCGTAGGCGACCTCGCCGATGAGGATGTGCTTGAAGCGAAATGCCCGCTCGCCCGCGATCGTGGAGCGCTCCTCGACGACGACGAGCTCACGGTCGACGAGTGCTTCGCTCAGCGCGGCCACGTCGAGCTTGGGAGCGAGCTGCTCGAGCGCTCCTTGCCAGAAGATGCGGCCGATCACCGACGCACGCTGGAGGAGCTGTTTCTGTTCCGCCGGCAGTGCATCGATGCGCGCCGCGATCAGCGCCTGGATCGTGTCGGGAATGTTGTTGCCCCCGTCGCCGCTCTCGGCGAGCATCCGTACCGTCTCTTCCAGGAACAGCGGGTTTCCTTCGGCCTTGGCGAGCACGAGGGCGCGCTGCTCGGCGGGCAGGTCCTCGGTGTGAAGACCGTCGGCGAGTTGCTCGCTCTCCTCCCCGTTGAGCGGCGCGAGCTCGATCGCGGCCGCGCGCAGGTTTCCTCCAGCCCAGGAAGGCCTGAGCTCGAGCAGCTCGGGGCGGGTCACGCAGACGATGAGGAGCGGTGCGTCGCGAACCGAGCGGGCAAGGTGCTCGATGACGTTGAGCAGCGGCTCTTCCGCCCAGTGGATGTCCTCGAAGACGAGGACGAGCGGCTGCATCAGCGAGAACTCCTCGGCCCACGCGCGCGCGGCCCAGAGGAGCTCCTCACGCGAGCGCTCTCGCTCGCTCGCGCCGAGCAGTCCGGCAGCGGCGGCGAGCAGGTCGGCGATCGCGTCGCTCTCGCAGCAGGCGCGCAGCTTCTCGAACGCTTCCGCGATCGGGTCGTCGTCGGTGATGCCGGCCGACTGCTTGACCATCTCCGCAAGCGGCCAGTACGTGACGCC
>DASWEE010000089.1:0-9445 GCA_036394915.1 Gaiellaceae bacterium | reverse complement strand
TTCACCGCCGACCCGGAGATCGCCGCCGACGTCGCCGACCTCTACAACTACCTCACCGGGTTCGGGAGGCCGCAGAAGTTCCGCAAGATCGTGGTCGCCCCCTTCAACCTTCGGAGCCGGCTCGTCGAGGAGATCCGCAAGCTCGCGAAGGCCGCCGAGGCGGGAAAGCCGACGCAGATCCGGATCAAGGTGAACAATCTCACCGACCCGGCGGTGATCGAGGAGCTGTATGCGGCCTCGCAGGCGGGCGTTCGGATCGACCTCGTCGTGCGAGCGCTGTGTGCGCTGCGGCCGGGGGTGAAGAAGATGAGCGAGAACATCCGGGTGCGCAGCATCCTGGGACGGTTCCTCGAGCACAGCCGGATCTTCAACTTCGAGCGGGGCGACGAATCGCTGTACTTCATCAGCAGCTCCGACCTGATGCCGCGGAATCTCGACAACCGGCTCGAGCTGATGGTGCCGATCGAGGATCGCCGGCTCTGTCAACGGCTCGGGTCGACGCTGGACGCGCTCCTCGAGGACAACTCGCAGGCATGGGAGTTGCGCTCGAACGGCACCTGGAGGCGGCTCGCGACGAAGAAGGGCGAGCGGGCGAGGCCCGGCCAGGTCGTCCTGATGAGGAGCGCGGCCCGGCGCCGCGCCGCCGCGACCAGGGCGCGCTAGGTTTGCCGGCCGACCGGGTCGGGAGAATGCCTGCGATGCGGGTGGGAGTCGTCGATGTGGGCTCGAACACCGTGCGGCTGCTGGTGGCCGCGGAGTCGGCCGGACGGCTGACTGCTCTCCACGAGAGCCGGACCTTCCTGGGCCTCGGCGAGGAGATCGAGAGCTACGGCTGGATCTCCGACGGCAAGCTCCGCGAGACCGCCGGCTGCGTCCGCGAGCTGGCGACGGCGGCCCGCGAGCTCGGCACGCACCACGTCGAGGTCGTCGTGACGGCTCCCGGCAGGCAGAGCGCGAATTCCGACGAGTTCGTCTCCGCGGTCATGCAGGCCGCGCAGGCTCCGGTCCGGATCCTCGGCCCGGAGGAGGAGGGGCGGCTCGCCTTCTTCGGCGTGCTCGCCGGCCTCGAGCAGGTCCCCGACAGCGTCGCGGTCTGCGATCTCGGCGGCGGCTCGACCGAGCTCGTGGTCGGGACCCGCCGCGGGCCCGCGTGGGAGCGGTCGCTCGATCTCGGCTGCGTGCGGCTCACCCACCGCCTCGGGCTCGACGATCCGCCCGGCAAGGCCGCTCTTCCCGCGGCCCGCGCAGAGGCGCGTCGGGCGATCGACGGCCTCACGCCTCCGCTGCCGAAGGCGGCGTTCGTCACCGGCGGGACGGCCCGCGCGCTGCGCAGGATCGCAGGCCGCCGGCTCGGGAAGAAGCAGCTGGAAGGCGCGGAGCGAATCCTGTGCAAGCGCTCCTCGGAGGAGATCGCGCAGCGCTACGGCATCGATCCGCGCCGCGCCCGCACGCTGCTCGCGGGCTGCCTCATCCTCGGCGAGGTGCAGGAGCGCGTCGCGGTTCCGCTCGAGGTGGCGAAGACGGGGCTGCGCGAAGGCGTCGCGCTCGAGCTGCTGTACGAGCTCGCCGCCGCCTAGACCGGCGGCGCCAGGTATTCGCGCGGCGTCAGCCGGCCGTTTTCTGCCTCCAGCACCTGCGTCGATCCCTTGGGAAGCTCCGAGCCGGCGAGCTCGTCGACCACGTCCCCGTGCGTGCACAGAACGACGCAGCCGGCGTCGAGCTCCTCGAGCAGCCGCTGGACGTCGGCCCGCTTCGAGCCCTCGGCGAGCTCGTCGCGCTCCTCGACCGCGAGCCCCCGCGAGGCGGCGAGCGGGTCGACCGTCTGCGTGCAGCGCAGGTAGGGGCTGGACGCGATGCGGTCGATCGGGTACTCCGCGAGCAGGGAGACGAGTCCCTCGGCCTGCTTTCGGCCACGCTTGTCGAGGGGTCGCAGCCTGTCGTCGCCCTCCCACTTGCTCCGCTTGCCGGCGCGCGCGTGGCGGACGAGCAGGACGATCACGACGGGAGAGCCTCCAGGATCTCGACGTCGTGGCCGTAGCTCAGGCGCTCGGCCGCCTCGTCGAGCGGGAGCCAGACCATCTCGTCGACCTCTGACGTCGGCGAGAACGATCCCCCGACGGGTTGCATCAGCCAGTAGCGGACGATCTTCGGGCGCCCGCGCGAATCGTGGTAGCGCGCGCTCGCGACCTCCCGGTCGAGGTCGCAGCGCATGCCCGTCTCCTCTTCGACCTCGCGGAGCGCGCATTCCTCGTCGCTCTCACCGCGCAGGCACTTTCCCTTCGGGAACGTCCAGTCGTCGTACTTCGGCCGGTGCACGAGGAGCACGTCACCGTCCCGGCGGAGGATTCCGCCGGCGGCTCTGACCGTCTCTACGCCCAGGCGCGCTTCCCGGCCTTGTCGAGCTTCTTCCAGGCCTTCGGGAACGCCTCGCGCGCCTCGCCCTTGCGGATCCGCTGCCGCTCGATGAGCCTTCCCGCCGCCAGCACCGTCTCCGGCTCGAGGCCCTCCGCCAGCTCGCGGATCCGCTGCTCGGCGACGACCGCGTCCTGATGCTCGCCGGTGACGTCCTGGAAGGACTTGGCCTGCTTCAGGAACGCAGCGGCCTTCTTGCCCGCTCCGGGCCTCGCGAGCTCGGTTGCATAACGGGCCCGCTTGCCCCTGATCCGGGCCTTGTGCAGGGCCGCGTTGCTCGGGTCGCGGTCGAGCTTGCGGACGGCCTTCCTCAGCTGCTCGAGCTGCTTTGTGGCGATCTTGTCCGGCCGCGGCCGGGCCGAGCGCGTCGGCGGGCGCCGGGCGGCTGCCTCGAGCGTGTCGAGCAACCGCGCGTACCGGGCGCTTCGCATCGTCGCGAGCATCGACCGCCTGGCCTCCGACCGCCGGCGCTCGAGCTTCTTCAGCAGGGGCTGCAGCGCCTTCCTCTCGTCCTCTCCGAGCGCGTTGCGCACGTAGTCGAGCATGACGTCGAGGTCGCGGACGGGGCCGAGGGCGTCCCCGAGCCGGTCGAGCTCGTCACGAAGGTCTTGCGCCCATACCGGGTCGAGCGGCGGCGCGGCGACCTTGAGGATCGCCCGCAGGCGGCGGACGGCCACGCGCATGTCGTGGAGATCCTCCGGATCGTCCCCGAGCCGGGTGCCGGGGTCGTGCGCGAGGATCTCCTCGTACTGCTTCTGAAAGTACAGCTGCAGCTGGGGCCGTTTCGGCGTCGGCCTCGGCTGACCGAGCGCGAGCACGCGAAGGACCTTCGGCCTCGGGTCGCCGTCCTTCGCCCCGGCGCGGCGGACCAGCTCCTCGAACTCGCCGAGCGCGCGGGCCTCGCCTTCCACCAGCTCGATCTCCAGCTCGTCGAAGCTCGATTCGACGTGGAGATCCTGCATCACGGCCACCTGGTCCAGCACGACGTCTGCGATCGAGGTCCCTGAGTGGACGCGGACGCCGCGGCGGAGCGTCCGCAGCTCGGTGACCGGCGAAAGGGGGCGGCCGCGGAGCACACCGGCGAGCAGGCTCTCGATCTGCTCCGGAGGCGCGATCGGGCCTCCGGGCTGCTCGACCTCGAGCCGGCCTCCCGAGCGCGGGAGCTTCAGCTGCCAGAGCCCGAGCCCGTTCTCAACGCGCCGGCGGAGGGTCATGCCGACGCCGGCCAGAAGATGGTCGTCGGTGTCGTAGTAGGTGGAGGTGAAGTGCCGTGGCTCGAGCGGCTCGCCCGCCAAGTCGTCGAGGCTGAGCTTCCCGTTCGCCAGCTTCACCTCGCGCTCGATGTTCGCGCCGACGGTCACGCCGAGATGGTCGCCTTCCTGGATGCCGCCTGGGCCGCGAGCAGCGTCGCGCCGATCGCTCCGCCGAGGTCGCCGAGCGCGGCGACATGCACCGCCGGGGGCCGGTCGGTGACGAAGAGGTGCGGCATCATCGCCTGCTCGATCCGTTCGGCGTACGGCTCGCCGAGCCGCGTCCCCAGGCCGCCGCCGATGACGACCGCTTCGACGTCGAGGAAGTTGACCTGTGACGCGATTCCGGCTCCGAGTGCCTTGATCGCCCGCTCCATGACCCGCTCGGCCAGCTTGTCCTCCTCCTTCAGCGCCCGCTCCCAGATCCCGCTCGTGAGCCTCGTCCGTCCGCGCTTTTCCATCAGCTCGAACAGGACAGTCTTCTTGCCCTCGGCTACGGCCTTGCGTGCGTGCGCCTCCATCGCCGCGCGCCCCGCGTAGGCCTCCAGGCAGCCTTTGCGTCCGCAGGGGCAGCGCGCGCCGTCGAGCTTGACGACGGTGTGCCCGATCTCGCCCGCCGCGCCGCGGCCGAGCCAGCGCTTGCCGTCGATCACGAACGCCCCGCCGACGCCGGTACCCCACCAGACTCCGAGGAACGAGGCGTACGGCTTACCTGCTCCGAGCGCGGCCTCGGCGTCCACGGCCACTCCGACGTCGTTCCCGACCTCGACCGGGGCGCCGAGCTGCTCGCTCAGCGCCGAGGAGAGCGGAAACGCGTCCTCCCAGTCCGGCAGGTTCCTGGCCTGGGCGACCGTGCCGTTCTCGACCTCGCCCGGAGAACCGACTCCGATCCCGCCGAGCGAGGACGGTTCGATCCCCGCGGCCGAGGCCGCTTCCCGCACCGCTTCCGCGATCGCCTCCACGACCGTCGGCGGCCCGCCGGTTGTCGGTGTCGCCCGCCTCGCCTGTCCCTTGACAGCGTGCTGCTCGTCGACGACGACCACTTCGATCTTCGTTCCGCCCAGGTCGACGCCGCCGTACACGGCCCGAAGCCTACCCCCCGTCTAGGGGGCAGGCCTCGCTGGACATGTCCAAGGGACAGTCCCTGGGACATGGCTCGGCCGGACAGAGTCCGGAGGGACGGACCCGCGCATGGCTCTGCCAGACAGCTTCGAGAGCATGCACCTGGAGCATGGCCCATCCGGACACTGTCCGAGGGACAGTCCCTGGGACATGGCTCTTCTGGACTATCCCTGGCGTCCGACCGAGCTAGTCGTCGGCGAACAGCGGGCGCACGAACTCGTCGAAGGTGGCCTGGTCGCAGCTCGCGACCGTCGCCGGCGTGAGCGCGCGAACCGTCGCCGTCCTCGGGATGTGCATGGCGAGCGCGACCTCGCCGAAATAGTCGCCGGGCCGCAGCACGGCGCGCTCTCCGAGGCCTCCGGTCTTGCTGACGCTGAACATCCCCGCCAAGACGACGTAGAAGCGATCCCCGTCCGTGCCCTCGACGACGGGGGCCGCCCCGGGGAGGACGGTCTCGCGCCGCATCCGCGCGGCGAGCTTGGCCAGCCGCTCGCCGGGAAGCGTTGCGAGGATTTCGATCCGGGAGAGCTCGTGGGCGGTGGCGGAGGCGCGCGGCATGTTTACGCTGGGCGGATGGGAGTGTTGCACGGGTGGAGGTACTGCCCGCGGTGCCGGAGCGAGCTCGACGGGGACGAGAAACGGGTCGAGTGCCCGCAATGCGGGTTCGTCTCGTACGCCAACCCGGTGCCGACGGCGACTGCGGTCGTCGTCGACGAGGAGGGGTGTGTCCTGCTCGGCCGGCGGGCCCTGGAGCCCGACAAGGGGCTCTGGGATCTGCCAGGCGGCTTCGTCGACGAGGGCGAGCATCCGCTCGACGGGCTCCGGCGGGAGCTGCGCGAGGAGACCGGTCTCGAGGTCGAGCCGCGGGAGTTCCTCGGGGTGTGGATGGACCGTTACGGCTACGACTCGTCGGCGGCGAGCACCCTCAACCTGTACTGGACGGCGCGCGTCCTCTCGGGGGAGATGAACGCGGCGGACGACGTGGCCGAGCTGCGCTGGTTCGCGCCGGACGAGCTGCCGGCTCCCGACGAGCTCGCCTTCGAGGTCAACGAGAAGGTACTCTCATTCTGGCTGGGGCTGGACCAGGACAAGGAAGCCCTCGGTCGCCATCGCAAGTAGCATTCCCGCGTCGGCAGAGCGATAACGGGAGGAGCGAGCATGGATTTCTTCGAGCGCCTCGAGGAGGCACGAAACCGCTGGAACGTCCTCAGCCACCCCTTCTACGAGCGCTGGGAGTCCGGCGAGCTCGGTGAGGACGAGCTGGCGTACTACGCGGGCGAATACCGCCACGCCGTGGTCGCGCTCGCCCAGACGGCCGCGCAGGCGGCCACTGCCGATCCCGAGCTGCGCGAGCACGCCGAGGAAGAGGCCGCGCACGTTGCTCTCTGGGACACGTTCGCCTGGACGGCCGGAGCAGATGCGGGCCGCCCGGCGCGGGCGGAGACGGCCGAGTGTGTGCGCTCGTGGACCGCGGCGGCCGACGAGCTCGAGGCGCTCGCGATTCTCTATGCGGTCGAGTCGGGCCAGCCCGCCATCTCCGAGACGAAGCTGGCCGGTCTCGTCGAGCACTACGGCTATTCGGCCGAGGGCCCCGCGACGGCGTACTTCCGCCTTCACTCGGAGCTGGACCGCGCTCACGCCGACCAGGCGCGCCGCCTGCTCGAGCAGAAGGCCGGGCCGGACGACGAGGAGCGACTGCTCGTGGCCGCATCGGGTGCTCTCGCCGGCAATTGGACGCTGCTCGACGGTGTCCAGCACGCGTTTAGCGTGCGCTAGCCGGGAGAGATACCCGCGCAGAGTCGCGGGATGAAGCTCAGCTACCTGATCAAGGGCCTACCGGGGCACCCGCTCCATCCGCCGCTGACGGATGCGACCATCGGCGCCTACACCGTGGCGGCGGTGCTGGCGTTCTTCAGCAAGATCGGCGTCTCATCGCACGCGACCGCCACGGGCGGGTGCTCAGCCTCGTTGACGAGCCGACCGTGAAGGCCGTGGCACCCGTCGTGACGCCGGAAAAGGAAGAAGCGGAAGGAGTTTAGGCGGCTTCGGCGGCGAGGCCGAGGCTCTTCTCGAGCGCCTGCTTCGGCTGGGCGCCGATCGCGGCGGCGGCCGGCTCTCCGTCCTTGAAGAGGACGATCGTCGGGATCGAGGCGATGCCGTAGCGCATCGCGAGCCCCTGCTCCTCGTCGATGTTCACCTTCACGAGCTTGAGCTCGTCCCCATGCTCTTCGACGATCCGGTCGAGCACGGGCGAGACCGCATGACACGGCCCGCACCACTCGGCCCAGAAGTCGACGATCACGGGCTTGTCGCTCTGAAGGACCTCCTGCTCGAAGCTCGATTCGGTGACTGCTGTCGACATCCATTCCCCTTTCGCGACGTTTGGCCGGAGTTCAGACTACCCCGCTCTCTACTGGTGGAAACGATTCGTGCCGCCGAACTGTTCCCGCCTAGAATCGAAGCATGTTCGAGAAGCTAGCGCCGGTCCCGGATCACCCCGCGCTCGAGCGCGAGATCCTCGAGCTGTGGGAGCGTGAGCGCACCTTCGACACGCTCCGCGAGCAGAATCGCGGCGGCCCGCGGTTCAGCTTCATGGACGGCCCGATCACGGCCAACAACCCGATGGGCGTCCATCACACCTGGGGGCGGGCGCTAAAGGACGTCTTCCAGCGCTACAAGGCGCTGCGCGGATTCGACCAGCGCTACCAGAACGGGTTCGACTGCCAGGGCCTGCACGTCGAGGTCGAGGTCGAGAAGTCGTTGGGGCTCGACTCGAAGCGCGACATCGAGGAGTACGGGCTCGCCGAGTTCGCCCAGCGATGCAAGGAGCGCGTCGAGCACTTCGCCGGAGTGATCAGCGAGCAGTCTCAACGCCTCGGGATGTGGATGGACTGGCCCAACTCCTATTACACGTTCAGCGATACGAACATCGAGTACATCTGGCGCTTCCTGAAGGAGATCCACGCCAGGGGCTGGCTCTACAAGGGCCACCGCTCCACGCAGTGGTGCCCGCGCTGCGGCACCTCGCTGTCGAAGCACGAGCAGGCGGGGGAGGAGAACTACGCCCTCCTCGTGCATCCGAGCCTGTTCGTCCGCATCCCGCTTCGCGGGCGCGAGGGCGAGTCGCTCGTCGTCTGGACGACGACTCCGTGGACGCTGCCGGCGAACGTGGCCGCGGCCGTCCGCCCGGACGCCGAGTACGGCCGGAGGGCGAACGGCGAGTGGGTCGCGGTCGCGCGCTACCCGGACGACGCGTTTGCCGAGCGCGTGCGCGGAGAGGAGCTCGTGGGCCTGGAGTACGAAGGCCCCTTCGACTTCCTCCCTGCGCAGGAGCGTGTCGAGCATCGCATCATCCCCTGGGACGATGTGTCGCTCTCGGAGGGCACCGGGGTCGTCCACATCGCCCCTGGGGCCGGCACCGAGGACTTCGAGCTCTCCCGTATCCACGGCCTGCCGGTGCTGAACGCAATCGACGAGGGGGGACGGATGCTGCCTGAGTACGGCGACCTCGCCGGTCGCACGACCGACGCGGTGGCCGAGCCCGTGATCGAGTCGTTGCACGAGCGCGGCCTGCTGGTCGAGGCGGGAACGATCGAGCACCGCTATCCGATCTGCTGGCGCTGCAAGACCCCGCTCCTCTTCCGCGTCGTCGACGACTGGTTCATCTCGGCGGCGGAGATTCGGCAGCCGATGCTCGACGCGAACGCGACCGTCGAGTGGACGCCGCCCTTCTACTCGAAGCGGATGGACGACTGGCTCCGGAACATGGGCGACTGGAACATCTCCCGCAAGCGGTACTTCGGGCTGCCGCTGCCGTTCTATCCCTGCGGCTGCGGCCATCTGAACGTAATCGGCTCGCGGGGCGAGCTCGAGGAGCGCGCCGTCCGCGGGCTCGAGCAACTCCAGGAGCTCCATCGCCCCTGGATCGACGAGGTGCCCATCCGCTGCGAGCAGTGCGGCGAGGAAGTCGAGCGGATCCCGGAGGTCGGCGACGCCTGGCTCGACGCAGGCATCGTCCACTTCTCCACGCTCGGCTGGCGCAATCCGGAGTGGGTGCCGGGCGGGAACGGGACGGGCGCGGCGGCCGGGCTCACCGGCGCCGATCTCCCCGACCATGCCTACTGGGAGAAGTGGTTCCCGGCGGACTGGGTCTCGGAGAGCCGGGAGCAGATCCGTCTCTGGTTCTACTCGCAGAGCTTCATGGCGCTGACCCTGGACGGGCGCGGCCCCTACCGGGCCGTGCTCACCTACGAGCGCGTGCGTGACGAGACCGGGCGCGAGATGCACAAGTCGACGGGCAACGCGATCGAGGCGAGCGAGGCGCTCGAGCGGATGGGCGCGGATGTGATCCGCTGGCTCTTCTGCGCGCAGAACCCCAGCCAGAACATCAACTTCGGCTACGGGCCCGCCGACGAGATCAAGCGGCGGCTGCTCACGTTCTGGAACTCGGTCTCGTTCTTCGTCACCTACGCGAACATCGCCGAGTTCGATCGCGACACGCCCGGCGGCGAGCTGCAACCGCTCGACCGCTGGCTCGAGGCGCGGACGTCGCAGCTCGTCCGGGAGACGACCGACGCCTACGAGCGGTACTGGACGCCGGACGTGACGGCCGCCTTCGAGCGGTTCGTCGACGATCTCTCGAACTGGTACATCCGCCGCTC
>DASWEE010000088.1:0-21107 GCA_036394915.1 Gaiellaceae bacterium | reverse complement strand
TCCTCGAGCTCGTTGCGGAAGACGATGTTCACCGCCCCCTCCGGCCCCATCACCGCAACCTCGGCCGTCGGCCAGGCGACGTTGAAGTCGGCCCGGATGTGCTTCGAGCTCATGACGTCGTAGGCCCCGCCGTAGGCCTTGCGCGTGATCACGGTCAGCTTCGGCACGGTCGCCTCCGAGTACGCGTACAGAAGCTTGGCTCCGTGGCGGATGATCCCGCCCCACTCCTGCGCCGTCCCCGGCAGGAAGCCCGGCACGTCCACGAACGTGACCAGCGGGATGTTGAAGGCGTCGCAGGTGCGAACGAAGCGGCCGGCCTTCACCGACGAGTCGATGTCGAGCACGCCCGCCAGCGAGCGCGGCTGGTTGCCGACGACTCCGACCGAGTGCCCGTTCAGGCGCGCGAACCCGCAGACGATGTTCTCCGCGAAGCGCTCCTGCACCTCGAGGAACTCGCCGTCGTCGACGATCCGCACGATCGCCTGCTTGATGTCGTACGGCTTGGCGGGATCGTCGGGGACGAGCGAGTCGAGCTCGGGATCCTCGCGCCCCGCCGGGTCGGAGGGCTGCGAGTACGGGGGCGGGTCGAGGTTGTTCTGAGGCAGGAAAGAGAGCAGGTAGCGCGCGTCCTCGAGGCAGGTCTCCTCGTCCGGGGAGATGAAGTGGGCGACGCCCGACTTGGACGCGTGCGTCGCCGCGCCGCCGAGCTCCTCGAACGTGACCTCTTCGCCCGTGACGGTCTTCACGACGTCGGGCCCCGTGATGAACATGTAGGACGTCCCCTCGACCATCAGGACGAAGTCGGTCATCGCCGGCGAGTAGACGGCTCCCCCGGCGCACGGGCCCATGATCAGGCTGATCTGCGGGATCACGCCCGAAGCCTGGACGTTGCGCCAGAAGATCTCCGCGTAGCCCGCGAGCGAGACGACACCCTCCTGGATGCGCGCGCCGCCGGAGTCGTTGATCCCGATCACCGGGCAGCCGTATTTCGCCGCCAGGTCCATGACCTTGCAGATCTTCTCGGCGAACACCTCGGACAGGCTGCCGCCGAAGACTGTGAAGTCCTGCGAGAAGACGAAGACCTTGCGCCCGAAGACCGTCCCGTAGCCCGTGACGACCGCGTCGCCCCAGGGCCGCCGCTCCATCATCCCGAACTCGGGATTCCGGTGGCGGACGTAGCGGTCGAGCTCCACGAACGAGCCCGGATCGAGCAGCTTCAGCACGCGCTCGCGGGCGAGCAGCTTGCCCTGCGAGTGCTGGCGCTCGACTGCCTTCTCGCTGCCCGCGTGCAGCGCTTCGTCGCGGAGCGCTTGCAGCTGCTCGAGCTTGGCCTGGGTCGAATCCTCGGTTGCAGCCACGGCGCTGGAGCCTAGTACAGTCGCGGCGTGATCGACCGCTCGACGATCTGGCCCTACCGCGATGGACGGCCGGGCGACTTCTACTACTCCCGCTACGACCATCCGACCGGCGTCGAGGCGGAGCGGGCGCTCGGCGAGCTCGAAGGCGGGCATGCACTCCTGTTCTCGTCCGGGTCGGCGGCTTCGACCGCGGCCGTGCTCGGCCTGCTCGAGCCCGGAAAGACAATCGCGTTGGCGGAAGGCTGCTACTACGGGACTTCGACCCTGCTCCGCGAGCTCGAGCGCTGGGGAGTCCGGTTCGTCGAGTTCGACCAGACCGGGGCTCCTCCCGCCGGCGCCGACCTCCTCTGGCTCGAGGCGCCGTCCAATCCGTTCCTCTCGTTCCCGGACGTCGAGGCGGCCGCCGCCCATCCGGCCCCCGTGCTCGTCGACGCGACCGCATCGACCCCGGTGCTCTTTCGTCCGCTCGAGCACGGTGCCGATTTCGTCCTGCATAGCGCGACCAAGTACCTGGCCGGGCATCACGATGCACTCGTCGGTGCGGTCGTCTGCCGCTCGGAGGAGGACCGCGACCGCCTCAAGGAGTTCCGCGGCCGCACCGGCGCCGTCGCGGGGCCGGACACCGCCTGGCTCGTGCAGCGCGGGCTGAAGACTCTGGAGGTTCGCGTCCGGCGACAGTCCGAGAGCGCGCTCGAGCTCGCCCGCCGGCTGGACGCCCATCCCGCGGTCGAGCGGGTCCGCTACCCCGGCCTCGGTGACGAGCGCGCGGCCCGATACATGTCCGGAGGCTTCGGCGGGCTGCTCTCGTTCGACGTCAAGGGCGACGCCACGAAGGTCGAGTCCTCCACAGAGCTGATCGAGAACGCGACCAGCCTCGGTGGAGTCTCCTCGGTGCTCGAGACCCGTTACCGGTGGGAGGGCGACCGGGTTCCGAAGAACCTGATCCGGCTGAGCGTCGGCCTCGAGGACGTCGACGAGCTCTGGGCCGACCTGGAACGGGCGCTCGGATGACGCTGCCCGTCTTCGACGGGCACAACGACCTGCTGCTCCGGCTCCACGAGGACGAAGCGGGCGAGCGGAACTTCCTGGAGGAGTCGAGCGAAGGCCATCTCGATCTCCCCCGCGCGCGGCGAGGCGGATTTGCGGGCGGTCTGTTTGCGGTGTTCGTCCCGGGACCGAAGCTGGCCGAGCCGCCGGACAAGCCTACGGGGCCGTACTCGCTGCCGCTGTCGCCTCGTGTCGATCCCGCCGAGGCGCACGCGACCGCCGACCGTCTCGTCGAGCTCCTGTTCGAGCTCGAGCGCCAGGATGCTCTCGCGGTCGTCACCAGCGCAGCCCAGCTTCAGGCCTGTCTCGAAGGGGGACCGATTGCGGCCGTCCTTCACTTCGAGGGCGCCGAGCCGATCCGCGACCTCGAGGACCTCGAGCTCTTCTACGAGCGAGGGTTGCGCACGCTCGGCCTCGTCTGGAGCCGCGAAAACGAGTATGCGGAAGGGGTTCCGTTCCGGTTTCCGGCCTCACCGGACACGGGCCCGGGGTTGACAGCCGCGGGCCGCGAGCTCGTCCGGGCCTGCAACCGGCTCGGCGTCCTCGTCGACCTGTCGCACCTCAATCTGCGCGGCTTCTTCGACGTCGCCTCGATCTCGGACGCGCCGCTCGTCGCGTCACATTCGAACGCACACGCGCTCTGCGCTTCGACGCGAAACCTGACCGACGAGCAGCTGGACGCCGTCGCCTCGTCGGGCGGGCTCGTGGGGGTCAACTTCGCGGTCGGATTCCTGCGCGAGGACGGCCAGCTGGAGCCGGATACGCCCCTCGAAACCGTTGTTCGCCACATCGACTACCTGGTCGAACGGATGGGCATCGACCACGTGGGCCTCGGCTCCGACTACGAAGGGGCGGTTCCGCCGACGGAGCTCGGCGACGTGTCGCTGTTGCCGGCCCTGTTCGAGGCTCTGCGCGAGCGGAGCTACGACGAGGGCGCGCTTCGGAAGATCGCCAACGAGAACTGGGTGCGGGTGCTACGCCTCACGTGGGGCGGCTAGAGCCGGAGGCGGGACTCGAACCCACGACCCACGGTTTACAAAACCGTTGCTCTACCAACTGAGCTACTCCGGCGCACATCTAGGGTATCCGTCCGACCCGCTGTTTACTGTTTAGGCAATGGAGCATCCTAAGGCAGTTGGCGACCGATCGACTCTGGCCATCATGCTCGGTCTGCGAGAGGCGGGTTATTCCCTGGCCGCAATCCCGTTCGGTGAGAACACTCGCCATGACCTCGTAATCGAGGTTGGAACTGAGCTCGCGCGAGTCCAATGCAAGACTGGAAGATTGCGATCTGGCGCGGTTCGTTTCAACGCCTGTAGCTGGTACAGCCACCACCCGAACCCGAAGCAAGCGAGCCGCGATTACCTGGGCGAGGTTGATTACTTCGCCGTCTACTGCCCTGAAACCACCGGTGTCTATCTGATACCGATCGCTGATCTGCCCGTGCGAGTCCAAGGCGCACTGCGCGTCGACCCGCCCCGCAACAATCAGTGGCGGCGCATCCGCTTTGCTGCCGACTATGAGATTGCGAAGGTGAGCGTCGTGAGCAGCTGAGCTTTACAGCAGAACTTGCCGCGAGCGCTGGTGCGTGATCACCTTGCGCTTGACGCGCTGGAGCGCGTTGTCGATCGTCTTCGTATCGCAGCCGAGCTCCTCCGCCATCTGCTCGTACGACGAGCCCTCCAGGTACATCCGGAGGGCGTCGGCCTCGAGCGACGACAGGCTGCTGCCGAGGCAGAAGACGAGACTCTGGAGCTCCTCCGTCGAGATCACCCGCAGCGAGGGGTCGTCGACCCGCGAGCCCGGCAGCGCGTCACCGAGCGTGCAGTCGCCGTCGGACTCCTGCCCCGCCGGTGTCTGCCCGAACGACACGTAGTGGTTGAGCGCCTGGTGCTTGAGGCGGGTCGCCGTCTTGATCGCCGTGATGATCTGCCGGGTCACGCACAACTCGGCGAAGCTGCGGAACGAGGTCTCCTTGTCGGGCCGGTAGTCACGGACCGCCTTGTAGAGACCGATGAGACCCTCCTGGATGAGATCGTCGGATTCGCCGCCGGCCAGGAAGTACGAGCTGGCCTTAAGCCGAACGAACCCCGTGTAGCGCCGGATCAGCTCGTCCTGGGCGCGCAGATCCCCGTTCCGCGCCCGCATCGCCAGGCGTCGATCATCAAGCTCACGTTGAGCCTTCTGGACCTGAAAAGCGGCTGTAGCGACGTGTGTGGGCATGATTTCAAAAGGATCCGGCGGGAAATATCGGGCTCGTCCCTCTATTCCCTCAATCTCAGGTTGAGCCAGAAGATAGCAAGGTGTTCGGAAACATTCAACCCCAATTTGCTGCGACGCGAACTAGTGTTCGCCTCGGCGCAATCGCTCCAGCTTCGCGCGAACCTCGGGATCGAGCCGGTCGCCCAACTGCGCCCGAGGCGCCTCGCTGATCCTGGGCGGCTCGAGGTCGCGAACGAAGGTGCGCGAGCTCACCTTGGCCACCTGCTGCCCGGAGGTACCCCGGACAGCAGTATCGGAAGAGACCAGGCAGACCCGCTCGCGCTCGCGATGTTCCGACGCCAGCCGCTCGAGAAGAGCGTCGGCGTTGGTCGCGTAGCGAACCTCGAGCGGGCCGAGCGTCTCGTCCGGCCCGGCGCCGTCGAAGACCACGACTCCGCGTGCTCCGCGCAGAGCGACGAAGCTTGCCAGCGTGTCCTTGAGCTCGCGGACGTCCTCGAAGTCCCCGGCGTGCATCACGTTGAAGCCGTCGAACAAGTAGAGGGTTGCCTCAGGCATTGGTGGTGAGCTGCAACGTGGCGAGCTCGGCGCGAAGAGTGTAGGGACGTGATACCGCGGTGGGTGGCGGAGCCGGGCTTGGCCCGGCGTGAGCCGGTCGGCAGCCAGGCCGGCGCGAGTCGTGAAGGAGGGGGCCCGCGGGGGAACCATGGGTTCCCCCCCGCTTCTCAGGCATGCGCTCGAGCCGCGCTCCGTTGCCGGCTCGCCTCGTAGAGCAGCACGGCAGCTGCGACGCTGACGTTCAACGACTCGACGACGCCTCGGAGCGGGATCGAGACCGCGCCGTCGCACGCTCGCCGGACCAGCGGCCGGACGCCCTTGCCCTCTGCGCCGAGCACGAGGGCGACTCCCCCGCCCAGGTCGGCGCCCCACATCGTCGTCGGTGCGCTGCCGGAGGCTTCCCAGACCCAGAGATCCGGCCCCTTCACGTCGGTCAGGAACGAGGCCAGGTTCGGCACGACAGCGAGTGAAACGTGCTCGACCGCACCGGCCGATGCCCGGCAGACGGCGGCGGTAACCCGGGCCGAGCCGTGCGCTGGCAGGACGACACCGGTCGCACCTGCACCCTCTGCGCTCCGGCAGACGGCGCCGAGATTGTGAGGATCGGTGACGCGGTCGAGGCAGACGAGCAACGGTGCCGGCTGTGCGGCCAGCTCGAAGGCGTCTGCGTATGGGTACGGCTCGCAGTAGGCAAGCACGCCCTGGTGGTCGGCCGTCCCGGCAGCAGCCGTCAGAGCCCG
Source organism: Gaiellaceae bacterium (assembly GCA_036394915.1). Lineage (GTDB taxonomy): Bacteria > Actinomycetota > Thermoleophilia > Gaiellales > Gaiellaceae > JACDER01. Next base: position 15,184 of record DASWEE010000088.1, on the reverse strand, counting down.
TTCGCTCTTGACCTGGACGCGCAGGCCGCTCACCTCTCGTAACCACTGCTCCGAGCGCAAGGCCCGCTCGGTCACCCAGAGCTCGAGCGCCGCCCGTCTCCCGCGGAGCGCCTCGCGCACCGCCCGCCGACCGTAGACCTGCTCGCGAATCACTTCGGGACGAGCTGGAAGCCGGCTTCGACGTCGCGAACCTCCCAGCCGGCCTGCTCGATCTGCTCGCGGAGGCGGTCGGCCTCGTCGAAGTCCCGGCTTCGGCGGGCGTCACGGCGCTGCTCGGCAAGCGACACGACCTCGGCAGGCGCATCGGGAAGCTCAGCGAGCGATGCGAGGCCGAATACCGCGAGCGCCCGCCGGAGCAGATCGTGATCGCGCCAGGAGTGCATGACGGCCAGCGCTTCCGGAGTGCTGAAGTCGTCCTCGAGCGCGGCAGCGAAACGCTCCCACTCGCCCCCGGCCGCAGGCTCGGAGCGGCCGCGGAACACGTCACGAAAGCGATCGGCCCGAGCCCCCGCCGCGGTGAGCGTCTCGTCCGAGTAGTCAATCGGCTTCGACCAGTGGGCGGTGAGGAAGAAGACGAGCACGGTCTCGCGCCCCCAGTCGTCGAGCGCCTCGCGGATCGTCCTCACGTTGCCGAGAGACTTCGACATCTTCTCCCCGACGAACTGGAGCATCCCGTTGTGCATCCACGCCTCGGCAAAGTCGTGGCCGAGCGCCCGCGACTGCGCGACTTCGTTCTCGTGGTGCGGGAAGACGAGATCCAGGCCGCCGCCGTGCAGCTCGAACACGGGCCCGAGCAGCTCCTCGGCCATCACCGAGCACTCGATGTGCCAGCCCGGGCGGCCTTTCCCCCACGGTGACTCCCACCACGTGTCCTCGCCCTCCTTGTGGCCCTTCCACAGGGCGAAGTCGCGCGGGTCCTCCTTCAGCTCGCTCGGCTCCTCCTCCTCGGAGGGATTGCGCGGCGCCTCCTCTTGGTCGTGACGACCGGAGAGCCGACCGTAATCCGGGAAGCTCGAGACGCGGAAGTAGACGTCTCCGCCGGCGGCGTAGGCGAATCCACCATCGATCAACTTTGAGATGAAGCGGACGATCTGCGGGACGTAGTCGGTCGCCTTCGGCAGCTCGTCCGGCATCCCGAGGCCGAGATCGCCCGTGTCTTCGAGATACCACGCGGTCGCCTGCTCGGCGCGCTCGGCGCTCGCGCCGGGCGCGGCGGCGTAGATCTTGTCGTTGATGTCGGTGATGTTGTGGACGAACGTCACGTCGTAGCCACGTTCGCGCAGCCAGCTCCGCAGCCACATCCCGACGACGAACGGGCGGGCGTTGCCGATATGCGCGCGGGCATAGACGGTCGGGCCGCAGAAGTACATGCGGATCGGGCCGGGGGGATCCGGAAGCGGCTGCTTCGCGCGCGTCAGCGTGTCATAGAGCCGCATCGATCCTCCTGAGCGTCTCGTCGCGATCCAGCGCCGCCACGACCGCAGCGAGCTCCGGCCCTCGCTCGCGGCCGGTGAGCGCAACCCGAAGGACGCGGAGATCGCCCCCGACGGCCTTCAGCTCCCGGAGCAGCGTCTTCGCGGTCTCGTAGTCGAGCCCCCCGTTGGCGCGCTCCCGCAGCTCGCGGAAGCGCTCGAGCGTCGGCCTGGCTTCCTCCGCGAGGCTGGCCGGCTCGGGCTCGAGGATCACGCGCGCGGTCTCGCGGGCCTCGTTCAGGTCACGCGCTCCGCGAAGCGCAGGCACGAGCTCGAGCGGGGCGCCGGCCCGCTCCGCCAGCTCCTCGTCGTCCATCTCGGCGATCACGTCCACGGACAGCCGGCGGATGCGGGAGAGGTCGTAGTGGACGTCGTGCCTGGGCAGGTCGAGCTCCTCGAGGTAGCGGCGAACGGCCTCCGCGGGGATTCCCGCCCCGCGGAGGGACGCGACCGTCGCGCCCGCCGCCCGCTTAGAGAGCTTCTTCCCGTCCTCGCCGAGGATGAGGCCGTGGTGGATGTACTCGGGCGGCTTCGTCCCGAGCGCCTCGTGGAGGCGGCGGTGGAGGCTCTCGTTCGGAAGGTGGTCCTTGCCGCGGATCACATGCGTGATCTCGAAGTCGACGTCGTCGACCACGCTGGCTAGCTGGTAGGTCGCGGTCCGGTCTTCCCGCAGCAGCGTGATTCCGTCGAAACGGTCGCCCAGCGTGGCGGCGGCCTCCCGATAGCGCTCCTGGCGCTCGCTCTGCCGTACCGGCCCCTCGTCCCAGTCGATCCCGAGCCACGCGAGATCGCGAACGATCTCCTCCTCCCCACCGGGCACGTTCCGCGCCGGGTCGGTGTCGTCGATCCGGAGCAGCAGGAAGTCGCCGACGCGGCGGTTCGCCGTTGCGGTGAGAGCGTTCCCGACGGTGAGCGTCCCCGTCGGACTGGGAGCAAATCGCACTCGAGTCATTCCGGGAATCAATCTACACTCGCTTTCCGTGCAGGAGGCTCTGCTCGACTGGTTCGGCGCGAACGGCCGCGACCTGCCGTGGCGCCGGACGCGCGACCCATACGCGATTCTGGTCTCGGAGGTGATGCTGCAGCAGACGCAGGTCGAGCGTGTCGTGCCGCGGTATCGCGAATGGCTCGGCCGCTGGCCGACGATCGAGACCCTTGCGGCCGCCTCCGCGGCGGAGGTGATTCGGGCCTGGCAGGGGCTCGGGTACAACCGCCGCGCTGTCAACCTGCACCGCGCGGCCCGGCAGGTCGCCGCGTCCGGATGGCCCGGCGACTTGGCCGAGCTGCCGGGCGTCGGCCGGTACACGGCGGACGCAGTCGCCTGTTTCGCGCTGGGCCGGAGGGTGCTCCCGGTCGATACGAACGTCGGGCGCGTGCTCGAGCGCTCGGGGATGAGCTTTGGGCCGGAGTGCGCTCAGGCGCTGATGGATCTCGGCGCGACCGTCTGCCTCGCGCGGATTCCCCGCTGCTCGGCGTGCCCGCTTTCGCGGGAGTGTCCGTCAAGCGGCCGCCGGTACGAGCCGCTGCGGAGGCAATCACGCTTCGAGGGCTCGTTCCGCCAGAGACGTGCCCAGACGCTGCGGCTCGTCGCAGCGAGGACCCGCCCGCTTTCGGAGCTCGACCAGCTTGCCACGGCCTCGCTCGAAGACGACGGCCTCGTCGTCGTTCAGGACGGGATCGTGCGGCTCCCGTCCTGAGTTCAGGATCTCGTAAGACAGTTTTAGCCCCGCCGCAAGTTCTTCCAGCGAGGCTGAGGGGTGATCCGGTCATCACAGCCGAAGGAGGTCATATGCGCCGAATCATCCTCACCGTCTCGCTTGTTACCGCCTTGGGACTCGCCACCGCCGCGACCGCCATGACGGCCAACGGCGCCGGCGGCGTCACGGGGCCAGCCCTCTACGTGAACGGACAGCTCTACCGCACCGTTGGGACTCCGACGGACCTCTCGAACACGGGCGCGCCGGCCAGCAGCTTCGACACGATCTATGACTTCGGCGGTCTGCAGCCGAACGTGGCGACCGCCGCGCCGGGCGATCCAGGGTACAACGGGGGCCGCTGGATGGTCCGCCCGGTTCTGTTCAACTCGAGCTACGCGGATGCCGTTGCCCAGCACGATCTCAACGGGAGCGGCAACATCGATACGAACGCGGAGCTCGCGGCGATCTTCGCCGATCCCGACACCGGGGGTGCGAGCGCCGGCGGGGTCGTGAAGGAGTTCGAATGCCCCGTGATCCACGTTCCGTAGCGCTGTCATCTGGAGCTGGTCAGAGGTGCGGCGGATCAAATCCGCCGCACCTCACGCTTCTTTCAGGAGAATTCAGGAGTTCTTAATCTCTGCTTGGGAATACTGAATCTGTGGAAACCGTCCTGGTCGTCGACGACGAACCGATCGTCCGCGAGGTTGTCGCGCGCTATCTCGAGCGGGAGGGCTATCGCACGCTCGAAGCCGCGGACGGGAATCGGGCGCGAGAGCTGCTCGAGCGCCAGGGCCCCAACCTCGTCGTGCTCGACATCATGCTGCCGGGCACCGACGGCCTCGCACTCTGCCGGTGGATCAGAGCCCGCTCCGACGTCCCGGTGATCATGGTCACCGCGCGAGGAGAGGAGACAGACCGGATCGTCGGGCTCGAGCTTGGGGCCGACGACTACATGACGAAGCCTTTCTCTCCACGGGAGCTGGTTGCCCGGGTGCGGACCGTGCTCCGCCGCTCGACGTCCGCAGCGGCCAAGGCCGAGCGCTTGTCGTTCGATGAGCTCGATCTTGATGCCTCCACACATGAGGTGACCAAGGCCGGTCGCGCCGTCCGGCTGACCGCGAAAGAGTTCGACCTGCTCTGGTTCCTGGCGAGCAACGCACGTCGTGTGTTCTCGCGCGACCAGCTGATGGACAGGGTGTGGGGATACGAAGCAACCGTGGACACCGGCACGGTCACCGTCCACGTGCGCCGGCTCCGGCAGAAGATCGAGAACGATCCCTCGCATCCAAAATTCCTCGAGACCGTCTGGGGCGTCGGCTACCGGTTCTCGCCGTGATCGAGCTCGCAGCCGCCGTCACATTTGCCACTCTCGCAGTCGGCCTTGTCGCCGTCCTGGTCCTCCATTCGCTGCCGACTGTTCGTCTCCAGCTCGCCGGTCTCGCCTTTCTGGCAGTCGTGCTTCCGCTCGCTGCGGTGCTGCTCTCCGGCTGGGTCATGTTCCACATGGGCGCCGACGTCAAGATTCTCGCCGTCACCGCTGCATCGGCCTCGGCCGCGGTCGGAGCAGGGCTCGTGCTGGCGCGCTCTATCTCGCGCAGGATCGACACGCTACGGGCGGCATCGTCGAAGCTCGCCCGAGGCGACTTGGCCGCGCGAGCTCCTGAAACCGGTCCGAACGAGCTCTCCGAGCTCGGCGTTGCCTTCAACGAGATGGCCTCCAATCTCGAGCGGCTGTTCGACGCCAAGCGGCAGTTGGTCGCCTGGGCGAGCCATGACCTGCGCACACCGCTCGCCTCGATGCAGGCGATGGTCGAGGCGCTGGAGGACGGGCTAGTCGATCCTCAGACCTACGTCCCCGTCCTGCGGGACCAGGTTCGTCGGCTCGGAATGCTCGTTGACGACCTGTTCGAGCTCGCGCGAATCGACGCGGGTGTTCTTACGCTCGAGCTCACCGAGACCGAAATGCAGGGAGTCGTCGACACGTGCCTCCGCGACCTGGAACCCGAAGCACGCGCCAAGCACATCCGGCTCGAGGCGCGAATCGCACAACCCGCCTCGGCGTTGTGCGCCGCCGACAAAGTCGAGCGGGTGCTCTTCAATCTGCTGACGAACTCGCTGCGGCATACGCCGTCGGATGGCTCCGTGGCCGTGGTAGTCGAACCGGAAAGCGACGAGGTGAGAGTGACGGTCGAGGACACCGGCGACGGGATCGAGCCGGACTCGCTTCATTTGATGTTCGACCGCTTCTGGCGCGGCGACCACGCCCGTTCGACCGGCAACGCCGGTGGCGGCCTGGGGCTCGCGATCGCGCAGGGACTCGTCGAAGCTCAGGGCGGACGGATTTGGGCGGAGAACCGTCCGGGCGGAGGAGCGCGAATTTCCTTCACGCTTCCCGCCGCCGCCTGATTACGGCGTCATCGCCGCTTCAGTAGGGCAACCGCCTGCGCGGCGAGACCTTCTCCTCGGCCCGTGAATCCGAGGCGGTCCGTGGTCGTCGCTGACACCGCGACCACGTTGGCGTCGACTCCGAGCGCGCGCGCGAGCGTCCCGGCCATCTCCTCCCGGAGACCGGCGATCCGCGGCTCCTCGCCGATGAGCACGCAGTCGGCGTTGACGAGCTCGTATCCCTCTTCGGCAACGAGCTCGTAGGCTCGGGCCAGCATGTCCAGCGATCGGATCCCCTCGAGCGCGGGATCGTCGGAGGGGAAGAGCGTCCCGATGTCGCCCCGCTTGACGGCTCCGAGCAATGCGTCGATCAGCGCATGAGCGATGACGTCGCCGTCGGAGTGCCCAACCAGCCCGCACGGATACGAGACCTCCACCCCGGCAAGTACGAGCGGCACGCCCTCTGCGAGCGCGTGCGCGTCGAATCCGATCCCGATGCGGAGGTCAGTCAACCGAGGGGCTCCTGCCGAGCCTGCCGGCCCTCGAACACCGTCACCGTTTCGTATCCCGCGCCGCGCAGTAGCTCCAGGGCCCGATCGAAATCGCGTCCGACATCGCCCGGAACGTGGGCGTCGGAGGCGGTGGTCACCGGTATCCCACGGGCCTTGCAGGCCGCCAGGAGCTCGGGATCGGGGTAGAGCTCGCCCACCGGCTTGCGCAACCCGGCCGTCGAGACCTCGACCGCGACGTTGCCCGCGGCCTCGATCGCATCGGCGGTCTCCTCGTGATGGAGGAGAACGTGCTCGTCGCCGGGCCGCCGGCCGAAGATCTTGACCAGATCGGGATGCGAGAGGACGTCGAACAGCCCGCTTCGCGCCGCCCCGCGCAGCGCGATGAAGTAGCGGCGCCAGACCTCCGCAACGGGAAAATGCGTCCACAAGCCTGGATCCTGGTCGATCGCGTGGCCCTCGATCCGGTGGACCGAGCCGAGCAAGAAGTCCCACGGATACGGCTCGAGCAGATCGTGCGTCTCGCGCTCGAAGCCGGGCTCGTAGTCGACCTCGAGACCCAGCTTCACCGGCAGTCCTCGTCTCTTTGCCTCCAGGACGGCGTCGCAGTACCGGTCGAGGTCGTAGACGCAGCGCTCGAGCTCGTAGGGGAGGGTCCAGAGCTCACGGGTCTGGCGGAAGTAGTAGACGTGCTCGGTGAAGCCGATCTCGTCGACGCCCCGGTCGCGGGCGGTCTCGACGAACCGCTCGGCGGCTTCCACGGTGTGGTCGATCTCCTCGGCGGGAGAGCGCAGGTGCATGTGGTAGTCGACGATCACAGCCAGCTCTCGACCATGGCGAGGTCCTCGGGATCGGTCACCTTCAGCAAGCGCGGATCGCCCTCGACGACCTTGACGCGGCGTCCCTGAGCCTCGACGAGCGAGGAGCAGTCGCTCGCGGATCCGATGTCGCCGCGGAACGCTTCCCGGAGAACGCTTGCCTCGAAGGCCTGGGGTGTCTGGACCGCCACCAGGCCTTCCCGCTCGAGCGTCTCGACGACCTCGTCACCACGCACGCGCTTGACCGTGTCCGACAGCGGCAGCCCGGGCACGGCCCCATCCCAGCCCTCGGCGAGCGGTGCGAGCACGCGCTCGATCACCTGCTCGGAAAGCAAGGGGCGCGCCGCGTCGTGGACGAGCACCACCGACGCGTCCGCAGGAACCTCGGCCAGCCCGGCCTGTACGGATTCGACTCGCGTCTCGCCGCCGGCTACACAGGAGGCAACCTTCCCGCACCCGAGCTCCTCGGCGAGCAGGATCGCGGGCTCCTCCCATCCCGCCGGCGCCACGATCACGATTGCCTCGATCCAGCCGGATCCCTCCAGCCGTTCGAGGCTCTCAGCGAGCAAGGGCCGGTCGCGGAGCCGGGCGAATGCCTTCGGCCGGTCCAGCCCAAGACGTTGTCCCCGCCCCGCTGCGGCGAGAACCGTCCAGACGCTCACGATGTCGGGCCGGCCGGGCTAGGCCGTCGCGGCAGCCTTGGCCCGCTTCTTCTTCTTGGTGCCGACGCCGGAGAGCACGTCCTCGAGCCAGAGAGCCGCCTCTTCCTCGTCCATGTCCTTGGCGTACATCAGCTCGCTCGAGAGAATCTTCTTGGCCTTGACGAACATCTGCTTCTCGCCGGTCGAGAGGCCCTTCTCGTGATCCCGGAGGGAGAGATTCCGGACGACCTCGGCAAGCTCGAAGATGTCGCCGGTCTTCATCTTGTCGCGGTTGTGCTTGAACCGTCGGTTCCAGTTCTTCGGCATCACGGTGCCGTTCCCGGTCAGCGCCTTCACAACCTGATCGACCATCGCCTCGTCGATCACCTTGCGCAGCCCGACCTTCTCGACGTTCTCGCACGGCACGTTGACCGTCATGTCGTTGTGCAGGATCTTGATCGTGAGGTACTCGCGCTTCTGGCCGAGAACCTCCCGCAGCTCCTTCTTGACCACGGTTCCTGCCCCGTGGTGGGGATACACGACCTTTTCGCCGACCTTGTACAAGCGACCCTCCCTTTCGCTCGCCCGTATTCGCCAAGACGCCGGCGACTCGATGCCGTCGCCGGCGGGACGATTCAAGTATAGCGGAAACTTCCCGAAAATGCCATTGTTTCCAGGGATTTTCGGGAAAATCCCTGCTCACAGCAGCTAGAGCTGCAGGTAGCGATCGACCAGGTTGTGCTCCTGGAGCCGGCGCAGGCCCTCGCGTATTTCTCGTGCGCGCGCCTGACCTACGCCCTCGACCGCCTCGAGCTCACGGCCGGAAGCGCGCAGGATCGCATCGAGGCTCTCGAGATCTCCGACCACGCGCTGGACGACGATCTCCGGCAGCCGCGGAATCTGGGACAGGACGCGGAGCCCTCGGGGCGTGACCGCGTAATCGAGCGGATTGACCGTCCGCGGATAGGCGAGCAGCTCGGCGAGCTCCTCGAGCTCGAGCAGTTGCTTGTACGAGAGGGCGGCCAGGCCCTCGAGCATCTCCTCGACGCGGACCTCGCCGTTCCCGGCGTGGTAGTCGAATAGGACGGCGTCCTTCTCCTTTGGCACGTCGGCCATCAACTCCTCGAGCTGGATCCTGATCATCCGGCCCTCGGACCCCAGCTCGACGAAATCGCGCTCGACCTCGGCCGCCATCCTCGTAGTCATCTCGGCCCGCTGGACGACGACGAGCACGTCGTCCAGCATCACCGCGTTCTGGAACTCCAGCGCGGTGAGCCTTGTCAGCACCTGCTCGAGGCGCTGCCGGTACGTCTCCACGGTCGCGAGCGCCTGGTTCGTCTTCGCGAGCACGTCCGCGATCGGGTCGAGCTGGTAGCGGCGCTGGCCCACGAAGAGCGTGACCGTCTCGCGCTGCTGGGAGATCGAGATCACGAGCGCGTCGGTTTGCTTGGCCACTCGCTCTGCCGTGCGATGGCGCGTGCCGGTCTCGGCCGAGGGAATCGCCGGATCGGCAATCAGCTGGACGTTGGCGTACGCGAGCGTCGAGAGCGCCGAGTCGATGATGATCGCCCCGTCCATCTTCGCCAGCTCGTAGAGAAGCTGGGGCGTGAAAGCCAGATCGAGCCGCATGCCGCCGGAGAACATGAACTCGAGCTCGGAGGGCTCCCCGATCACGATCAGGGCTCCGCTGTGCGAGCGGATGATGTCGTCGGTCCCCTGGCGCAGCTCCGTGCCGGGAGCCACTCGCGCGATCGCGGCGAGGAGCGTCGGGTCGCGTCTCGGGTCGTCCTGCCGCGGACGGCGGGTCACGCCGAGAGGCGAGCGCGGCCGCTCTTCTCTATGTCTGCCCTCCGTCTTCAACGAGTCCTGACCGAATCGCCTGCCGGAGGGTCTCCGCCTCCGTCTTGCGTAGTTTGCCACGAACGCTCGTGCCCGCCGGAACCAGGATCTCGCCCAGGCCGAGCTTGGCGCACTCCTCGAGCCGGCGTTCCGCCTGGGTGGCGGGACGGAGGCGGCCCGTCAGCCCGATCTCGCCGAAGGCGGCGAGCGAGTCGCGCACCGCGGTACCGCGGGCGGCGGACGCGATCGCGAGCGCTACCGGCAGATCGGCGCCCGGCTCGTCGATCCGGACGCCGCCGGCGACGTTGACGAAGACATCGGCTTGACCGAGCGCGACTCCCGCGTGGCGGGAGAGGACGGCGACGATCATCGCGAGCCGCTTTGGATCCACTCCCGTTCCGACGCGGCGCGGCATCGCCAGATCTGTACGTGCGACCAGCGCCTGGATCTCGAGCAGGATCGGGCGCGTCCCCTCGAGCGCGCACGCGACTGCGGCTCCCGCGTCACCCGTCTGCGTTCGGCCGAACAGCTCGGACGGATTCGGGACCCCGGCAAGTCCGCTGCCGGTCATCTCGAAGACGCCGAGCTCGTTCGTCGAGCCGAACCGGTTCTTGACGGCCCGCAGCACGCGGTGCTCGTGGTAGCGGTCGCCCTCGAACTGGAGCACGCAGTCGACGAGATGCTCGAGCACGCGCGGGCCGGCGACCGAGCCGTCCTTGGTCACGTGGCCGACGAGGATGGTGGCGATCCCAGCCTCCTTGGCGAGCCGCAGGAGCCGCCCGGCCGCCTCGCGCACCTGGCCGACCGATCCCGGCGCCGATCCGAGATCGGACGAGTACAGCGTCTGGACGGAGTCGATCACGCAGACGTCGGGGCGCTCACGTTCGAGCGTGGCGCAGACGACCTCCAGCTCCGTCTCGGCGAGGATCTCGACCTGTTCGGCACCGCCAAGGCGCGCGGCTCGCAGCTTCACCTGCGCAACCGACTCCTCGCCGGTGACGAGCAGCGAGCGGCGCTCCTTCGACATCGCGGCCAGCGCCGTCAGCAACAGCGTCGACTTGCCGACGCCCGGCTCGCCGCCGACGAGCACGAGCGACGCCGGCACGAGGCCGCCGCCGAGCACGCGATCGAGCTCCGGGACGCCGGTGGGGATCCGAGCAGCCTCATCGGCCTCGACGTCGACGAGGCGAAGGAGCGGTCGCGCCTCGGCCTTGCCCTCCGCTTCGGGCACCTCCTCGGCGAGCGTCCCGAAGGCGTTGCAGCTCGGGCATTTCCCGAACCAGCGGCCGGCCGAATAACCGCACTCGGAGCAGGCGTACTGGACTGCGGCCTTGGCCATGCACTCACACTACGGTTGGCTTCGGACGCATTCCGTGCCGAGTTCGTGCCGATTTTCAGCCCGCGAGCTCCGGCTCCGGCGGCGGCGGGGATCGGCGGCCGGCCGACGCGATCACGAGCCCCGCGAGGATGCCGGCGGCGCCCACGAGCTGAAGCGCGGAGGGCGCCTCGCCGAGGATCAAGGCCGCGAAGATCACCGAGCAGACGGGCTGCAGCGTGAGCGAAACAGACGTGACGACCGCCGGTAGCCGCGGCAGCGAGATCGCGATCAGCAGCCATCCGAGAACCTGCGAGCTGAGCGCCAGGAGCACGAGCCATCCCTGCGCGGCGAGGCTCGGCGTCCAGTCGAGGTCTCCGACGACGAGCCCGATCAGTGCGCAGCCGATCGCGGCGGCGAAGGTGGCGTCCAGCAAGGGCCCGGCCGGGCCGATGACGCCGCGCCCTCCCTGCCGTAGCGTCAGCAGGAACCCCGAGTAGGCGATCCCCGTCAGAACGCCGTAGACCGCGCCGAGGGCGGGGTCCGGGCCGTAGGCCCCGTGCTCGAGCGCTCCCGAGATCAGCACGACGCCGACGAGGACGACCGGGATCGAGACGAGCGATGCCTTGCTCGGCCGCTCGCGGAGCAGCAGCCACGCGAGCAGTCCGACGAGCACGACCTGGGTGTTGCCGAGCACGGTCGCGAGCCCGGCCCCGACCCGCTCGATCGCGTTGTGCCAGAGGACGAGATCGACGGCGAAGAACGCGCCTGCGATCCAGGCGAACCGGCGCGACCGGGCCGGGCGCGGACCGAACCGCCGCTGCTCCCAGCGCGCGATCAGCCACAGCGGCGGCAGCGCCCAGAGGCACCGGTAGAAGGCGCCGGTCGAGGGCGACACGTGGGCGAGCCGAAACAGGATTCCGGAAAAGGCAATCGCGACCGCGCCGACGAGCACCGTGAGCGCGGGCCGGCGCGCGAGCAGGGATAGGCGCACACGCCCCGTTCTATCGGAGCTCGGTAGTTCCCCGTCAGAGACGTGCGGCACGGACCCGATGTCCGCATCGTTCTCGGCCGGCAGGCTGAACAGGTGGGCGTGCAGACCGGACTCAGCAACGTGCAGCGCCACGAGCTCTGGCGGCTCCAGCTGCTCGACGAGCTCTACGGCAAGCTCAGGGCGATCGAGGCTCAGCCGGCGCTCGACCCGAAAGGAACGCGGCGCGCGGCGCTGCACGGGCTGATCGCGCGCTTCGAGCAAATCGAGGTCGAGGAGCTCCGGAGCAATAGGTCGGCCTGACGAGCGGCGAGAATGCCGGCATGTGGCTCGCCTACGTGATCCTCCTGCCCGACGGCGTGCACAACTTCATCCGCCGCGCCCAGGCCAGGCTGTACGAGCGCCACGACGCCAGCGCCGCGACGCTCGCGCTCGAGCCGCACATCACTCTGAAGCAGCCGTTCGAGACCGACGAGGCCGAACGCTGCGAGGCCTTCCTCGACCGTCTGGCGGAGGAGACCGATCCGTTCCAGCTCGTCCTGCACGGCTTCGGGTTCTTCGAGCGCGAAGGCGTCGTCTTCCTCGACGTCGAGCAGGACGAGCGGCTGCTCCTCTTGCAGCGCAGGATCCTGACAGAGCTCGGGCTCGAGCCGGGCGAGTACGAGAGCGGCAAACCTGTTTCGTACTACTTCCACGCCACCATCGCCGCCGGGCTCTCGCCGGAGGATCTCGCCGATGCACAGGCCACGCTCGGCAGAACGCCGGAGTTTCGCTTCCCTCTCGAGCGGCTAGGCATCTTTCGCCGGGATCGAGAGGACCCGTGGACTCTGTACAAGCGCGTGAAGCTGTAGAGATCCGGCCCATCACGGCGGGCGACCTCTCGCGGATCGAGCGCAAGCTCCCTCGCTATCCGGGGAAGCACCGCGAACGGCTCGACGCGCAACGCCGCGGAGAGTGCCTCTACCTGATCGCCTGGTCGGGCTCGGATCCCGTCGGGCACCTCAACCTCCGGCTGCGAGGACGGAAGCTCTCTGACCGCGCCCGCAGGGCCGGCGCGGCTCAGGTCGAGGACCTCGCCGTGGCCTCCGAGCACCGGCGCCGCGGTATCGGGACGCAGCTGATGCGCCGCGCCGAGGCGGAGGCGGCGGCCCGCCGAATCAACGCGCTCGGACTCGGCGTCGACGTCCACAACGTCCCCGCGCGCCGCCTCTATGCAAAGGAAGGCTACGAGGAGACCGGGTTCGGCGAGTTCGTCGTCACCTACCCGTACCTGGACGAGGACGGTGTCGAGCGCCAGGCGCACGAGACGTGCACCTACCTCGTCAAGCGCTGGGACTGAGCGCTACTCGGGCTCGCCGGCCGTCTCGGGCTCGCCCTCGGAGGCCGGCTCCTGGGGCGGGACGGTGACCTGCGCGACGTCCTCGGGGATCGTCGGCGGGATCACCTCGATGTCCACCTCGTCCTCGTTCTTGCGCGCGACGACGATCGTCGATCCGGGCGCAAGCTCGCGGCCGAGGACGAAGTCGGCGAGCGGGTCCTCGATGTAGCGCTGGATCGCGCGGCGCAGAGGCCGGGCTCCCATCGCCGGATCGTGGCCCTTCTCCACCAGCAGCTCCTTGGCCTCGTCGGTGAGCTCGATCGTGACCTCGTGCTGGACCATCTGCTCTCGCACGCGCACGAGCAGGAGATCGACGATCTGGATGATCTCCTCCTTGGTCAGCTTCGGGAACACGATGATCTCGTCGATCCGGTTCAGCAGCTCGGGGCGGAAGACCCGCTTCAGGTCGGACATCACGCGGCTCTTCATGTCCTCGTAGCTGAGGCCCGTGTCGTCGCCGATCGAGAAGCCGAGCGAGACGTTCTTCGAGATCGAGGCGGAGCCGATGTTCGACGTCATGATCACGACGACGTTGCGGAAGTCGACCTTGCGCCCCTGGGCGTCCGTCAGCTTCCCGTCCTCGAGGATCTGCAGCAGGATGTTGAACACGTCCGGGTGCGCCTTCTCGATCTCGTCGAAGAGCACGACCGAGTACGGCTTGCGGCGCACGGACTCGGTGAGCTGGCCGCCCTCGTCGTAGCCGATGTAACCGGGCGGCGAGCCGACGAGCCGGGACACGGAGTGCTTCTCCATGTACTCCGACATGTCGATCTGGATCATCGCGTCCTCGTCGCCGAACATGAACTCGGCGAGCGTCCGTGCGAGCTCGGTCTTGCCGACGCCCGACGGGCCGAGGAAGATGAACGAGCCGGTCGGGCGCTTCGGATCCTTGATCCCCGCCCGCGCGCGCCGGATCGACTTCGACACGGCGATGATCGCCTCGTTCTGGCCGATCACACGCTTGTGGAGCTCGTCCTCCATCCGCACGAGCCGCTCCGACTCGGCCTCGGTGAGCTTGAAGACCGGGATCCCCGTCCACATCGAGACGATGTCGGCGATCTCGTCCTCGCCGACCTCGGGCTGCTCGCTGGCCTCGTTCTCGCGCCAGCTCTCTTCGAGCTCGCGCTTCTTCTGCGTCAGCTTGCGCTCCTTGTCGCGGAGGCTGGCGGCCTTCTCGAACTCCTGGGACTCGATCGCCTCCTCCTTGTCCTTCCGGACCTTCTCGATCTCTTCCTCGAGCTCGCGGTAGCGCGGCGGCGCGCTCATCGTCTTGATCCGCATGCGGGATGCGGCCTCGTCGATGAGGTCGATCGCCTTGTCGGGAAGGTGGCGGTCCTGGATGTAGCGGTCGGACAGGACCGCGGCGGCGTGCAGGGCGTCGTCGGTGATCTTGCAGCGGTGGTGGGCCTCGTACCGGTCGCGGAGCCCGCGCAGGATCTGGACGGAGTCGTCCACCGACGGCTCGTCGACGCGCACCTGCTGGAAGCGTCGCTCGAGCGCCGCGTCGCGCTCGAGGTACTTGCGGTACTCGTCGAGCGTCGTCGCGCCGATCGTCTGCAGCTCGCCGCGCGCGAGCGCGGGCTTGAGAATGGAGGCTGCGTCGATCGCACCTTCCGCAGCGCCGGCGCCGACGAGATTGTGCAGCTCGTCGATGAACAGGATGATGTCGCCGCGCTGGGTGATCTCCTTCATCACCTTCTTCAGGCGCTCCTCGAACTCACCGCGGTACTTCGAGCCGGCGACCAGTGCCGCGAGGTCGAGCGTGTAGATCTGCTTGTTTTTCAGCAGCTCGGGAACCTGGTTGTTGGAGATCCGCGCGGCGAGGCCCTCGACGACCGCGGTCTTGCCGACGCCGGGCTCACCGATCAGGACGGGATTGTTCTTTGTGCGGCGCGAGAGGATCTGCATCACGCGCTCGATCTCCGTCTGGCGGCCGACGACCGGGTCGAGCTTGCCCTCGGACGCTTGCTTCGTCAGGTTGCGGCCGAACTGGTCGAGCAGCTTCGACGACTTGGCCTTCTCGCCCGGCGCCGCGCCTCCGCCCTGCTGCCGGCGGCCGGGACCCGAGAGCATGCGGATGATCTCGTTGCGAATCTTGTCCGCATCCGCGTCGAAGTCGAGCAGGATGCGGGCGGCGAC
>DASWEE010000087.1:0-25740 GCA_036394915.1 Gaiellaceae bacterium | reverse complement strand
CCTAGCGCTGGACTCGGCGCTGGATATCGGCACGGCGTTCGAAGCGGACGAGTAGGCGCTTGAAGTTGTGCAGCCAGGCGACGGTGCGTTCGACCACCCAGCGGTAGCGGCCGAGGCCGGAGCCGTGCTCGGTCTGGCGGCGAGCGATCAGCGGTTTGACGCCACGCTGCCGGACGAGCCGCCGGTACTTGTCATGGTCGCCGCGGTCGGCGATCAGGCTGTCGGGTCGTCGGCGGGGCCGACCAACGGCACCGCGGACGGCGGGGACGCCGTCCAGGAGCGGGATCAGTTGGGTGACGTCGTTGCGGTTGCCGCCCGTGACCGAGAAGGCGAGCGGGATCCCCGTCGCGTCGACGAGGAGATGGTGGTTGGAGCCGGGACGGCCTCGGTCGACCGGGCTCGGACATGTCTCGGCGCCCCCTTTAGCCTGCACCTGGCTCGAGTCGGCGATCGCCCGCGACCATTCCAGCTCGCCCGCGGCCCGCAAACGAGCCAGCAAGAGCGCGTGCAGTTCTTCCCACACACCCGCTCGCTGCCACTCGTCCAGGCGCCGCCAGCAGGTCACTCCCGAGCCGAACCCGAGCTCGCTCGGCAGATGCTGCCAGCGATTCCGGTGTGCAACACGAACAGAATCCCCTGCAACGCCTGCCGATCGGGCAGCCGCTTACGGCCCGGATAGCGGAAGCGCCGCTCCTTCATCGGGAGCAGCGGCTCGACCAGTTCCCACAGCTCGTCCGAAACGATCCACGGCGCAGCGGCCATCGGCACCCCTCCTAGCTTGATGCCGGATGCCGACTGGCCTTCGGCGTCAGAGAGCGGGTCCCTTCATTCAGATTCGAAGCCTCGGATCAGCGTTGGGCGTCTATTCGGGAAGCCAGCCCTCGCGATATCGGGTTAGTTCGCTTCTGGGGAATCGGGCATACGCCTCGTCCGCGTCGGTTGTTTCCCGCTCGACGCCGGCGCCATGGCGTTGCGCGGCTTCGTCCACGGTGTAGGCGCCCCAGTCAGGGCCCATCGAGCGGTCGCGGGCGCCGACCGCAAGTACCAGGCACGGCCCTTCTCCGGCGCCGATGATCACATGGCTCGTCCCGGGAGGGCAGTGCAGGAAGTCCCACTGGCGTAGCGGGCGCTCCTCACCTTCGACGATGGCCAGCGCCTCGCCGGAGAGCACGAGGAAGTCCTCCTGATCTGCCTCCCAGTGGTACATCGCCATCGGCTCGCCCGGCGCGAGAACGGTGACATTGATCCCGAGCTGCAAGAAATCGGCCGCGTCCTCGAAGCCTGCGCCCTCGAACTCGCAGAGGACGCCGCGACCCTTGCGTTCCCACCACTGCGTCTCGCGCGCATTGAGGACGAACCAGCCCTGCCCCTTCGGGACAAGTCCGTGCTCGGTCGACACGAGCTGCGACTCAGGAACCACCGACCTGAGACTGCCATACGCGGCCCCACATCGTGCGCGAAGCTCGGCGAGCCGCGCCACCTCGACCAAAAGCCCAACATTGCTCGCCGCAGGTGGCGCGGGCGAGCATGGCCCGGGTCGAGAACCGCTACGTCGTCGAGGAGCTTCGCCGACCGCGCGCCTTCAAGCGCCACGTCGTCCGCCACGAGCGCCCGTGTCGCTGCTCAGCTGCTCGCTGACCCGGTGGCGACGTCTCCAGAACTCATTTCTGAAACCGCTTCTTGGCCCCTTCCTTCGAGTCATGTGAGTCTGTGGCCGCCTTGAAAAGGGCGACCCGGCGAAGCCGGGAGCCCGGTCACAAGGGAGGAGGTCTCAAGGGGGAACCGGAGGTTCCCCCTTGAGTGGAGGGACGTGCCGGCTTTGCCGGCGCGTCCCGTTCACGACATAATCGCCCCGACCGATGCCCCGGAACCGGAGGAGTAAATGACAACCGCTGCCCCTGAAGCCCCGCAGACACTCTCGGACGAGGAACTGGAGCTCATCCACAAGTACTGGCGCGCCGCCAACTACCTGTCGGTCGGCCAGATCTACCTCATGGGGAACGCGCTGCTGAAGGAGTCGCTCAAGCTCGAGCACATCAAGCCGCGCCTGCTCGGACACTGGGGTACGACTCCGGGGCTGAACCTCATCTACGTGCACCTGAACAGGATCATCAAGGCGTACGACCTCGACATGATCTACATCTGCGGCCCCGGCCACGGCGGCCCGGGGATGGTGGCGAACACCTACCTCGAGGGCACCTACAGCGAGTTCTATCCCAACATCCCCGAGGACGCCGAGGGGATCGACATCCTGTTCAAGCAGTTCTCGTTCCCGGGCGGGATCCCGAGCCACGCGGCGCCGGAGACGCCGGGCTCGATCCACGAAGGCGGGGAGCTCGGCTATGCCGTCTCGCACGCCTACGGGGCGGCGCTCGACAATCCCGACCTGATCGTCGCCTGCGTCGTCGGGGACGGCGAGGCCGAGAGCGGCCCGCTCGCGACCGCGTGGCACGGCAACAAGTTCCTCAACCCGGCCACGGATGGCGCCGTCCTCCCCATCCTCCACCTGAACGGCTACAAGATTGCCAACCCGACGATCCTCGCGCGCATCCCGCGCGAAGAGCTCGAAGCGCTGTTCGTCGGCTACGGCTACAAGCCCTACTGGGTCGAAGGCTCGGACCCGGAGAAGGTGCACCGGGAGATGGCCGCCACCCTCGATCAGGTGATCGGCGACATCAAGGCGATCCAGCGGGAGGCGCGCGAGGGCGGAGAGATGAAGCGCCCGAAGTGGCCGATGATCGTGATGAAGACGCCGAAGGGATGGACGGGCCCGAAAGAGGTCGACGGCCAGAAGACCGAGGACTACTGGCGTTCCCATCAGGTTCCGATGGCCGACCTCGCGGGCAACCCGAAGCACATCGCCGTGCTCGAGGACTGGCTCAAGAGCTACAAGCACGAGGAGCTGTTCGACGAGAACGGGCGGCTGCTACCGGAGCTGCGCGAGCTGCCGCCGAAAGGCGAGCGCCGCATGGGCGCGAACCCG
Organism: Gaiellaceae bacterium; assembly: GCA_036394915.1. GTDB lineage: Bacteria > Actinomycetota > Thermoleophilia > Gaiellales > Gaiellaceae > JACDER01. The sequence goes on along the minus strand of DASWEE010000087.1, from coordinate 22,757 downwards.
CACGCGAACGGCGGGCTGCTCCTCCGCGAGCTGCGGATGCCGGACTTCCGCGACTACGAGCTGGAGATCGACACCCCGGGGCAAACCGTCGGCGAGGCAACCCGGGTGCTCGGAGACTTCCTCCGCGACGTGATGAAGATGAACATGCCGTTCAAGAACTTCCGCATGTTCTCGCCCGACGAGCACGCGTCGAACCGGCTCCAGGCGTCGTTCGAGGTCACGAACCGGGATTGGCAGGCCGAGACGTACGAGTACGACGACCACCTGAGCCCCGACGGCCGGATCATGGAGATCCTGAGCGAGCACACCTGTCAGGGGTGGCTCGAGGGCTACCTCCTGACCGGGCGGCACGGACTCTTCTCGACCTACGAGGCGTTCGTCCATGTGATCGACTCGATGTTCAACCAGCACGCCAAGTGGCTGAAGGTGACCCGAAGCGAGATCCCGTGGCGGCGCCCGATCGCGTCGCTCACGTACCTCCTCAGCTCGCACGTCTGGCGCCAGGACCACAACGGGTTCTCGCACCAGGATCCGGGCTTTCTCGACCACGTCGCGAACAAGAAGGCCGAGGTGATCCGCATCTACCTCCCACCCGACGCGAACACGCTGCTGTCGGTGATGGACCACTGCCTCCGGAGCAAGAACTATGTCAACGTCGTCGTCGCGGGCAAGCAGCCGGCGCTGCAGTACCTGAACATGGACGCGGCGATCAAGCACTGCACCGAGGGCATCGGCATCTGGGAGTGGGCCTCGAGCGACCGGGGCGGCGACCCGGACGTCGTGATGGCGTGCTCGGGGGACATCCCGACGCTCGAGACTCTGGCCGCGGTCGAGCTGCTCAGGGGCTATTTCCCGCAGCTGAAGATGCGCGTCGTCAACGTCGTCGACCTGATGCGGCTCCAGCCGCACACCGAGCACCCGCACGGGATGACCGACAAGGAGTTCGACACGCTGTTCACGACCGACAAGCCGATCGTGTTCGCCTTCCACGGCTATCCGTGGTTGATCCACCGGCTGACGTACCGCCGGCGCAACCACCGCAACCTGCACGTGCGCGGGTACAAGGAAGAGGGCACGACCACGACGCCGTTCGACATGGTCGTGCGCAACGACCTCGACCGGTTCCACCTCGTCGACGACGTGATCGACCGCGTCACCGGGCTCGGGGGCGAGGCCGCCTACGTCAAGCAGGAGATCCGCGACAAGCTGGTCGAGCACCGGCACTACATCGCGACGCACGGCGACGACATGCCCGAGATTCGGGACTGGAAGTGGGCCGGCGACTGAGATGACGGTCAGGGTGGTCTGCATCTCGCGCGAGTCAGGGGCCGAGGGCGAGACCATCGGGCGGCTCGTGTCCGAGCGTCTCGGCCTCCAGTACGTGGACGAGGAGGTGATCTCGCGCGCGGCCGAGCGGGGCGGGGTGCACGCAGATCAGCTCGCGGATTCGGAGCAGCGGAAGTCGCGGCTGCTTCGCGTCGTCGAGGTGCTGTCGGACATGGGCACCGGCTCCGGGATCGTGGGGGCGGAGCCCGCGCCGGCCCGAACCGAGCGCGAGGATCTCCATCGCGACCTGATCCGGGGCGTCGTCGAGGAGATCGCCGGCGAAGGCAACGCGGTGATCGTCGCCCACGCCGCCTCGATGGCGCTCGCCGGTCAAGAGGGGATGCTGCGGGTGCTCGTGACCGCGTCGCCGCAGGTTCGCATCCGGCGACTCACGGAGTCCCCGGGAAGCGAGGGCGACGCGCAGAAGCTCGTCAAGGAGGACGATGCCGCCCGGGCGTTGTACTTCAAGCGCTTCTACTCGATCGACCGCGAGCTTCCGACGCACTACGACCTGGTCGTCAACACGGACGTGCTCGAGCCCGAGCAGGCGGCCGAGATCGTCGTGCACGCCGCGAACGTCGCGGGCGGGCCGGACTGGCGGCCGGCGATCAGCCGGCCCGAGGCCGGCGACCGCCCTTAACACCTTTAGGCCGAGCCCGCCTGAATCGCGGTAATGGCGACCGTGTTGACGATGTCGGTGACCGTGCAGCCGCGGCTGAGGTCGTTCACCGGCTTGTTAAGCCCCTGCAGCACCGGGCCGATCGCGACCGCACCTGCCGACCGCTGGACCGCCTTGTAGGCGACGTTCCCCGACTCGAGGTCCGGGAAGACGAAGACGGTCGCCTGCCCCGCCACCTCGCTGCCGGGCAACTTCAGCTCCGCAACCGCCTCGTCGACCGCGGCGTCGTACTGGATCGGCCCCTCGACCTTGAGGTCGGGACGGCGCTCGCGGACAGTCTCGGTCGCCTCCCGGACGCGATCGACGTCCTCTCCCTTCCCCGATGTCCCGGTCGAGTAGGAAAGCATCGCGATCAGAGGCTCGATCCCGAAGCTCGCCGCCGTCTCCGCCGACGAGATCGCGATGTCCGCCAGCTGGGTGGTGTCCGGCTTCGGGTTGACGGCGCAGTCGCCGTACACGAGCACCCGATCGGCGAGGCACATGAAGAAGACGCTCGAGACCACGGACACGCCCTCGCGCGCGCGGATGACCTCGAAGGCGGGCCGGATCGTGTCGCCCGTCGTGTGGGCTGCGCCCGAGACCATCCCGTCGGCGGCGCCGGTCTGCACCATCAGCGTCCCGAAGTAGCTCGGGTCGCCGACGCGGTCGTAGGCGAACTCCTCGGTCACGCCCTTGTGCTTGCGCAGCTCGAAGTAGTGACCCGCGAAGTCGTCTCGCAGCGGTGACGAGAGCGGATCGACGACCTCGGCACCGTCGATGTCGACCCCAAGGGAGGAGGCCCGGGGGCGCACATCGTCGGGAGACCCGAGGATCGTCACGTCGACGACGCCGCGCCGGAGGAGGATCTCGGCGGCGCGCAGGATCCGGTCGTCCTCGCCCTCGGGCAGGACGATGTGGCGGCGGACCTCCTTCGCGCGCTCGATCAGCTCGTACTCGAACATGATCGGCGTGATCCGAGCCGGCCGCTCGAGGGCGATCCGCCGCTCGAGCTCGGCCGTGTCGACGCTCGACTCGAACAGGCCGAGTGCGGTGGCGATCTTGCGCTCGTTGTCCGGTCCGAGGCCCGCCCGCACGGACTGGACGGACGCGGCCGCCACGTGGGTCAGATCGTCCACTTCGAGCACCGGAAACGGCGCGTGCGCGAGCAGCCGCCGGGTGCCTTCGGCGAGGGGCTGGCCGCCGGTGAGCAGGACGCCGGCGATCGCCGGGATCTCCGGCGAGATCGCCGACGCGAGCGTGGCGACGAGGATGTCCGGCCGGTCGGCCGGGACGATAACCAGCGCGTCCTCCACCAGATGCTCGACGAAGTGCTCCACGCTCATGGCCGCGATCCGCACGTCGCGCACCTCGCGCTGCAGCGTCCCGCGCGGATCGAGGACGATCCGGGCTCCGAGCTGGTCCGCCACCTCAGCCACGGTCGGATAGGCAAGCTCGGGGGTCTCGGCGAGGAGATAGACATCGGCGTCGGCGAGCGCCTGCCGCACTCCTTCGAGATGCTCGGGCGGGATGCGGTTCACGACCACGCCGAAGAGCTCGCAGCCCTTGGTCTCGAGCCCTGCGCGCGCGACCCGCACCGATGCGGCCGTCTGCTCGGGGGGCCCGCCGCGGACGACGACCAGGACCGGCGCCCCCAGCTCGTTGGCGAGGTCGGCGTTCAGCCCGAAGTCGAGCGCGGGTGCGGCGCCGGCGAAGTCGGTGCCCTCGCAGAGGACGAAGTCGCACTCGTTCTCGAGTTGCTTGTAGGCGGCGACGACGCGCTTGCGGAGCTCGTCGTACGGCTGGACGGTGCTTGCCTCCTCGGCCGTCAGCGCGTGCGCGACGGCCGACTCGTAGCGGCTGCGCATGAGCTCGCTCCGGGGATCGGGCTCGGAACCGACGACCGGGCGGAAAAAGCCGAGCCGCTCGACCCTTCCGGCCAGGAGCTCCATCAGACCGAGCGCGACGACCGACTTCCCGCTGTGCGGCTCCATGGCCGTGACGTAGAGATTGCGAGGCATTGAGGCTCGCGTAGGGTACGAGGTTGACAAGCCTTAAGGAGGCGGGATGGCATACGAGGTCCCTGATCTGCCGTATCCCTACGACGCGCTCGAGCCGCACATCGACGAGCAGACGATGCGCGTCCACCACGACAAGCACCACCAGGCCTACGTCGACAACGCGAACAAGGCGCTCGAGGGCACCGAGGAGCACAACCAATCGGTCGAGCACGTGCTGACGAACCTCGACGTCCTGCCCGAGGAGGTGCGGACCGCCGCCCGCAACAACGTCGGCGGCCATGCCAACCACAGCTTCTTCTGGGAGATCATGAGCCCCGACGGCGGCGGAGAGCCCGAGGGCGCGCTCGCCGGCGCGATCGACGACACCTTCGACAGCTTCGACGAGCTGAAGAAGCTCGTGAACGACACGGGCGTCAAGCGCTTCGGCTCGGGTTGGAGCTGGCTCGTCTGGGATGGAACCGGGCTCGCCGTCTACTCGACCGCGAACCAGGACTCGCCGATCATGCAGAGCGACGTGCCGCTACTCGGGATCGACGTCTGGGAGCACGCCTACTACCTCAAGTACCAGAACCGCCGCCCCGACTACCTCGAGGCCTGGTGGAACGTCGTCAACTGGCCCGAGGTGGCCCGCCGCTTCGAGGAGGCATCCGGTGGCTGAGAGCCGCGCAGAGGCCGTCTGGGAAGGCGATCTCGCCCACGGCAGCGGGCGCGTCGGCGGCGATAGCGGAGTCTTCGACGGGCTGCAGCTGAGCTGGCGCGCGCGGACGGAAGGGCCCGGGGGCGGCAAGACGAGTCCGGAGGAGCTGCTGGCAGCCGCTCACGCGGCCTGCTTCTCGATGGCTCTCTCCAACGGATTGGCGCAAAACGGGACGCCGCCGGAGCGCCTGGAGGTCCGGGCCGTCTGCACCTTCGACAAGGTGGGCGACGGGTTCGCGATCACGACCATGGAGCTCTCGGTCGAGGGGCGGGTGCCGGGGATCGACGCAGCCGCGTTCGAGGAGGCGGCCGAGCAGGCGAAGGAGGGCTGCCCCGTCTCCCGCGCGCTGGACGGCAATGTCGAGATCACGATGCAGCCGCGCCTCCTCGAGAGCTGACGCCGACTACCGTTAGGGCGTGATCCAGGACGCTCTGGCACGGCTGCTCGACGGCCGCAACCTCTCGCGCGAAGAGGCCCGCGCGGCCATGGCCGAGATCATGCTCGGCGAGGCGACTCCCGGCCAGATCGGCGGCTTTCTCGTCGCGCTCCGGCTCAAGGGCGAGACGGCCGACGAGATCGCCGGCTGCGCGGAGGCGATGCGCGAGCACGTGCTCCCGGTCCATCCCCGCCGCGACGACCTCGTCGATACGGCGGGAACCGGCGGCGACGGCGCGCAGACGCTCAACATCTCCACCGCCGCGGCGCTCGTTGCGGCCGCCGCCGGAGCGGGGGTCGCCAAGCACGGGAATCGCGCCGTCTCCTCGGCCTCGGGCTCGGCCGACGTGCTCGAGGCGCTCGGGTTCGAGCTCGAGCTCCCGGCCGAGCGGATCGCGCGCTCGATCGACGAGCTCGGCTTCGGGTTCATGTTCGCCCCCGCCCACCATCCCGCCATGCGCCACGCGGCGCCGGTTCGGCGCGAGCTCGCGACCAGGACGATCTTCAACGTCCTCGGCCCGCTCACGAACCCCGCCGGGGCGCGGGCCCAGATCGTCGGCGTCTACTCCCCGGAGCTCGTCCCCGCGATCGCCGAGGTGCTGGCGCAGCTCGGCGCCCGGCGCGCGTTCGTCGTCCACGGCGCCAACGGGATCGACGAGCTCTCGCCCGCGGGCGTGAACCTCGTAGGCGAGGTGACGGACGGCAAGGTCACGAGGCGCGAGCTCGATCCCGCCGAGCTCGGGGTCGAGCGCTGCGGCGCGGACGAGCTCCGAGGCGGAAGCCCGGAGGAGAACGCCGCCGCGATCCGAGCCGTCTTCTCCGGCGAGCGGGGTGGCCGCCGGGACGCGATCTTGCTGAACGCCGCGGGCGCGATCGCCGCGTCCGGACACGCCCCCGACCTCGAGGAGGGACTGTCCCTCGCCCGAAAGGCGATCGACTCGGGCGCGGCGGCGGCGCGACTCGAGGAGCTTGTGGCCTTCTCCAAATCCGATCCGGTGGAAGCGTAGTGAGCCGCTTTCGGGACGCTCTGGCCGGCCCCGGGCTGGCTGCGCTCGCAGAGGTGAAGCGGCGCTCGCCCTCGGCGGGGGAGCTGCGGCCCGATGCCGATCCCGCCCGGCTCGCGGCTGCGTTCGAGCGGGCCGGCGCCGCGGCCGTTTCGATCCTCGTCGACGAGCGCTTCGGCGGCTCGGTCGAAGACCTAGCCGCCGCTCGCGCGGCGGCTCGCCTCCCGCTTCTCGCCAAGGGATTCTTCAGCGACGTCGAGGAGCTGACCGAGCTGCATCGCCTCGGCGCCGACGCGGTCCTCCTCCTGCTCAGAGACCTCGACGACTCGCAGGCGGCCGCTCTCATGGGCCGTGCCGCCGAGCTCGGGCTCGACACGCTCGTCGAGGCGCACGACGCCGAGGAGGTCGACCGAGCCGTCCGGCTCGGGGCCGATCCGATCGGCATCAACGCGCGCGACCTCTCCACCTTCGCGATCGACCGCCCAGCTCAGCTGGAGCTGGTCGCCCGGGCCCCGCGCGAGCGCGTCGTCGTCGCCGAGAGCGGGATCTTCGCGCGGGCGCATGGGGCCGCGGCGGAGCTGGCCGGTGCGGACGCAATCCTGGTCGGCTCGGCGCTGATGAAGGCAGCCGATCCCGCGCAGAAGCTGTCCGAGCTGATCTCGCGCCCGCTCGTGAAGGTGTGCGGGCTCACGCGCGAGGAGGACGTCGCCGTCGCGGCCGAGGCGGGCGCCGACCTGGCCGGGTTCGTCCTCGCGCGGGAGAGCCCGCGCCGCGCCACCGAGGTTCTGCCCGTTCCCGACACGATGCTGTCGGTCGCCGTCCTCGTCGGAGAGCTGCGCGACGAGCCGGCCGAGCTCGTCCAGCTCTATCCGCGAGAAGGCGATCACCGCGGCCGCGACGGCGTCCTGCTCCGCAACGGCGAAGAGGTCGCGCGCGTCGTCGACCTCCCCTGGCAGCAGCAGGATTCCACCCACCTCGACCGCGCCCGCGCCCGCTCCGAGCACGGTCGCATCGTCCTCGCGGGCGGGCTCGGGCCGGAGAACGTCCGGCAGGCGATCGAGAGCGTCCGGCCGTGGGCGGTGGACGCGAGCTCGAGCCTCGAGCGCGAGCCCGGCGTCAAGGACCACGCGCGCGTGCGCGCGTACGTCGAGGCAGCCAGGTGACCGCCGGCCTCTACGGGCAGTACGGCGGGCGGTACGTCCCCGAGACGCTCGTCCCCGCCCTCGACGAGCTCGAGGCGGGCTGGCGCGAGGCCTGGGACGAGGAGGCCTTCCGCGTCGAGCTCGACCGGCTTGGACGCGAGTACGGCGGGCGCCCGACCCCGCTCACCCTCGTCGAACGCTTCGCTCCCGGCAAGCGCCTCTACCTCAAGCGCGAGGATCTGCTCCACACCGGCGCGCACAAGCTGAACAACGCGCTCGGCCAGGCCGAGCTCGCGCGCCGGCTCGGCAAGCACCGCATCGTCGCCGAGACCGGCGCGGGCCAGCACGGTGTCGCGACGGCAACCGTCTGCGCGCGCTTCGGGCTCGAGTGCGTCGTCTACATGGGCGCCGAGGACATGCGCCGGCAACGGCCGAACGTCGAGCGGATGGAGCTGCTCGGCGCCGAGGTGCGGCCGGTCGAGTTCGGGACCCGAACCCTGAAGGAGGCGACGAGCGAGGCGATCCGCGACTGGATCACCAACGTCGAGTCGACCCACTATCTGATCGGCTCCTGCGTGGGCCCGCACCCGTACCCGGAGATCGTCCGCGAGCTGCAGTCCGTGATCGGCCGCGAGGCCCGGGAGCAGATTCTCGACTCCGAAGGATGCCTGCCCGAGGTCGTGGTCGCATGCGTCGGCGGCGGCTCGAACGCGATCGGCATCTTCGCCGGCTTCGTCGACGACGACGGAGTGGAGCTCGTCGGCGTCGAGGCTGAGGAGGCGGCCAGCCTCGTCACCGGGCGGACCGGCGTGCTGCACGGCGCGCGCTCCTCCCTGCTCGCCGACGCGGACGGGCAGGTCCTCGACGCCCATTCGATCTCGGCCGGCCTCGACTATCCGGGGGTTGGGCCGGAGCACGCCTTCCTCCGCGACAGCGGTCGCGCGGTCTACACGACCGCGGGCGACGACGACGCTGTCGACGCCTTCCGCCGCCTCGCGCAAACGGAAGGGATCATCCCGGCACTCGAGCCTTCCCACGCGCTGGCCCATGCCACCGGCCTGGAGGCAGGGCTCGTCCTGGTCTGCCTGTCCGGTCGCGGGGACAAGGACCTGGCGGAGGTTCTGGGCCGGTGACGCGCTCGGACCCCTCCGCGATGCGCATGTCCTCGTACGCGTTTCCCGACGAGCTACGGGCCGAGGAGCTGATCATCCGCGCGCCCGTCGAAGCGGACATCGAAACGATCGCGCCTGCCTTCCTCGATCCCGAGGTCGGCGGCGAGGCAGGCCTGCCGCCGGTGGGCCCGGACATGCTCCGGGCCGCCCTCCGGGAAGAGATACCGGCCGCGCGCGCGCGAGGCCTTCTGGCCCCCTACGTGATCGAGGATTCGACGACCGGCGAGATTCTCGGCGGGGCGGCCATCCACCATTTCGACCCGATGCGCGACACCGTCGAGATCGGCTACTGGCTCCTCCACGAGGCACGGGGCCGCGGGATCGCGACGCGCACCGTCGCGGCCATCGTCGAGCACGCCTTTGCGAACGGCATCTTTCGTGTCGAAGCTCACGTCCGCATCGGCAACACGGCCTCCGAGCGGGTGCTGGAGAGGGTCGGGTTCGAGTGCGAAGGCATCAAGCGGCGGTACCTCCGCCACGCCGGGCGTCGCGTCGACGCGACGCTGTTCTCCCGGCTCGACGACGCTCAGGACTCTTGACCGCGACGCCCGTACCAGTCGACGAAGCTCGACAGGTAGGCGGTGAGGAGCGCGAACGCCGTCAGCATCTCGATCATCGTCGCGCTGCGGGCGCCGCGCGAATGGGCGAGCACGTCTCCGGGCGGCGAGATGAAGGCCGTCGAGACCGCGTAGTAGAAGAAGTCGGCGAACCGGGGCGCCTTCTCCAGTCCGCGAAACGCCTCGGACGGGTGGAAAGCCCAGAGAGCGATGTAGACGAGCGTCCAGGCGAGGAAGAAGGCGAGCCCGAGCAGCGGCAACCCGGTTCGCCGCAGCAGCATCAGGAACGCCTCGGTTGCGTGACCGAGACGGAGCCGCTCGGCGAGGCGGCGGGTCGAGGTCGCGAACAGGATCGCGCCGGCGAGGACGAGCGCGGAGCCGCCCGCGACGACGATCCAGCCCCCGTGCGGGCTCATGCGGGCACGCACCATCCCGACCAGGACGACGAAGGCGCTCAGGACCGCGAGCCGCACCATGCCCGCCGTCAGCCACGTCGGCCGGGCGCGGTCGAGGTCGAGCTGCGGTCTTCCTACGAGTGGCATCTCGGATGAGTTCGCCGGAGACGCGCAAACGCCTCGCCGTCTACCTGATGTCCGGGCCGGAGACGCCGGAGCTGGCAGCGGCGGCCGTGGCCGGAGGCGCCGATCTCGTCGAGCTCGGCTTCCCGTTCTCGGACCCGCTCGCGGACGGGCCGGTGATCCGCGAGGCCGCCGAGCGCGCGCTCGCGCGGGGGATGCGAACCCGGGAATGCCTCGCGTGCCTCGCCGCGACCCGCGAGCTCGTCACCGTCCCGCTCGTCCCCATGACGTACGCGTCGCTGCTCGAGGCCTACGGGTATCGGCGCTTCGAGGACGACGCGCGCGCGGCCGGCGCGACGAGCCTGATCGTGGCCGACCTGCCGGTCGAAGCAGAGCCCGAGCTGCGCCGGATCCAGCTCGTCGCGCCCACCACGCCCGCCGAGCGGATCCGCATGGCGGCCGAGCGGACGGACGGCTGGCTCTACCTCGTCTCGGTCACGGGCACGACCGGCGCCCGCGAGTCGCTCTCGCCCCAGATCGGAGCGCTCGTCGAGCGCGCTCGGGCGGTCACGGAGGTTCCACTCCTCGTCGGCTTCGGGATCTCGACTCCGGAGCAGGCGGCGGCTGCAGCCGAACCGGCGGACGGGATCGTGGTCGGGAGCCGGGCGGTGCAGGTCGCGGCGGAGTCCGGCGCGGAGGGGCTACGCGGCTACGTCGCGTCGCTGCGTGCGGCGATCGATGCCACGACCGCTCCGAGCAGGCGATAGCCCTCGACGGATGGGTGGTCGCCGTCCGACGTCCACTCCTCACGCATCCGGCCCGGGCGGGCTTCGTCCTCGAGCGTGTCGTGAAAGGGCAACACGTCCAGCCCTTCGTCGCGGCCGATAGCGGCGATCAGCTCGTTCAGCCGCCGGATCGGGCCTTCGGCCTCCGGATAGCCGTTGTTCCACGGCAGGACGTCGGCTAGGACGACGGCCGGCACGAGCTCACGCCCCCGGCGCAGCATCGCGCGGAGGTTCTCCGCGGCCGGCTCGACCGCGCGCCCCTGCGCGATGTCGTTGATCCCGCCCTGGACGATCAGCAGGTCCCCACCGGAGGCGCACGCCTCGAGCCGTCGCACGATCTCGTCCGTGCGCTCGCCGTAGGCGCCGAAGTTCCGAAACTCGAGACGCGGGTCGGCGAGCGCCGCCCAGTGCTCGTACTGGCTCGCGGGATCGGGCTCCGCGATCCGGGCACGGACGCGCGGGTCCGGATCCCACCCTGGAGAGCCCGCGGTGATCGAGTCTCCGAGCGCAGCGACAACGGTCACAGGGCACAATTGAAGCGCCAAACGAGGAGAGGTGTCCGAGTTGGCCTAAGGAGCGCGACTGGAAATCGCGTACCTGCCGAAAGGTGGGTCGCGGGTTCGAATCCCGCCCTCTCCGCTAGCGCAGGGCCCGAATGGGCCCTGCGCTAGGAAACCGTGAGCTTCAAGTCCATCCCGGCCTGCTTGTGGCCGGGGACCGAGCAGTAGAGGTCGTACGTGCCGGGCTGGAGAGTGACCTTCAGCGTCTCCGTCTGGCCCGGGTCGTAGACGGGCGTCTTCTCGTTGTCGACTCCCGGCCCGACAACGACGAGATCGTGCCCGAGCTTGCCCGTGTTCTTCGCCTCGAAGTCGTAGCTGCCGGCCTTCAGCGTCGATCCGCCCGGGAGAGTGATCTTGAATTCCGTCTCATCAACGACTACGGACTTCGCGCCCGTGGGGCCCTCCGTTGTCTTCGTGGGATTCTCGTTCCGGGCCTCCGCCTCCTTGCCCTCGCGGCCGAACACGATCACGGCGGTCAACATGGCGGCGAACAGGCCGATCGTCGTCAAAACGAACAACGGCAAGCCCCGCCCGGGGAACTGAGGCCGGACGCGCGGGAGCACGAACGCCGACAGCAGTGCGAAGCAAATGAAGATCGCGGCGAACGTCAGCAGCCCGATCTTGTGCCCCGTGGTCAGCGCGAGTAGCACTAGCCGGAACGTACCAAAGCGGCTGTGCGACTCCGCCGAACCACGTGATCTCCTCCGCTACTCTCTTTGCTTCTTGGGCGCATAGCTCAGCGGGAGAGCGCCCGCCTCACACGCGGGAGGTCCCTGGTTCGATCCCAGGTGCGCCCACTCGTCCGGCCGCCTAAAGGGTTGGGGGTCAGTCGGCACCGTTCACGGAGGCGCCCCAGCCTCGGGGACCGCAGGCGGTCCGGCCAGAGCGAGACTGTGGTAGCTGCCCGCAGCGATCGCGGTGATCCCCTCGAGCTTGAGGATCGGCTCTACGCCTGACTCTTCCGGAGGCCCGACCCAGGAGACAGGCGCCGTCGAGCTCGGGCCGTGCGGGGCATCCGTTCCGTCTCCGAGTTGTCCGGCATTGTTCAGGCCCCAGCCGAAGACGCAGCCGTCGGCAAAGAGCGCCAGGCTGTGGTCTTCTCCTGCCGCGATCGCCTTCACCGAGCGCAGCGCCGGAGGTCGCGGGCCGTCCGCCGACCAGATGACCCGCCTCGCCGTCGTGGCGTAGTCGAGTACAGCCGCAATCCCGAGCTGCTCATAGTCGTTCGACCCCCAGGCCCAGACGCCCCCACCTGCGTCGAGGGCCAGGCTGTGTTCGCCTCCTCCGGCGATTGCCTTCGCGCGCACGAGCTGGCTATCCGATCGGTGCGCCAAGACCGGCGCCGGCGCGTCAGCCGTCGAATTGTTTCCGAGCTGGCCTTTGTCGTTCGCTCCCCACCCCCAGACCCGACCGTCGGCGCGAAGCACCAAGCTGTGCTCGGCGCCTGCGGCCACCGCGACCACGTTCTGCATGGAGACGCGGGCGGGCTCCGAGTTCCAATCGGGCCCCACGGTGCCGTTCCCGAGCTGCCCTCGGTCGTTCCGTCCCCAGCACCAGACGCTTCCGTCCGCGGTGAGCACGAGCCCGTGCTGGCGGCCCAGGGCGATTGCCGTGCAGTTGAGGCCTACGCCTTGATCGTCCACGACCGGAACCTGCGCGGCGACGAGTCCGAATGGACTCCAGGACCAGAGCCGTCCGCTCGACGTAAGCGCCAGCGCGCCGATCCCTCCGGCTGCGATCGCGACGACGTCCGTCGGAAACGTGGGCATCAGGAACGTCGCCAACCTGGGATCGTCGGTAAAGCTCGATCCGGAGCCCGTCGGCCCCCAGACCCACAACTCGCCGAAGTAGGCGGCGAGACTGTGCCATCTCTCCGCTGCGATTGCCGTTCCCGGAAGATCGCTGATCGGCAACGGCGGAGCGAACGTCACCGCGTAGCGCATCTCCGACGCGGACGCGTTTCCGACGATCTGTCCATAGTCTCCCGCCCCCCATGCCCACGGCAGCGATGTTGCGTTGAAGATCGGCGCCTCCCTCACGAGCGTCTTGATCATCAGGCTGTGCATCGCTCCGGCGGCGATCGAGCTGATGTTCGTGACCGACGCAGCCGCCGTTGACGGATCGTCGCCCGGGGGCGCTTCTTGCACGAACACGGGCTGGTGATGATCGGACTCGCTTCCGGTTCCGAGACGGCCGGCGTTGCCGGCGCCCCAGGCGCGGACGCTGCCGTCCGCGATCCGGGCGAAGTTGTGCCAGCCGCCAGAGGCGACTTCGACGACGTTCGCCAGCGGAATGTTCGGATTCGGGTCGTCTCCCTCTGGCACGGTCACGAAGTCGAACTTGTGTCGCTGGGCCGTCGTCCCGTCGCCAAGCTGACCGGAGTCGTTCCCACCGGCGGTCTTGACCGCTCCATCGGCGAGCAAGACAACACTGTGCCACGCTCCGGCAGCGACTCCGACCGCATCCCCGATCGACAAGGGCTTGGCGCTGGGGCGGTCGGTGGTCGTCCCGTCGCCGAGCTGGCCGTAGTGGTTGAAGCCCCACCCCCACACTTTCCCGTCGGCCGCGAGCGCGAGGCTGAACTCGCCACCGCCGCCGCAAGCGGAGATCACCATCACGCCGGCCAGCTTCGGCACCGTGCCGGGCTGGAGGCGATCATTCGTAGTGCCGATACCGAGCTGGCCGTGCCCGTTCGCACCCCAGCTCCAGACCTGACCGTCGACGCCGAGCGCGAGGCAGAAGTTGAGCCCCGCGGCGATCGCGACGATCTCGCTCAGCCCCTTGACGACACCCGGCACGGATCGGTTGCTGGTCGTGCCGTCGCCGAGCTGGCCCTTTTCGTTGTTGCCCCAGGCCCAGACAGAGCCGTTGGCGTCCAGTGCGAGGCTGTGGTCGAAGCCGGCCGAGATCGCGATCACGTCCCGGAGCTTGGGAACCTTGTAGGGGTGGCGTGCGGACGCACCCGGCGGGAGGGCGTTGCCGAGACCGAGCTGCCCGTTCCCGTTCGGCCCCCACGCCCAGACCGACCCTGAGGCGTCCAGCGCGAGGCTGTGGGAGCCGGCCGCGAGCGCGGTTGGCCGCTCGATGATTGGCTCGGCCTGGTGGAGCGCGAGCGCGCCCGTCAGGGAGACCGCCTCTCCCAGTCCGAGTTCCCCGGTCGAATTGTCGCCCGTCCCCCAAATCGTGCCGGCCGCGACTCCGGCCGCGTGCGCTGTCTGAATGACGCGACTCGAAATCACGGCATCTCGCGCGTCGTGAACGGACTCTCAGCCGGAAGCCGTGCAGCAATCACTTGGGTGGCTGCTCCTTGTCCTCCGTCGTGCCAACCTCGGGGGGCTCCGTGATTCGCGCAGGCTTCTCGCACGGCTCGTAGACGCAGACCGGCGGCTCCAGCTTCGGAGGACAGCATTTCTCGATCTCCCGCTTTAGTTCTTGGCGCCGCTCCAAATCGAGCGCAGCGTCGGCGTGTACAGTCGAGAACATGTCGCCTAGCTTTCCCGTTTCGCGCTCGATCGACGTCTGCAGCCCTGTCTGCGTGTGAGCTTCGTTCAGGAGCCGGCACGTTTGGCTCGTGAGCTTCTCGAGATTGCAGATGATCGTCTCGTTCTGTTCGGTGACGTGATAAAGCGCCTGGTTCGTGTAGTTCCCGATGGCGACAAGCTCCGCGAAACCGGTCTTCACCGTGTCCCGGATCTGAGTGGCCAGCCCCTCCACTGCGGCGAGGTGGCCGTTGACGTTGTCGGCCGGGTTCGCGAGGTCACCTCCTAGCCGGGCGTTGACGTCATCTATCGACTGCAATACGTCTTCGACGCTTGCCATTGACTCCTCACCCCTTCTCCTTCTCGCTCGGCTCTCTAGTCCTTAGTCGTCTTGTTCACGTCCCTCTTCTCCGACCTTCGCGCGAAACGTCTTTTCCGCACGTTCACCCCACTCCGCCAATTCCTTGGTGACGTCGTCCGATGACCTCCCAGTCGGGTGAAATGGGACATCCGAATACTGAACTCGGCACGTTACGCGTTCGACATCCGAGACTTCGATGATGTCTAAACCCGCACTTGGTCGCTTCCCGACCGTTAGCGCCTTGATACGAACGGGCACGTCGACACGAATGGCCGTGGCTGCCTCAGGTAACAGCGGGACCACATCCGGAAGCGTAATGTGGGGCATGGGCAAGTCTCGGATTGGCTCGCTACAGCTCACGACAAGGGTCCGTGTTTCCGAGTCGTACTTCAAAGCGCGCACACTGCTCATCAGGTAGTACGTGCGCGAGGCCGAGTAGTTCTTCACTCCGATTGCAACCTCGATCCACTCCTCGCCCCTCTTCTCTGCGAAAGGGAACGGAATTAGCCGCGGCTTGGAGAGAGTCAGCTGTTCGATTCGGATGTCGTCGGGCATTGCCGACCCCCCTTCTCACTATGGCAGGTAGCCACTCTCGCCTAGCGCCGCCTCGAAGGCGAATGAAGCCGATCGCGAGTAATCGACGAGCCGCCGACCAAACGTGTGGCGCACTGCGCTCGATCGGAGAATCGTCGCCTTGAGCAGCTCGAGCTCGTCACGCAGCTCCTCTTCACTCACCGCGTCGATCGAGGAAGGCAGCGGTGCGCTCGCGAGCCAGCTCTCGACAAATCCGACAAATCCACGCTCTTCGCCCACGAGCACTCGCCAATAGAACTCGAGCGGCGCCAGGAGGCCCCAGACGATGCTTCGCGGCCGCGTCGTTGTTCCTTGGACGACGTCGGCAACGTAATCCAAAACGTCTCGCCACTCCAGACGGCTCGACTCCACGAGACGCGGTGCCGGGTAGGACGAACCATCCGCCCTCGCCAGACGTGCGGAAATCCGCGAGACATGCCTGCACACTTCGTCGATGCGCTTCTGCCCAATTCCATCCTCGGCGCGCTTCTCCGCAAATCGTCGAACCGCAGCCTCGAAGTCACGGTCGCACTCGACCAGATCCCGATCATCCAACGCGTACGACCCCAAGGCCTCGTAGAAGTCGGCAAGCGGCTCCACGATGAGCTCCGAGACCCAGCGTCGAACCTCGGGAAACGTCTTCATATCGGCCGCAATCCTGGGGCTGAACTGATAGTACTCGCGAAAGAGAAGCTCGAAAACGCCGCTTCCAAGAGCTGAGTGCCGGAGGAGCATGTCGCGTAGGTGGACGAGCCTGCTGATCCTCGCCACACTTGAGGTATCAACAGCCGCGCTCACGATGAAACAGAGGTTTGACCATGAGAATCCCCCTCCCTTGGGGGGCGACGAGAGGCCACACCCCTTTTTATTGTAGTCGGCGGGATTTTCGCTTCTCAGTTGCTCCTGGTGCTCAGATCTCAGCGCATTCTCATCCCCTATTGCCTGTACCTCGGGGTCAGCGGCGAGGTCGTCCTTGCAGGAGTGCATCGCGTGGGACAGCTCATGGCCGAGGATCGCGAAGTTTGGCGCGGGGATCTTTTGGCCACTCGAGTCGACGACCCACCAATAACCGCCTCCACACTGCGTTACGTCGTAGGCAATAGCGAGTGAGCCGTCGTCCGCAACCCAAAACCTCCCTATTGATGTACTGAGTGGGTACAGTTCTCCGCTTTGACCGACGAGTACGAAGGTAGTGTCGGTTCCGACGATCTCAGTATCTCGGTCGCACACATTCGTCAAAAAGTCCACGAGATCAGGTCCGAACCCAGCGAGCGTCTGGTTATAGGTGACTTGCAAAGCTTCAACGGTGGAGGCATTAAAGTCTCCAATTTGACCGTCGAGGTTGCCGTTAATCGTTACAAGCAACCAGAGATCGCCGCGGGCAACATCGGCGTGAAGCGGTGCAGGCTGAAACTGAGGCGACGGGTAGGGGTTGAGTTCCGTGACGATGAGGAGAGCCACTAAATCGGGGCTCCAGTGTCCAGCGGAGCGTCGACCCAGCGAGGCGACCAGACTCCCCCACACGCCACGCAGGTCGGCCTCCTCGCAGGGCCGCTTTCACCGTGTGGCCGAGTGCCCGCAGCAACGATGTCACAGCCTGGCGGAATCAAACCAGCTCCAATCGTTGCGCTTCAGCGACTGTACAGACCGCCCAGTGCGGTGTCAACGCATCGCAAGGGCCAAGGGCGCGTTCGAAGCTGGAAGGCGATCACGGTGACGCGCGCTAACGCCGGTCTCGACCGCCAGGGCTCACTTCCACGAGGTCGCGGTGGGCAATTAGGAAGCTGACGTCGACCTCGTTCGGGCCGCTGCACGGGACGTCGGCGAAGCACGTCTTGAACTGGACGCCGCCTCCCCCCTGACCGAACCAGGGGGCGATCGCTCCGGCCTGGACCGTGAAGAGAGCTGTGACCCGGTAGACGTGGTAGTTGTAGAGCACGTTGTCCGGGTAGGTGTCGAGATTGGACGGCGGGATCGAGCGCATTGCGAACGACGTTCCGGCCGGGGCCAGAAATGTGCCACCCGTGGCGCGGCCGAAGCGGTCGACCAGCATCCCCGGGACGACTTGAACGAGCGTCGCGGGACCGGAGAACCCGTCGTTCTTCGGGTACCTCCAGTGCCCTGACGCCGGCGGCCCGCTCCAGTACTTCCTGAGGAAAGCTGCTCGGCTCAGCTTGCCGAAGCGGCGGTAGCGATGCGTCATCGTGCCGACCGGATCGGTTGCCTTGGGGAGCCGCTTCGGCCCCAGACGGGGATCCCGATGGAAACAGCCGCTGGCAACGTCGCTTCCGATCTTCGCCGTGCCGTTGCATTGGGTTGGCTTGCGGTTCGAGCCCGTCGCAGGCAACACCAGCACGGCGGCCAGCAGCAAGACGATGATGGTGGCGGGCGCAGGCTTCCTTATCGGCCCAGCCTGTTGCGAGGGGCCGCTCACAGGCGGCCCCTCGCAACATGATTGTCGGTTCGTCTGCTCAGGCGAACTGCACGTAGAAGGCGTTGTCGATCCGAGCCCCGTTCGACGCATAGGTCGAGACGACAAAACTGCAGTTCGTCGTGGGCGGGCCGACGACGGCTCCGATCGCCTTCCCCCCGGCCGGGCTGGCGACGGCGCTCCTGAGCGAGAGCGGAAGCCCGCGGAAGCAGTACTGGCCGGTCGCGGTCCTGACGAGGTTCGCCTGCTTGATGCTCTTCGAGTCGGCGCCGATCACGCTGCCGCCCTTCGAGACGTGGGCATAGGCGAAGACGGCCTGCGCCGCCTGGCCCGGCACCCCGGCCGGGCCCGCGGGCCCCTGCGGCCCCTGCGGACCCGCCAGGCCACGCGGCCCCCGCTGACCCTTGAGTGCCTTCTGCGCAGCCTTGGTCAGATCGACGAGCCTGATCGTGTGGTTCTTGATCTGCTTGCCGGTGATCAGGCCCGCTGCCGTTGCGCCGCCGACGCTGAGCGCCGACACGAGCGCCGCCGCGATCAGAGCCGTGACGATCGGCCGGTAGCGAAAGATGCGTGCCATCTGAGACCCCCTTCTGACCTCTTTCGAACCAGCTTTCCCGGGCACGGCAATGCACCTAACCGGCTCAGCAGAACTTTTACGCAGGCTTTGCAGATCGATAACGAACGAGCCGACGCTAAGAAGTTGCGGAGGGCTCCCGCTCGAGCAGGCCGCGGGCCGTCTCGCGAACGTCCGGGTCGTGCTTGCGCCAGAGGTGCTCGACCAGGCTCCGCATCACCTCGCGGATTCCGACGACGCCGAGCAGGTGCTCTCCCTGCAGGACGGGCAAGTGCCGGATCTTCCGCTCGCTCATCAGCCGCGCCGCATCGACGACCTCGACGTCGGGGCTGACCGTGACCAGGGTCCGCGTCATCACGTCGCCGACGCGAAGAGCCTGGAAGTCAGCGCCGCCGCCCGCAAGGCGTAGGACGTCCCGCTCGGTGAAGATCCCGACCAGGCGCTCCTGCTCGCAGACCGCGACCGAGCCGACGTTCTCCTCGAGCATCCGGGAAATCGCCACGTGCACCGTCTCGTCGGGCTGGACGCTGACAACCCGCGGGCTCATGACGTCGGCGATCGGCATGCGTCGGCATCGTAACGATCAACATCAAGTCGTGCCGGGCGGGAGACCGGGACGCGCCGGCAAAGCCGGAGAACGGGCCCGCCCGTCATGCCGGTCGGGCCCTCCATCAAGGGGGAACCTACGTTTCCCCCTTGAGACCCCCTCCCTGGTAACCGGGCTCCCGGCTTCGCCGGGTGGGCCCTCTTGCAAGGCGAGGCCACAGACTCAACAACACTCTTAGGAAGGGGGAGCTCGAGGGGGAAACAGGAGTTTCCCCCTCGAATGGAGCAGTGCCCCGGCTTTGCCGGGCACTGCGGCTACCATCCCCCCTGCCCGGTCGCGCTAGGCGGGGAGCTAGCGGTTCCCTGAACCCGTAATCCGCTCTAGCGGGGCCGAACACCGCCCGAGGGGCGGAGCCTTCGGGGCCTGGGCTCGCGCACGCAGCGTTGACGGTCAGGTTCCGCGCACTGGGAGCATCCGAACCGCGTCAGGTCCGGAAGGAAGCAGCGCTAAGGATTGCCTCCCAGGTGCCGCGGTCAAGCCTGGCCCGAGCAAGCGACGCGAGTTCCTCCCGGGGACACGCTTCGACGGCGGGACGCGCGACCGGGCTTAACGTGGGGGAAACCAGGTTTCCCCCACGAGCCCCCTTCTTAGACAGTTCTCATTGATCGGGCACCGCGTGGGCTGCGCTCGGGCAAAAGCCCGGCTCCGCCTGCCGGCAGTCCTACCAAGCGAACGTGAAAGTCAGTTGGCGCCCGGCGGGGTGCCTTCTTCGCGCGGTCGACCGCACGGTTTCTAAGAACCGTCAACGCCGAGGTGGCGCCCGAACCAGTCCCTGATCCGCCCCCACGTGTCGAGCAGGTGCTCGCGCTCGAACCAGCCGTGCCCCTCGCGCGGATAGACGACGAGCTCGGTCTCGACGCCCGCCTCGACGAGTGCCTGGTACATCTCCTGCGCCTGGCCGACCGGCACGCACAGATCCTCCTGGCCGTGGAGCATCAGCGTCGGCGTCTTGCACTTCTTCGCCTGGACGACGGGCGAGCGGGCGTCGTATTCCCCGCCTTCCTCGTATGGATCGGCGTCGAGGAAGAGCTCGTCGAAGCGGGCGATGTTCGTCGTCAGGTGGAAGCTTCGCCAGTCGGTGACGGCGGCGAGCGGGATCGAGGCCGCGAACCGGTCCGTCTGGGTCACCGCCCACGCCGACATGAAGCCGCCGTAGCTGCCCCCCGTGATCCCGACGCGGTCGTCGTCGACCACGCCTCCCTCGACGAGCGCATCGACGCCTGCGAGGATGTCGCGGAGATCACCGCCGCCCATGTCCCCGAGGTTGGCACGGGCGAACTCCTGGCCGCGCCCGGCGCTGCCGCGGGGGTTGGGGAGCAAGACCGCATAGCCCTCCTGCGCGAGCAGAGGCCCGGAGGAGCCGACGGGGAGGTAAGCGTGGCTCCACGCCCCGGTCGGGCCGCCGTGGACATACACGATCAGCGGGAACGGCCGCTCCCCTTCGCTCGGCAACAGGAGCAGGCCTTCGATCTCGAGCCCGTCTTCGGCCGTCCACGTGCGCGACTCCCAGGCGCCCGCCACCCGCGGGTCGGGAACGTCAGCGTTGAGCTCCGAGAGCGCCTTCCAGCCCCGCTCGGGCGCCGAGGTGTCGAGTGCGACTATCTCCGGCGGCCCCTCGGGCCCTTCGAGAACCGTCACGAGCGTGCGGCCCGCGTCGTCGGCGGCAACCCGCGGCTGGAAGCGAAGCCCGATCACGGCGTCGCCGGACCAGAGCTCTTCGACCTCGCCTGATAGGGAGAGCGACCCGCAGGTCGAGCCCATCCCACGCAGGCCGGCGTACCAGAGCCGGCCGTCGTCGCGGCGCTTGAGGAAGGAGACGTCACAGTCGGTCGGGAGGTGGCGCACCGTCCGCTGCGCGATGTCGAGCACCTTGACCTCACCGGCGAGGACACCGCGGTCTGAGCAGAAGCCCTCGACGAAGCAGACGGTGTCGCCCACGAGTCGCGGTGTCTGGACCTGCCACTCCGGCTCGTAGAGGCGGTCGGCCTCGCGGCCGTCGAGGTCGAGCAGGGCGACGTAGGCGTTGTACCAGGCGCTCTCGGAAGGCTCATCCGAGCAGACCGCGACCGTGCGCGCGCCGTCCCAGTCGTATTCGAAGACGTTGACGCCCTCCGGGCTCACCTCGGACGTCTCGCCGGTCTCCGCGTCCACGCGAAAGAGCCGCCGCCAGGCCTCGAACGGCCTCGTTACCTTCGGATCGTCCTCGGAGGCGTCCTGCTCCTGGATCTTCGTGGCCGCCTGGATTCCCGCACGGTCGGCGCCGAGGTCGGCCGCGAGCACGAGCAGGTCTCGGCCGCTCGGGGACCACTGCAGGTCCTCGACGGATCCCGCGATCTCACCCACGGGCCGCGCTTCGCCAGGCCCCGGTCCGAGGAGGTAGACCGACATGCGTCCAGGGTGGTCGCGGTCGGAGGCGAAGGCGAGGGCGCCCGTCGCCGACCAGCGTGGGGCGGCGTCGGTACCGCTGCCGCGCGTCGCCTCCCGGGAGGTGCCGTCGACCGCGCCCGTCCAGATGTGGCTCTCGAGGCGTTTCCCCTTCTCCGCCACGGAGCTGCTGACCGAGAAGGCGACCTGCTCGCCGTTCGGCGAGATCGCGACCTCGATCGGGCGTCGCAGCTTGAAGAAATCTTCCAGCGCCAGCTTCGCGGTTTGCGTTCTCGCCTTTTCCTCGACCGCCATTCGTTCCTCCTCGAGAGTGTTGCGCTCAGCTTACGCATTCGTGCTTGAATCGATTCGGTGACCGCGCTCTACCGCAAGTACCGACCTCAGGACTTCGAGGAGGTCGTGGGCCAGGAGGCCGTCGTCCGCACCCTTCGCAACGCGATCGCCTCCGGACAGCTCCGCCAGGCGTACCTGTTCGCGGGGCCGCGGGGGACTGGAAAGACGTCGCTCGCGCGCATCCTGGCGAAGGCGCTCAACTGCGTCCAGGGCCCGACACCCGACCCGGACAAGACCTGTCACGCCTGCGTGACGATCGCGAACGGAAGCTCGCTGGACGTGGTCGAGATGGACGCCGCTTCCCAGCGCGGGATCGACGACATCCGCGAGCTCCGCGAGCGCGTTGTGCTCCAGCCGGCCGAGGGCCGGTACAAGGTCTACATCCTCGACGAGGCGCACCAGCTGACGAAGGAGGCCTGGAACGCGCTCCTGAAGCTGATCGAGGAGCCGCCGCCGCACCTCGTGTTCGTGTTCTGCACGACCGAGCTGGCGAAGGTGCTGCCGACCGTCCGCTCCCGCTGTCAGACCTTCGTCTTCTCGCGGCCCCGGTTGCCCGACCTCGTCCGGAAGCTGCGCCGGATCGTGGACGCCGAGGGGATGGACGTGCCGGACGCGGCGCTCGCGCTGATCGCACGCAGCGCGCGCGGTGCCTACCGCGACGCCGAGTCGACCCTGGACCAGCTCTCGTCGGCGACCGACGGCAAGATCACCGTGCAGGCCGTCCTGCAGCTACTCGGCGCCGTCGAGGAGGAGGCCCTCTTCCGCCTGATCGACCTCGTCGTCGACCGCGACACCGCGGGCGCGCTCATGTTCGTCGAGGAGCTGTCCGAGCAGGGACAGGATCTCGGCCGGCTCGTCACCGATCTCCTCGAGCACCTCCGGCATCTGCTGCTCGTCCAGCACATGGGCGAGGCGCCGGAGTCGCTCCCGGTCACCGACGAGACGCGCGAGCGCCTGCGCTCGCAGGCGAATCAGGTCGGGGAGCCGACGGTGCTGCGGCTTTGCGATCTGCTCGCGGTCGCGGTGGACGACATGCGGCAGGGCGGCGACCCTCGCCTCCCGCTCGAGCTCGCGCTGATCAAGGTGACCCGGCCGGGCGCGGATCTGTCGCGCGAGTCGCTCGCCTACCGGCTCGACCAGCT
>DASWEE010000086.1:0-2335 GCA_036394915.1 Gaiellaceae bacterium | reverse complement strand
TTCTACATGCGCAACCCGCTCGCGGGCGGCCTCGAGCAGGATCAGCTCTCGATCGCCCGCCTCCGCTTCGTCGGCGAGGGCATGCAAGACCACCTCACGATCGAGAACCAGACGCTCAACCCGGTCTCGTTCGACCTCGCGCTCGAGTTCGGCAGCGACTTCGCCGACATCTTCGCGGTCAAGGAGCACGACTTCGCGCTCGGCGATCCGCTGCGGGCGAAGGCGCTGCCGCCGGTCCGGCGACCGAGGCACGACGCCGACAAGGGCCAGCTCCTGCTCGAAGACGACGGCGACGCCAGCTTGGCCAGGACGCAGATCATCCTCTCTCCGCTCGGCGACCTCGAGGGCTCGATCGTCAAGTACAGGATCGAGCTCGAGCCGCGGCAGCGCTGGGACCTGCGCATGGACTTCGTCACGTCGCTCGACGGCGAGGTGGTGATGCCGAAGATGGTCGAGCGCCGCTTCGGCGACGAGCGCGAACACGTGATGGACTCGGTGGCGGCCTGGCGCCTGCGCGTCCCGCAGCTCCGCGCCGGCTGGTACATCCTCGAGCGCGCGTTCGAGAACTCGGTCTCCGATCTGGCGGCGCTGCGGATGCGCGGCGGGACGGGCGGGGGCCGCCTGCCCGCGGCCGGGATGCCGTGGTTCATGACCGTGTTCGGCCGCGACACGATCATCACCTGCCTGCAGACGCTGCTCTTCGGCTCGGAGCTGGCGCACTCCGCGCTCGAGGCGCTGGCGGAGCTGCAGGCGACCGAGGACAACCCCGAGATCGACGCCGAGCCGGGCAAGATCGTCCACGAGGTCCGGCACGGGAAGGCGGCCGAAAACTGGTTCGAGCGCTACTACGGCACGGTCGACGCGACGCCGCTCTACCTGATCCTGCTCTCGGAGGTCTGGCGCTGGACGGACAACGCCGCGCTCGTGCGCGGGCTGCGCGAGCCGGCGATGCGGGCGCTCCGGTGGATCGACGAGTACGGCGACCGTGACGGCGACGGCTTCGTCGAGTACGAGCGCCGGACGCCGCGTGGGATCGAGAACCAGTCGTGGAAGGACTCCTACGACTCGCAACGCTTCTCGGACGGGCGGCTCGCCAAGCCGCCGATCGCCCCGGTCGAGGTGCAGGGCTACGTCTTCGACGCCAAGCGCAGGATGGCCGAGCTGGCGCGACACGTCTGGCGCGACCGCGAGCTGGCCGAGCGCCTCGAGCGCGAGGCCGACGAGCTCCTCCGCCGCATCAACGAGGCCTACTGGTGCGAGCGGAACGGCGGCTACTACGCGCTCGCGCTCGACCGCGACAAGCAGCAGGTCGACTCGATCTGCTCGAACATGGGGCATCTGCTCTGGAGCGGGGTGGTGCCGCCCGAGCGCGTCGACGCGGTCGTCGACTGCCTGATGGGGCCCGGGCTCTGGTCGGGATGGGGCGTCCGGACGATGGCCTCGACCGAGGCCGGCTACAACCCGCTCTCGTACCACAACGGCACCGTCTGGCCGCACGACAATTCCCTGATCGCGTGGGGCCTGGCCAAGCACGAGCGCTGGCCCGAGGCGCAGCGGATCGTGCGGCGGCTCCACGACGCCGCCGCCTACTTCGACTACGAGCTGCCCGAGGTGTTCGCGGGCCTGCCGCGCGCGGACACGCCGTTTCCGATCGCCTACCCGACCGCGGCGCGCCCTCAGGCCTGGGCGGCCGGGACGCCCGTCCTCTTGCTGCAGGTGCTACTGGGGCTCGCGCCGAACCGCGAGCGGCAGCTGCTAGAGACGACTGCGCCCGAGCTCCCGTCCTGGGCGAGGCGGCTACGGTTGAGCGGGATCAGGGCGTTCGATCGCCAGTGGGACGTGCGACTGGAGGACGGGCGTGTGGATATAGAAGAGCTGCAGTGACGGAACCGCTGCGGATCGCTGTCATCTCCCCGGTCTGGTTCGCTGTGCCGCCGACCGGCTACGGCGGGATCGAGTGGGTCGTCTCGCTGCTGGCCGACGGGCTCGTGGACGAGGGCCACGATGTCACGCTGTTCGCCTCGGGCGACTCGAAGACGGACGCGAAGCTCTCGGCGGTCTACCCGGAGGCTCAGAGCCACCTCCTGGGCCGGAGCCTCCCCGAGATCCACCACGCACTCGCTTGCTACGAACGGGCGGGGGAGTTCCACGTGATCAACGACCACTCCGGGATGACGAGCGCCGTGATCGGAGGTGCGGTCACCACTCCGGTCCTGCACAGCGTCCACGGGCCGCTCGACGGGGAGGCGGGCCCGGTCTACCAGCAGGTCGCGCGTGTGGCTCCGCAGGTGGGCCTGATCTCGATCTCGCTCAACCAGCGCAAGCCCGAGCCCGA
>DASWEE010000085.1:0-1555 GCA_036394915.1 Gaiellaceae bacterium | reverse complement strand
CTACGTCCTGTTCGAGGACTTCACCCACGTGAAGTTCTATCGCCGCTCCTTGTACGACGGCGTCATCCTCGAGGGAGCGCGCTTCGACGGCTTCAGCCACGTCGACGACTGGGTGCCGCAGCGGCTGGTCACCGCCACCGGCCCCAACCCGCTCCCGCGGTGACCGGAGCTGCGCCGCCCGTCGCGGAGCTCCTGAATCTCGGCGCGCGCTGGTGACCGGGGCGTCCGGTGGTGTCGGCGCCGGGATCGCCCGGCGCCTTGGGGAGGCCGGCGCGCCGCGGTCGTCGTCCACTACCGATCCGACGCGGATGGTGCCGCGGCCGTGGTCGATGACGATGGGCGCGGCCGGAAGCCGTGCAATCGCGGCAAGTGCGGAGCTCCTCGATCGGGCAGCGCTCCTAAGCGAGCCGACCAGCTTCCAGCGCTACGGCATCGGCAGCCCGATGCTCAACGACTGCTGCCGGCTACAGGACCGCCCGCTGCACAAGCGTCCTGTTCCTCGCTTGGACCGAGCATGCCAGTCTACGCACGCGGAGCTTTATCCGCGGATCATGAGCGGTGGAAGCGCAGGCACGAAGAACGTCGCTGGGCGTTCGCTTCTCCGGCGGGCCCGTCTATCCGTGACGGAAGCCTTACGCGCTCCGGCGCCGGCGACCGCGGCGCAACCGGGCCGACCCTGACCTCTGAGGCACAGGCGAATGACCTCCTCGATCCATAGCCTGACTGCCCTAGGTTCACCGGAGCCTCCAGAGAACGCCCGCACCGGCGTATGGTGGGGCATGTCCGACCACCACGTCCTTGTGAACCGAGCCTCGTGGGATGAGGACGCTCCCAATTGGGTCGAGCGCGGACGAGAAGCGTGGGCACAGGAGGAACCGGTCTGGGCAAGGGGTAACCCGGAGTCCGAGCTTCATCTATTGCCCGACGTGGCGGGACTCGACGCCGTAGAGCTCGGGTGCGGGACGGCCTACGTCTCGGCGTGGTTGATGCGCCGCGGCGCACGAGTGGTCAGCCTCGACAACTCCTCGAACCAGCTGGCGCGCAGAGGTTCCAGGCTGAGTTCGGTCTCTCCTTCCCGCTCGTGCACGCGGACGCCGAGCATGCGCCGTTCGCCGACGAGAGCTTCGACTTCGCGATCTCTCAGTACGGCGCCGCGATCTGGTGCGACCCATACCGGTGGATCCCTGAAGCCTCGCGGATCTTGCGCCCCGGTGGACGCCTCGTGTTCGAGATGGGCTCGCCCCTCGTGATGCTCTGCTATCCGACAGACGACGACGATGCGCCCGCCGACTCGCAGCTCCATCGCGACTACTTCGGCATGCACCGATTCGAGTGGCACCGATCCGACGGCACCGTCGAGGACATCGAGTTCCGTCTCGGCCACGGGGACATGATCCGGCTGCTCCTCTCGAGTGGGTTCGAGATCGAGGACCTGATCGAGATACAGGCACCGCTCGACGGCACCGATCACCCATACATCCCGCTCGATTGGGCGCGACGGTGGCCGAGCGCGGAGGCTTGGAAGGTGCGGAAGGTGAACTAGTAGGCCCCCGCC
>DASWEE010000084.1:0-5165 GCA_036394915.1 Gaiellaceae bacterium | reverse complement strand
TCCTCCACGTCCGGGTGCCGCAACAGGTCGTCGATCGTCCACGCGACGCAATGACTCTTCGCCTGGCCGGCGATCACGACCGCGTCGAATCCGAGCAGCTTCTGGATCAGAGCCTCGTTCTTCTCGCCCATCACCTCCGGGCCGAGGACGGAGTAGTGCTCGGTGAGCGGGTTGAAGCCCTTGATCTCGAAGCCGGGAGCGCTTCGGCGGGCGATCGTGTGGAAGAAGAACGCCTCCTCGACGGCGGAGACGAGCGCGTGCCCGATCCCGCCGAGCATCGCGTGGTACGGCCAGATCGTCAGGTTGTAGCGGCCGCCGGCCTCGAGCTCGCGCGTGTAGCGGAGGAGGTAGTCCGGGTCGACCCCGATGTCCGGGTCGATCCGCCAGCGGCCGGCTTCCACCTCGTCCGCCGAGACGAGGGTGTACGGATCGGGGCGCCTTCCGTCCTCGTCGACGAGGAAAGCGGCGTGGAAGATCTGCACCGCCTGGTGCGTGTCCATCGTTGGAATGACCTGGGTGATCGCGCCGAGATTCCTGTACACGAACTCGCACAGGCGCCGGTTGTCCTCGACCGCACCCGGAACGAACAACTCGAAGCCCGGAATGCAGAACGTGTTCTGGACGTCGACCGCGACGAGGCAGATGCGGAATCGGTCCGCGCGCGCGGGTGCGAGCCCGTGCGCCTGTCTCCAGGCCTCGGCCTCGCGGGCCCGTTCCTCGTAGGCGACGCGCCAGACCTCGCCGACGCGCTCGGGCCGGAAGTGCTGCGGGACGGCCACGCGCCTAGTCTAGGATCGGAGCAGATGGAGCCGCGCGGAATCCACCATCTCGGCGTCGCCGTCGAGAATCTCGACGACGCGGTGCGAACCTACGAGCTCCTGTTCGGCGCCGAGCTCGAGCAGCGCGAGACGATGCCCGAGCAGGGGGTCGAGGCGGCCGCGATGCGGATCGGAGGCGGCCGGGTCGAGCTGCTGGCCTCGCTCGGGGCCGAGACGCCGGTGGGGAAGTTCCTCGCCAAGCGCGGGCCGGGGATGCACCACGTCGCCTACGACGTCGACGATCTCCCCGGGGCTCTCGGCGACCTGGCCGCGAAGGGCGCCGAGCTGATCGACGCCGAGCCCCGCGCCGGCCTGTACGGGATGCAGGTCGCCTTCGTCCATCCGGAGTCGGTCCACGGCGTCTTGGTGGAGCTGGTGTCCGATGGCTGATGCTCGCACCCGGGTCGAGATCGTCTTCGACGGCGGGCAGGCGATGGCCGTGCTCGTGCCTCCTGAGACCGCCGACGCGCTCGAGCGGGCACTCCAGTCGGGGAGCCAGGAGGCGTTCCCGCTCGAGGCGGAAGACGGCCGCTACACGGTCGCGCTCAAGCGCGTCGTGTACGTCAAACGGTTCGCGCGCGAGAGCCGCGTCGGCTTCGGCAACGCGTAGAGGGTTGATGGGAAATTTGGCCGCAGTCGGGGGCGCTCCAGACCAAGCCGGGCAGTGCGGGCGGACGCGGGGCGTAGCAGCGCTACGCGTCGCGGCCGAACGCGCTGATCCGGCGCCGTGTCTGGGGCGTCATCCGGCCCGGCGAAATTTCACATCAGGCCTCTCCTAAAGTGGAGGTCGGGATCGTCGGGCTTCCCGGCTCCGGGAAGACGACGCTCTTCACCGCGCTCACCGGCGGCGGAGCACACGCCGGCGGAGGGAGGCCGAACGTCGGGATGGCGCCGATCGAGGATCCGCGGCTCGAGCAGGTGGCCTCCGTGATCGGCTCGCCGAAGGCGACGCAGGCCGCGGTCCGCGTGCTGGACGCCGCCGGGACGAGCGCCGCGCAGCTGGGGACGCTCCGCCGCGCCGATGCACTGCTCGCCGTCCTCGACGGCTTCTCCGCCGGCGCCGATACGGCCTCCGATCTTACGTCGCTCGAGCTCGAGCTGGTCGTCGCCGACCGCGATCACGTCGAGCGCAGGCTCGAGCGCGTGCGCAAGGAGGCGAAGTCCGGCGAGGCCGCGCTCAAGGAAGAGGTGGGGAGGCTTGAGGCCGCGCTCGAGCTCCTGGAGGAAGGCAGGCCGCTTCGGGATCTCCCCGGAGAGCTGCCGGCCGAGCTCGAGCCGCTGACGACGAAGCCGCTCGTCGTGGTCGAGAACGGGCCCGGCGGGATCGACGCGAAGCTCGAGGCCGAGCTCGCCGAGCTTGCACCCGAGGACGCGCAGGAGTTTCGGGAGGGTCCCTCGGCCCTGAACGAGGTCGTCCGCAGGCTGTTCGAAGCGCTCGACCTGATCGTGTTCTTCACCGCGAACGAGAACGAGGCCCGGGCGTGGACGCTCCGGCGCGGGCAGACGGCCCTCGAGGCGGCGGCGTCCGTCCACACCGACATGGCCCACGGCTTCGTCCGCTGCGAGGTGATTCGCTGGAACGAGCTGGTCGAGTGCGGCTCCCGGGCGGAGGCGGCCCGCCGCGGCGTCCAGCGGCTCGAGGGGAAGGCCTACGTGGTCGAGGACGGCGACGTGTTGAACATCCGCTTCACTCCAGCGCGTTAGCGCTCGTCCGCGAAGCGGACCGGTGGAGGGGGTCTGGGGGAACCGGGAGGTTCCCCCAGCTGCCAGCGGCTAGTCCGGTCTTCGGTACCGGTACCCGAAGCCGCGAACCGTCTCGACGAGCTCCGGGGCTTTCTGGTCCCGCTCGATCTTCTTGCGCAGGTAGCCGATGTAGATCTTGACCGGGTCGCCGCTCGACTCGTACGAGCGGCCCCACACGAGATCGATCAGCTGGTGGCGCGAGAGCACCTGTCCCGTGTGTTCCGTGAGGACCGCGAGCAGGCGGAACTCGAGCGGCGTGAGCGACGCCGACTCGCCGCGAACCGTCACTTCACGGGAGGCGAAGTCGATGCAGACCGTCCCGTCATCGTAGACCTCCTTGGCCTCGGGCTTCTCCGACGAGCGGCGCAGCACCGCTTCGATCCTGGCCGAGAGCTCGGCGGGGCTGAACGGCTTGCCGACGTAGTCGTCCGCGCCACCGCGGAGCCCTCGCACGCGCTCCAGCTCGGTGTCCCGCGACGTCAGCATGATCACGGGCACGTCGGATACGTCTCGGATCAGCTGCAGCGTCTTCCACCCGTCGAGCTCGGGCATGACCACGTCGAGGAGGACGACGTCCGGCTTGATCTCGTACAGGCGGCGAAGACCCTCGCGGCCGTTTCCGGCGCTTGCGACGCTGTATCCACCTCGCTCGAGGCGGTCGCTGACCGTCGCCCTCACGGTCTCGCTGTCATCGATTACAAGAACGGTCTTTCCGTTCACGCAAGCCCTTCTGTGGCAGAGGTACGATTCTATTGCTCGGCCGGGAGAGGATCTACAGCTAGGAGAGAGCGCTGATCCGCCGCCTGCAGGCTGCCGCGACATCGCCCAGGTCGACCTGCCGGAGCAGCACCTCGTGCCGTTCGTCCTCGGGGTCGAGCGACCGCAGCGCCTGGGTGTACGCGCGCAGCGCCGCCACGCGCTCGGCCAGCCCGTCGTAGGCCCGGCCGAGCTTGAACGCCGCGAGGCTGAAGCTCGGGTCGATGTAGAGTGCCCGCCGGAGCGACTCGACCGCGTCCGCGCTCGCGCCCCCGGCCAGCTCGACCATGCCGCGGACGAAGTAGGCCTCGGCGTTCAGAGGATCCTCGGCCAGCAGCTCCAGCGTCGCCTCGAGCGCGTCGCCCCGGCGGTCGTCGTCGGCCGCCTGGAGAGCGGCGGCGAGCAGCTCCTCGGGCTTCCTGCGAGGGGGACGCTTGACCTTCCTCGAGGCGGGGCTGATCGGGGGCGTAGCGTCGGCGAGGCGCCTCGTGGCGCCGTGAAGCGCGTCCGCCGCGCCGAGCAGGAGCATCCCCATTGGCCGCAGCGCCCGCTCGAGCGCTGCGATCACCTGCTCGATCGTTGGGCCGTCGAAGTAGATGAGGACGTTGCGGCAGACGATCAGGTCGAACGGCGGTTCGCCGAGTGGGGGAACCGGGTCTCGTACGAGGTTGTGGCGGAGGAAGCGGACGGGCCGGCGAAGGGTGCCGCCCACGGCGAATCTGTGGCCTTCCGCGGTGAAGTAGCGCGCGAGCAGGCTCGGCTCGACCTCGCCGAGGGACCGCTTTCTGTACCGGCCCTCGGCGGCGGCGGCGAGCGCAGCCTGGGAGATGTCGGTCGCGAGCACGTCGATCGGCGGATCGGCCGTCCCGAGCGCCTCGCAGGCGAGGAGGGCGAGCGTGTAGGCCTCCTCTCCGGTTGCGCAGCCCGCGACCCAGATCCGCGCGCGACGCTCCTCGCCGACGGTGAGCGCGGCCCAGTCGATCGCCTTGAGCTGGCTCCGGTCGCGCAGGAACGACGTCTCCTGGATCGTCACCTCGTCGAGCAGCCGCTGGACGAGCGCGCGCCCCGAGACGGGCTCGGCCGCGAGCCGCAGGAAGCCCTCTGGGTCCTCCCCCGGCGCGGCCCGGTTGATCGCAGCCTGGAGCGCCCTGCCCTGCTTCGGCTCGAGCGCGATCCCGCTTTCGAGCCGAACGAGCTCTGCGACCTGGTCGAGGGACCGGCTCACGGCAGGGAGTGTGCCCGGAGCCGGGCGAGCTCGTCTGCGATCCGGTCGAGAGGCAGCACGAGCTCGGCGCCCTTCTCGACGGCCACCCTCGGCATTCCGAAGACCGTCGAGGTCTGCTCGTCCTGCGCGATCGTGAGCCCGCCGGCTGCGCGAACCGCCTCGATCCCCTCACCGCCGTCCCGGCCCATTCCGGTCAGGACGACCGCGACCGAGTGCCGGCCGGCGCTGTGGGCGAGGCTCCGTAGGAGGACGTCGGCCGAGGGCCGGTGCGGGCTCGGATCGGACTTGCGCTCGAGCTCGAGGCGGCCTGAGGGCCGCAGGACGAGGTGCGCGCCCTCTGGCGCCACCCAGACTCCCGGGGCAAGCCGGACTCGATTCTCGGCAGAGCGGATCGGCAGCTCGACTGCCGATGCCAGCCAGCGCACGAGGCCTTCCGTGAATCCCGACGTGATGTGCTGAACGACCAGAATCGGCACGGGAAACGAGCCCGGCAGCGATTGGAGGACCGTGGAGAGCGCGTGCGGCCCGCCGGTGGAAGCGCAGATTCCGATCGCGGCGGCCGTGCGGGTGCCCTCCGCCGCCGGAAGGTGGGCAGCTAGCCGCGCGCGCGGGTGCCGGATCAC
>DASWEE010000083.1:0-10181 GCA_036394915.1 Gaiellaceae bacterium | reverse complement strand
GATCGGCTTCGTGAACGCGCCGTCGAGCGGCGTCGTGTACACGAGCTCGACTCGATTCCGCACTCCCCGCTCGCGCAGATACCAGTCGGCGAGGAAAGCGAACTCGAGCGGCGCGACGGGGCACTTGATCGGCATGTCGACGAGATTGACGACCAGCCGGCCGCCGTCGAAGCGCTCGAGCGCGCGGCGCAGACCATCTGCGCCCTCGGGCGTGTAGAAGGTGAAGGCCCGCTCGTTCCAGCCGGCGTCCGTCAGCCCCTCCGTCTCCTCGGGCTGCAGCCGAACGCCGCTGGCGACGACGAGCGCGTCGTAGGGAAGGACGGTGCCGTCTCCGAGCAGCACTTCGTCCCGGTCGATCCAGACCGCCTCGACCTCGCTCTCGTCGAAGACGATGCCGCTTCGGAGCTGGCGGCGTCTGGGGCGAACGATCTCCTCGACCTGCGCCAGTCCGAACGGAACGAACAGCAGGCCCGGTTGGTAGACGTGCCGGTCGTCGCGGTCGACGACGTGGATCTCCGCCTCGTCCTCGTCGAAACGGCGCCGGAGCCGGTTCGCGGTCATCGTCCCGCCCGTTCCGCCGCCGAGAATCACGATTTGCTTCCTGGCCATCTGGCCCACCTCCTGTGTCTGCGGAAGAGCCTCGCCCAGATGCGGTGGCAGAGCATCGGGGCCGCCTCGGAACCTGGATGCGGACAACTACGCGGTTGAGTAGTTGTCCGCATCCCGAATCAGCGGCGCTGCGGATGTGAGCGCGTCCCCCATCTTCGACGATGCGGCCTGAAAGGAGGACGTGATGAATCGCAAGCTGCTGTGGGCGCGGGACTTCGGCGGCCTGCTCGGCTGATGGGAAGGAACGTCGGGATCTTCTCGCAGGTACCCGCCGGTCTGAAGCACTACGGGCCGCTCGTCAACACCATGCAGGCGAACGTCGACAACTACAGGCAGGTCAACAGCCTGCCCTCGTTCCGGCTCTTCGCCTGGTTCTTCATGGTGCCGGGCGCATTCCTGATCATGCTGGCCGGCTACGGCCTCTTCGGAGGCTGGAGGACCCACTGGATCTCGGCACATCGTCCACGCCCCACTCCCGCGTGACGGTGATGAGCCACCCGCTCCCGGACGAGCTCGTCGAGCTGATCGCTCGGCGCTTTCGACTGCTCGGAGAGCCGACCCGCATCAAGCTGCTCGACCAGCTGCGGCAGGGGGAAGCCAGCGTGCAAGAGCTGACGGAGACGACCCGGACGACGCAGCAGAACGTCTCCAAGCACCTGGGCGCCCTGCTCCACGCCGGCATCGTCGGCCGACGAAAGGTGGGCAACTACGCCTACTACTCGATCGCCGACGAAAGCGTCTTCTCGCTCTGCGAGCACGTCTGCGGCAGCCTCGAGAAGCAGCTCGATTCGCTCCGCGAGGTCGTGGCGGGAGCGAGCGGGTGAGTGCGATGCTCGAGCTCTTCCAGACCGAATGGTGCCCCGCCTCCCGGCGCGTGCGGCAGCGGCTGACCGAGCTCGGAGTCGACTACGTCGTCCGGCAGGTTCCGGTCGAGCGAGAGGCGCGATCGGCCCTGCGTGCGGCCGTCGGCGCCGACTCGATCCCAGTACTCCGCCTCGTGAACGGCTCGGCGTTGGTCGGCGAGGACAACATCCTCGCCTTCCTGGGCGAGCACTACGCCGAGCCGCTCGAGGCGGAGGCTCATCGACAGAAGGAGGCGAAAGCACGCCGCCGCTATCTCGAGGAGGAATGCAAATGCTTGCCACCGGCTACACGCTCAGCAAGAGCACGACGCTCCCGTTCGGCAGGGCGGTCGAGCGGGTCAGAGAAGAGCTCAAGGCGGAGGGCTTCGGGATCCTCTGCGAGATCGACGTCCAAGCGACCCTGAGGGAGAAGCTCGGCGTCGAGGGAGAGCCGTACGTGATCCTCGGCGCGTGCAATCCGCCCCTCGCCCACCAGGCGCTCGGAGCCGAGCCCGAGCTGGGGACGCTCTTGCCCTGCAACGTGATCGTCTACGAGCACGGCGGTGCGACCCGAATCGCCGCCGTGGACGCGGAGCGGATGCTCTCGATCGTCGGCAACGACGATCTGGCTCCGATCGCCGCCGACGTGAGTCGCCGCCTCGGCGGCGTCGTCGCCCGAGCAGCGGCCTAGCGGATGTGGAGGCTGATCCCGAGCAACAGCAGGGGCCAGAGGACCGTGGCCAGGAGCGCCGAGATGACGCGCTTCACCGTGTCCGGGTTCGACCAGTAGTGATGGGTGGCGGCGACAATTCCGCCGGCCACCAAGTAGACGACGAGAAGCAAGCGGATGCTCGACCTCGGGGCTGCTGTCGCAGTCGCGTAGCGCATCGACCCTCCTTTGCTCTTCGACTGCTCGTAAGGCCTTTCCTGTCCGCGGGATTCCAAACCGCGCCCCGATAGCCTGGAGTACGGTTCGCCGTGACGGGTAAGAGCAGAGCATGGCCACGATTGCGAAGACCGTCGAGCAGCTTCAGAACACGGACGGCTTCCTGGTCGAGTCCGCCGAAGGCGACGTCGGTTGGGTGGAAGAGATCTGGCTCGGCGAGGCCGACGAGCCGCGCGCCTTGGCGGTGCAGACGCTGGACGGCCGCCATGCCCTGCTGCTGGGCGAGGACGTGCTGGGCGTCGACCGTGAGCAGCGCTGGGTCGTCGTCTCCCCCGGGCAGGAGCTGCTCGAGCTCGACCCGCCGCGGCTTACGAGCGGCAACGGCCTCGCTGCCTCCTGGGGCACCACCGGCCACGTCCTCCCCGCCCCCGCCCGCCCTCACTGGCGGTTGCCCGTGCGGCACGCACGCCCGCAACCGCGCCGCGCCGTAGTCGCCCGCGAGCAACCGGAGCGCCCCCTGTGGCAGATGGTGGCCCTCCTCTACGGCTCGCTCGCGCTCGTCGCCTCGCTGCTGATCGGGCTCGCATTCGTCGTCGCCTGGCTGCTCACGGGCGACGCTTACTGATTCGATGCCGAGAATCGAGGGATACCGCTTCGGCCGAGTCGTCGTCGACGGCGAAGAGCAGACACGGGACGTGATCGTGCTTCCGGACCGGGTTGTCACGAACTGGTGGCGCGCGGAGGGTCACAGGCTCGTCCTCGCCGACCTCGACGACGTGCTCGAGGAGCTACCGCAAAACTTGCTCCTGGGCACGGGCGCACACGGGCAACTGCGGCCGGACCCGGAGGCGCTCGAGCAGCTGCGGGAGCGAGGGGTCGACGTCGAAGCGCTACCGACGGACGAGGCCGTCCGCCGCTACGGAGAGCTGGATCCGCGCCGCACGGCGGCTGCCCTCCATCTCACCTGTTGACCGCGTCCGCGTCGAAGCGGTCAGCCTGAGGGGGGACCTCCGAGGAGCTCGTCGGCCCGGGCAGGCACCTCGAGTGCCGAGAAGTCCCCGAGGTCGCGCATGTCTCCGGCCGCGGCGGCCATGGCGTTCACCGCCACCCACGTGAGCCCGCCTCCGACGCTGATCCGCCGCCCTCCGGCCTCGACGATCTCGCTCATGGACAAGCCCGGACGGGCGAGCACGTTGAGCGGCTTCGACGTTGCCTCGCAGATCGCTCTGATCTCGTCCGCGCTCCGAAGGCCGGGGGCGTACAGCACATCGGCGCCGGCTCGCTCGTAGGCCTGCAGGCGAACGATCGTGTCGTCGAGGTCCGGGTTCCCTCGAAGGTGGTTCTCGGCCCGCGCTGTGAACGTGAACGGGAAGTCCAGGCGCCCGGCCGCCTCGGCGGCCGCGGACACTCGCTCGACCGCGTGGTCGAGCCCGTAGATCTCACCCTTGGGGTCATAGTCCTCGATCGAACCGCCGACGGCTCCGGCCTCGGCGGCGCGCGCGATCGCAGCCGCAGCGTCTTCGGGGTCCGGGCCGTGGCCGTTCTCGAGGTCGATGGAGACCGGAAGGCTCGTCGCTCGATCGAGCACCTCGGCGTGATCGATCACCTCGTCGAGCGTGGCGCCGCCGTCCAAGCGCCCGAGGGTGAACGCGAAGCCCGAGCTCGTGCTGGCGAGCGCCTTGAACCCGAGGGTCGCGAGAACCCGGGCCGACCCCGCGTCCCAGGGGTTCGGGATGATGAAGGCCGGGCCGTCGTGCAGGGCGCGGAAGTCTGCGCCCTTCTGATGCTGCGTCGGTCGCATGCCACCTCCCTCGGTCTGCCGCACAGCATTTCAGAGAGGCCTTGGTCGGCTGCGATGAGTTTTCCGGCGCCGGCCCGTCTAAGTGTCGGATCACAAACCGAAGAAAGGAGACGGCGTGGCGAGGATCACCGAAAAGACAGTGGACACTCAGACCTACCAGCTGTACATCAGGGCGACCCCGGAGGCGATCTGGGACGCGATCACGAAGTCCGAGTGGACACAGCAGTACGGGTACCGGGGCCGCGTCGACTACGAGCTCCGCACCGGTGGCACGTACTGCGCTTACGCGACGGAGGCCATGGTCGCGTGCGGTGCCCCGGACGTGATCATCGAGGGCGAGGTCGTCGAGGCGGATGTTCCGCGGAGGCTCGTGCAGACCTGGAACCCGCTCTTCGATCCGCAGATCACGGCCGAGGCGAGCACGACGCTCACCTTCGAGATCGAGCCGGCCGAGGGCGGCTTCACGAAGCTGACGGTGACGCACGAGCTGGGAGGTGCCCCGACGACCGCGGCGCTGGTCAGCGGCTCGGTTCCCGACACCGGCGGCGGGTGGCCCTTCGTGCTCAGCGACCTCAAGTCGCTGCTCGAGACGGGCAAGCAGCTTGCAGCCTGACGGCCGAGCCAGAGACAGGACAACGCCCGCCTCGGCAAGCCGAGGCGGGCGCGTACCATGAGCGTCGTGGAGGAAGCCCGGCCCACGGTCAAGCCCGCAGCCGACGAGCTCGAGGGCGCGCTCGAGCAGCATCGGGGCGAGCTCACCGCCTACTGCTACCGGATGCTCGGCTCGCCGTTCGAGGCCGAGGACGCCGTCCAGGAGACGCTGATTCGCGCCTGGCGAAGCTACGACCGCTTCGAGGGGCGCGCGGCGCTGCGCTCGTGGCTCTACCGGATCGCGACGAACGTGTGCCTGGACATGCTCGACGGAAAGGAGCGCCGCGCGCGCCCGATGGACCTGGGCCCCGCGCGCGAGCCGATCGAGTCGAACCTGAGCACCCAGCCCGAGGCGACCTGGATCCAGCCGATTCCCACCGGTCTCGCGCCCGAGCGCGATCCGGCGGAGGTGGCCGTCGTCCGGGAGACGATCCGCCTCGCGTTCGTCGCCGCTCTGCAGCACCTTCCGCCCCGGCAGCGGGCGGCGCTGGTCCTGTGCGAAGTCCTCCGCTGGCAGGCGACGGAGGTCGCGGAGCTCCTCGACACGAGCGTCGCCTCGGTCAACAGCGCGCTGCAGCGGGCCCGCGCGACGCTCGCGGCCAATGACGTCAGCGCCTCCGATCCCTCACCGCCTCTGGACGAGTCCGACCGCGAGCTCCTCGCCCGTTACGTCGAGGCGTTCGAGCGCTACGACATCGACGCGCTCACCGCCCTGATCCAGGAGGACGCGGCGCAGTCGATGCCCCCGTACGACCTGTGGCTGAGCGGCCGCGACGACATCTTCGAATGGTGGTTCGGGCCGGGAATCGGCTGTCGCGGGTCGCGCGTGATTCCCACGGTCGCGGCGAACGGCTCGCCGGCGTTCGGCCAGTACAAGCCGAGCCCGGAAGGGGGCTACGAGCCTTGGGCGCTGCAGGTGCTCGAGCTGTCAGGCGGCCGGATCGTCGAGCTCACGTTCTTCCTCGACACCGAGGCGCTCTTCCCGCTGTTCGGGCTGCCCCTCGAACTCGACTCGTAGCACGTCGCGCAGGCCGACGAGATTGAGCAAGTCCCGTAGCTCGGCGGAGGCATGTCGCAGCCGGATCTCCTGGCCGAGCCGCCGCACGGAGAGCTGGAGCCGCGCCAGCGCGTCGACCGCGACGAGGTCGGGCGAGAGAGCCTGCACGTCGCAGACGATCATCGATAAACAGACGGCTCGGCGAGACGAAACTCATCGGGACGCCACCGATGAGTTCTGCCGAGTGGGGCCGTCTAAGGCTCAGATGACCGACGCGAAAGGAAGAGACTGATGACCCTGGACGGCCGCACTCGCTGGCTCGCGCTGTACGTGCTCTGCCTGGGCACCCTGATGATCGTGCTCGACGTGACGATCGTGAACGTCGCGCTGCCGTCGATCAGAACGGATCTCGGCTTCTCCGAGAGCTCGCTCGCCTGGGTCGTGAACGCCTACTTGCTCACCTATGGCGGCTTTCTGCTGCTCGGCGGCCGGCTCGGCGACCTGTTCGGCCACCGGCGGCTCTTTCTCGCCGGCATCACGCTTTTCACGCTGGCCTCGCTCGCCTGCGGCCTCGCGAGCTCGCAAGGATTCCTGGTGACCGCCCGGGCGGTTCAGGGCGTCGGCGGCGCGGTCGCCTCGGCCGTGTCGCTGTCGCTGATGATGAACCTGTTCATCGAGGCCCGCGAGCGCGCCAAGGCAATGGGGATCTTCGGCTTCGTCGCCTCGGGCGGCGGCTCGATCGGCGTGCTGCTCGGCGGCATCCTCACCGACCGGCTCGACTGGCACTGGATCTTCCTCGTCAACCTCCCGATCGGCATCCTCGTCGTCGTCCTCTCCCTGCGGCTGCTGCCGGCCGCCCGCGACGCGGCGGCGACCGGGCGTCTCGACGTCGCCGGCGCGCTCACGGTCACGGCGTCGCTGATGCTCGCCGTCTACGCGATCGTGAACGGCAACAAGGACGGCTGGACGTCCGGACAGACCCTCGGGTTGCTCGCGGCCGCGGCGACGCTGCTCGCGCTCTTCCTCGCCATCGAGTCGCGGATCAGCTCGCCGCTCATGCCGCTCCGCCTCTTCCGGCTTCGAAACGTCGCGACGGCAAACGTCGTCGGCGTGCTCTGGGCCGCGGCGATGTTCGCCTGGTTCTTCCTCTCCGCGCTCTACCTGCAGCTCGTGCTCGGGTACAGCCCGCTCCAAGTCGGGCTCGCCTTCCTGCCGGCCAACCTGATCATGGGCGCGCTGTCCGTCGGCCTTTCGGCCAGGCTCGTGATGCGCTACGGCGCCAAGCGGCCGCTCGCAGCCGGTCTCCTGCTGGCGGCCGCGGGGCTCGCGCTGTTCGCGCGCGCACCGGTCGGTGGCAGCTTCGCCGTCGACGTCCTGCCGAGCATGATCCTGCTCGGCATCGGCGCCGGCATCGCCTTCAACCCGGTCTTGCTCGCCGCCATGAGCGACGTCGCGCCGGAGGAGGCGGGGCTCGCCTCGGGCTTCGTCAACACCTCCTTCATGATGGGCGGCGCGCTCGGCCTCGCCGTCCTCGCCAGCCTGGCCGCCTCGCGCACTCACAGCCTGAGTGCTGCCGGACACGGCCACCTCGACTCGCTCGTCGGCGGCTACCACATCGCCTTCATCGTCGGCGCCGTCTTCGCCGCCGCGGGCGCCGCGGTCGGCGCGGCGCTCCTTCGCGCCGGGAAGCACGTCCCGGCCGGGGGCGACGCAGCGATCGGTGAGCCGGCGGCCGCCGAAAGCTGCTCGTAGCGCCGGCTTCCCCCGGCAGCCGATGAGTTTCCGGCGGCACTCGGATTGAAGTCACGACGGGTCGAATGGGCCCCATTCCGAAGGAGGGCGCAATGACGGATGTGACGGTGGCTTCAATCGACGAGATGGAGCCGATCTACGACGGGCTCGCGCGGCGCGCGCGGGCGACGCTTGGAGTGACGTCGTGGGGAATGCAGGTCTTCACGCTCCCGCCGAGCTGGGACGGCTATCCCGAGCACAACCACGACGCGAACGCGTTCGACCCCAACCAGGAAGAGGTCTACATCCCGATCGAAGGATCGGCGACGATGCTGGCCGGCGATGCTAGCTTCGAGCTTCGCCCGGGGACGATGGCTCGGGTCGGTCCCGGGCAGATGCGGCGGATCGTGCCGGGCCCGGACGGGATTCGGTTCATCGCGCTCGGCGGAGTTCCCGGAAGCTTCGCCGCGTCGGAGTGGACCGAGCTCGGCGCGCCTCCCCCGCAGGCGAAGTAGCTTGCGGCCATGAGTCCCGCAGAGACGAGCCTGCTCGTCGCCGCCGCCGGGGGCGACGAGCACGCGTTCGTCGAGCTCACATCCCCCTACCGGACCGCGCTACACGTCCACTGCTACCGCATGCTCGGCTCTCTCTTCGACGCCGACGACGCGCTCCAGGAGACGATGCTCCGAGCCTGGCGCGGCCTCGAAGGATTCGAGCCGCGGGCGCCCCTGCGCGCCTGGCTCTACCGCATCGCCACGAACGTCTGCTTGCGGCTCCTCGAGCAGCGCGAGCGGCACGCCGCCGTGAGCATCGATGCGCACGTCGAGCCGTATCCGGACCAGCTCCTCGAGCAGCTGCCGTCGGCCGGGCCAGGCCCCGACGTCGCAGCCGAGACGCGCGAGAACATCGGCCTTGCGTTCATCACCGCGCTCCAGCTCCTCCCTCCGAAGCAGCGCGCCACGCTCGTGTTCCGCGACGCGCTCGGCTGGTCGGCACGGGAAGTGGCCGAGCTGCTGGACGACAGCGTCGCAGCCGTCAACAGCGCGCTCCAGCGCGCCCGCGAGCGCCTGGAGCGCGAGCGCCGGGAGGGGACGCTCACGCGCCCTCACGTCCCTCGAGACGCCGCCACCGAAGCGACACTGATGCAGCGTTTCCAGGATGCCTGGGCCGCCGTCGACATCGACGGCCTCGTGGCGTTGCTCGCGGACGACTCGCTGCTGACGATGCCGCCGGAGGCCGCGCGCTTCCCCGGCCGCGAGGCGGTCGGAGCGTTCTTCGCGACGGCGCCGATGGACGGCCGCCTCGACCTGATCCGCCTCATCCCGACCCGGCTGAACGGCCAGCCCGCTCTCGCCGGCTACGCCGAAGACCCGGCAGACGGCGTCTATCGCGCCTACGGGGTGATGGCCTTCGCGATCGCCGGCGACCGCATCGCCGGCATCGTCGGGTTCCCCCACAGGCCGCACTTCTTCGAGCGGCTCGGGCTTCCGCTCGAGCTCGAACACTGACGGACCTCCGCCAGGCCAAGGCCGCCGGCGCGGCGCTGGCCTGAGCTCGACTGTGAAGCGCCGGTGGAGTACGGGCTTGTGCGACACTCGAGGTCGCGACCGTTGGCCGGCGAACACGCATAGCCGCAGGCGGTTCGCCGTTGAGGTCGCTGAGGTGGGGCGGCGCTCGACCTCTGGGTCGGCGCCGCCCTCCTGCCTTTGCCTATCGAGGAGTCGCGCTGCCGCAATGCGCGTTCCTTCGAAGGTAGTTGTGTAAGCGTCGCAGCCGGCCCTAACGATCCGCTAACGGTGAGCGATACGGTCTGCGGTGTGGATGGGATCGAGATCCGCGTCTTGGGACCGCTGGAGGTGCTCCGGGACGGAGAGACGCTCAGGCTCCGAGGAATCAAGCAGCGCGCTGTGCTCGCGTTGATCGCGCTACATGCCGGTCGCGTCGTGTCCACCGACCAGCTCGTCGAATCGCTCTGGGGCGAGGAGCCGCCGCCGACTGCGGTGACCGCGCTGCACGGTCATGTGTCGCGGCTGAGACGCATGCTCGGGCCCGGGGTGATCGTGACGCGCGCCCCCGGATACCTGCTCGACCCGGACGCCGCAGCGATCGACCTCACACGCTTCGAGGAGCTCCTCAAGGGCGATCAGGACGAGCCATCGACGGAAGCGGAGCGGTACCGGCGAGCGCTCGGGTTGTGGCGCGGCTCGGCACTGGCCGATCTCGCGGGCGAGATCGGCCTCGCGGGCGAGGCCCACCGGCTCGACGAGTTGAGGCTCAGGACGCATGAGGAGCTCTTTGACGTCGAGTTGGGGCTTGGCGAGCATGTCGAGCTCGTTCCGGCTCTCGAGGCGTTCACGCGCGCAGAGCCGCTGAGAGAGCGCCCGATCGCACAGTTGATGCTCGCGCTCTACCGCAGCGGACGGCAGGCGGATGCGCTGGCTGCCTATCGGCGCTTCCGCCAGCGGCTCCGCGAAGAGCTGGGGTTGGAACCAGGCCGGATGCTGCGGGAGCTCGAGCGCAGGATGCTGGAGCAGGATCCGGGCCTCGCCCCGCCGGTCGATGCGTCCCACGAGGACGTCGCGCCCCGGCGCACACCCGTAAGCGTCGTGGCGATCGGCGTCGCGGCCGCGACCCAGGAGTCGAGCGAGCCGGACGCGGAGGCGT
>DASWEE010000082.1:0-16350 GCA_036394915.1 Gaiellaceae bacterium | reverse complement strand
ACGCCGTCCAGCCCTCCGGCGGCGAGGAACTCGATCAGCGGCGCGAACGCGTCCTCGTCGAGCGCCGATCCGCCGTCTCTGAGCGGAGTTGCCGCTGCGGCCAGGGCTCGGCGTTCCACGCTCCAACTCTATGCTGGGCGGCGATGAGCGCGCTCCGGACCGAGATGGACGGCTCCGTCTACCGCGTCACGCTCGCGAGGCCCGAGCGGCGCAACGCGTTCGACGCCGCCGCAATCGCGGAGCTGACGGAGGCGTTCACGCTCGTCGGCGACGCCCGGGTCGTCGTGCTCTCCGGCGAAGGCCCGAGCTTCTGTGCCGGCGCGGATGTCGAGTGGCAGCGCTCGTCGATTGATTTGTCCTATGACGAGAACGTCGAGGACGCGATGCGGCTGTACGAGATGTGCGAGGCGATCGACAGCTGCCCGGCGCCCGTGGTGGCGCTGGTGCACGGGTACGCGCTCGGTGGCGGGAGCGGCCTCGTCGCGTGCGCGGACGTCGCGATCGCCGCGCCGGATGCGGTGTTTGGGTTCTCCGAGGTGCGGCTGGGGATCATCCCGGCCGTGATCTCTCCGTTCGTGCTCCGGAAGATCGGCCCGGGCGGGGCTCGGCGTTACTTCCTCACCGGCGAGCGCTTCGACGCCGAGACCGCACTTCGGATTGGGCTCGTCCACGAGGTGTCGCCGGAGCCGCAGCAGGTTGTGGACGACATAATCGGCGCCATCCTCCAGGGTGGCCCTGACGCGATCCGCGCCGCGAAGCTCCTGGTCGCGCAGCGGCCGACCGGGCTCGAGACGGCGAGGATCGCGGCCGAGCGCAGGACGAGCGAGGAGGGGCAGGAGGGCCTGCGCGCGTTCCTCGAGCGCCGCGCCGCGACGTTCGTCGAAGAGAAGGGCTAGCCGAGCGCCTCCCGGACGGCCCGTGCGAGCGCGGGCTCGATCGGACCGGGCCGGTACCCGAGCTCTCGCTCCGCCT
Source organism: Gaiellaceae bacterium (assembly GCA_036394915.1). GTDB lineage: Bacteria > Actinomycetota > Thermoleophilia > Gaiellales > Gaiellaceae > JACDER01. The sequence goes on along the minus strand of DASWEE010000082.1, from coordinate 15,378 downwards.
TCTCCGACGAGAAGTACGCGGGCAGGCGCGCGAGCAGCACCTCGTTTCGGTTCAGGAGTCCCATCCGCGCGGCCGACCACGCGACCCCGTACGGCACGCGAATTCGCGGCCGCGACCGTCCGGCGAGGTCCGCAATCGCCCCGAAGAGCTCGCGCAGGGGCAGATCGACCGCTCCGAGGATGTACCGCTCGCCTGCTTTCCCCTGCTCGAGTGCGAGCACATGGCCGCGAGCGACGTCGCGCACGTCGACGACGTTCAGGCCGATGTCCAGATATGCCCGGAAGCGGCCCGTCGCGACGCCGGCGACCATCCGTCCGGTCGGCGTCGGGCGCCAGTCGCCTTCGCCCACGGGCGTCGTCGGATTGACGACCACGACGTCGAGCCCGTCGCGCGCCGCCGCCAGCGCGACCCGCTCGGCGGCGAGCTTCGTCCGCTTGTAGGGGACATCCAGCTCCCACGCGGGCGGTCGATCCTCCTCCGTCGCGGGACGTCCCGGCACGGGCCCACACGTCCCCGACGAGCTCGTGTGGACGATCCGGCGGACGCCCTTCCGCGCACACGCCTCCAGGACCCGCCGCGTCCCCTCGACGTTGACGCGCTCGAGCAGCTCGGCCGGATCCTCGAAGCTGTACAGAGCCGCGACGTGGAAGACGGCGTCGCAGCCGGCGATCGCACGCTCGAGTCCTGCCGAGTCGAGAAGATCGACGAAGTCCTCACGAACCTCGGCGCCGCGCTCGCGGAGCTCACGCGCGACGTGGGCTCCGATGAAGCCCGAGGCGCCGGTGACATAGACCTTCATCGTCGTCGCGAGGTTACGCTCTCGCCATGCCCGAGCTCGATCTGCGCGAGCTGCTGGCCGCCCACGCCGGCGAGGACTACGACCTCTACGCACGCACGATCAACCCACAGTTCATCCGGATGCTGCGCACGATCGGCTTCGACCAGACGTGGAGCCGCGCCGAGGGCCAGTACCTGTTCGCCGCGGACGGGCGCCGCTTCCTCGACATGTACGGCGGCTTCGGGATGTTCAACGTCGGGCGGAACAACCCGCGCGTCCGCAAAGTGCTCTCCGACGCGATGGAGCTCGACACACCCGGGTCGGTGCAGCTCGGGGTGAGCCTGCTGCCCGGACTGCTTGCACAGGAGCTCCTGCGCCGCCTCCCCGGCCGCAGCGAGCGCGTCCTGTTCACTAGCTCGGGCACCGAGGCAATCGAGGCCACGATCAAGCTCGGCCGCGCCGCGGCGGGACGCAGCCGCGTCCTGACCGCGGAGCACGCCTTCCACGGGCTCACGCTCGGCTCGCTCTCGGCAACCGCGACCTCGGAGTTCACCGACCGCTTCGGCCCTCTCCTTCCCGGCTTCGGCAAGGTTCCGTTCAACGATCTCGACGCCCTCGAGCAGGAGCTGCGCCAGGAGGACGTCGCCCTCTTCCTGGTCGAGCCGGTCCAGGGGAAGGGCGTCAACCTCCCGGACGCAGGCTATCTTCAGGGGGCCCAGGAGCTCTGCCGGCGCTACGGGACGCTGTTCTGCGTGGACGAGATCCAGACCGGTCTCGGGCGCACCGGGCGCATGTTCGCGCTCGAGCACTGGGAGCTCGAGCCCGACATCGTGACCGTGTCCAAATCGCTCTCGGGCGGCTACGTCCCCGTGGGCGCCTGCGTCATGAGCGCCTGGGTCTACGACCAGGTCTTCGACTCGCTCGAGCACGCGGTCAGCCACGGCTCGACGTTCGCGCCCAACGACCTGGGGATGGCGGCCGGTCTCGCCACCCTGCACGAACTGGACGAGCAGGGCCTCGTCGAGCGCTCGGCGCGCCTCGGCGAGCTCCTGCTCGAGCGGACTCGCCCGCTCGTCGAGCGCTACGACGTCGTCCGCGGCGTGCGCGGGCTCGGGTTGATGTGGGCGATCGAGTTTCAGGAGCCGCCCGGAGGGAGCAGAACCTGGCGGATGCTCGAGCGGACGCAGCCCGGCATCTTCGGCCAGCTCGTCGCCGTCCCGCTCTTTGCGGACCACGCGATCCTGATCCAGACCGCGGGACACAAGATGAACGTCCTCAAGGCGATCCCCGCTCTGACCGTCTCGGAGGCCGACATCGAGTACTTCGTCTCGGCACTCGAGCAGACGCTCCAGCGAGCACAGCGGATCCCGCGGGCGATGCTCCGCTTCGCGCTCAAGGCGGCGCGCGCAGGCAGGCAGAAGGTCCCGGCCGGCGCCCCTCCGTGATCGAGAAGCTCCTCGTCGCCAACCGCGGCGAGATCGCGCTGCGCATCTTCCGCGCCTGCCGCGAGCTGGGGATCGCCACCGTCGCGGTCGTCGCCCCTAACGACAAGGGTTCCCTCCACGCCCGCTCGGCCGACGAGACCGTGGAGGTCCTCAGCTACCTGTTCTCGGAGGAGCAGATTCGCGCGGCCAAGCAGACCGGCGCCGAGGCGATCCACCCCGGCTACGGCTTCCTCGCGGAGAACCCCGACTTCGCGGAGGCGGTGGAGGCGGCCGGGCTCATCTTCGTCGGGCCGACTCCCGAGGCTCTTCGCAAGGGCGGCGACAAGCTCGAGTCGAAGCGGATCGCCGCCGAGGCCGGGGTTCCCGTCGTTCCCACGGGCGAGCCGCAGGAGCTCGGATTCCCGCTGATCGTCAAGGCGGCCGCGGGAGGAGGAGGGCGCGGGATGCGCGTCGTGCGCGCGCCCGGCGAGCTCGACGAGGCGCTCGAGGCGGCTCGCCGAGAGGCCAAGGCCGCATTCGGCGACGACCGGGTCTTCTGCGAGCGCTACGTCGAGCGTCCGAGGCACGTCGAGATCCAGCTGCTCGCCGACGAGCACGGCGAGGTCGCCGCCCTCGGCGAGCGGGAGTGCTCGATCCAGCGCCGCCACCAGAAGGTGCTCGAAGAGTCTCCATCCCCGGCCGTCGGCGCCGAGCTACGCAGGAGGATGGAAGAGGCGGCGGTCGCCTTCGCGCGCGCGATCGGCTACCGCAGCGCCGGCACGGTCGAGCTGATGCTCGCAAACGGCGAGTTCTTCTTCCTCGAGCTGAACGGCCGCATCCAGGTCGAGCATCCGGTCACGGAGCTCGTGACCGGCGTCGATCTCGTCCAGCAGCAGCTCCGGATCGCGGCCGGAGGACAGCTCGCGCTCAAGCACCAGGAGCCCCGCGGCCATGCGGTCGAGGTGCGACTCTACGCCGAGGATCCGCAGACGTTCTTCCCCCAGAGCGGCAAGATCGAGCGCCTGCGGCTCCCCGATGACGTCCGCGTCGACGCCGGCGTCGAGGAGGGCGATGAGATCGGAATCGGCTACGACCCGATGATCGCAAAGCTGATCGCCTACGGCTTCACGCGCGAGCAGGCTCTCGACCGGCTCGAGGGCGCGCTCGCGGACACGGAGGTCGAAGGGCTCGTGACCAATCTCCCGTTCCTCCGCTGGCTCGTCCGGCACCCGGTCGTGCGGGCGGGGGAGGCGACGACCGCGTTCCTGACCGAGTACCCACCGCTCTCGCCTCCCCCGGAGCGCCTCCCGCCCCGTCCCTGGCGAGGGACCTGGCGGCTCAGCCTCCCTTCTCCCCCGCCACAGCCGCTCCCGAGCACCGATGCGGCCCACGACCACGGCCCAGGCCTCGAGCAAAGCACGATCACCGCCCCGATGCCCGGAACCGTGATCCAGGTTCTCGTGGCCGAAGGGGACAGCGTGCGCCCGCGCCAACCGCTCCTCGTCCTCGAAGCGATGAAGATGGAGACGCCGCTCACGTCTCCGTACGAAGCCGTCGTCCGCGCCCTCCACGTCGCCCAGGGCGACCGGGTCGATCGCGGCGCCTTACTTCTCGAGCTGGAGGAGTAACGCGAGGCGCCCGCGCGTGCGGTTGGTCATAGCGAGGTTCTTCTTGCGCTCGTAGCGCTCGAGCGCCTGCTCGAGCGCCGCGATGGCGTCGCCGGTTCGGCCGGCGAGCTCGAGAACTTCTCCCAAATCGCGCCATGCTCGGCCCTGTGCGTTCGGGAGGTCCGTGCGCTCCGCGATCTCGACCGCCTCGCGCGCGAGCCGCACCGCCTCTTCGTGCTCGCTCCGTCGCGCGAGCACGAGTGCCTTCACCTGGCGCCAGATCTGCTGCGTGGCGACGTCCTCTTCGGTTCCGAGCTCCCGCCCCCGATCCGCGAGTGGCTCGGCCTCGTCGTAGCGCCCGAGCCGGCAGAGCACATGACCGAGAAGAGGCGCATACGTCGAGAGGTACGGCCATTGTTGCCGCTTCTCGAATTCGGCACAGCGGCGACGGAGCAAACGCTCCGCCGTCTCGTCGTCGCCTCGCAGCTCCGCAATCTCCGCCAGCGCGAGCTCACCCGCACCCGCCTCGCCGGTCAGCTCCCGGAGCCGATCGGCATTCGCCGTCGCCAGCGCCGACGCCTCGTCACCTCGGTCGAGCATGGCGAGCAGCCGTGCGCGCTGCATCTGCACCTCCGGAGCCGGCGCCGGGGCCAGGTCGTCAATCACCTCGAGAGCCTCGTCTGCGGGTCGCGGGCCTGCTGCGAGCACGGCCCCAAGGCCGAACAGATGGGTGGGGAGGCCCCCGCTCCTCCGCGCGTACCGAAGCGCCCGCTCGACCGCCTCGGTCCTGAGGCCGGTCCTTCCGCGGAAGTTTTCGACATCCGCGATGACGAGCCAGACGTGCAGGAGCGCATCGGCGTCATTCGCTTCCTCGAGGAAAGGCAGCGCGGCGCGCGCCAGCTCCTCGACGCGATCGAAATCCGGTTCCACGACGACGAGAGCACGTGCATACGCCGCGTACGCGCGTAGCACTGCCTCGCCCCGGCGGTCGCCGAACGACGCCGCGCGCTCGGCGGCGGCATCCGCGACCACGGCCGCGCTGGCCGGATGGGACCTCCGAAGGTACGCCGTCGCGAGCATGAGCTCGAGGTTGGCGTGGGACCCGAGCGGACGGAGGAGGTCGAGCGCTCGCTCGAGCAGCACGGTCGCACCCGCGAGGTCGGATCGCCAGATCGCGCGCACTCCCGCGCGACCGAGGTGCCTGCCCGCTCGCTCCGCCAGCGCCGCGTCGCCCTGCCCGAGCTCGCGGCGGTACAGCACCGCCTGCTCGAGGTGATGGCCCAGGATCTCGTCCAGCTCGACGAGGTCCGGCGCCCGCTGCTCGAGCCACTCCGCAAACCGCTGGTGGAGCTCGGCTCTCGTCGCCTTCGGAAGCGCGTCGTAGGCCGCGTCGCGGATCAGGAGGTGCCGGAATCTGTAGGCGTCGTCCCCCGGGAACTGCGCGCGATCGGGCCGGACGAGCTCCTTCCGGACGAGTGCCAGCAGTCTCTGCGGCACGTTCGTGTCGCCGTTCGAGAGCGCCCGCACCGCACCCTGGTGGAACACCCTTCCTTCCACCGAGCCGCGCTCGAGCACGGATCGCTCAGCCGGGTCGAGCTGGTCGAGCCGCGCTGCCAGCAGCGCCTGGATCGTCGGTGGAACCTCTACCATGGCGCCGCCCGATCCGTGGACGAGCGCGAGCATCTCCTCGACGAACAGCGGATTTCCCTCGGCGGCGTCACGGATCCGCCCCCGCAACTCGTCGTCCACGCCGCCGAGCGAGTCCAGGAGCGCATCGGTTTCGGCGGCGTCGAGCGGCTCGAGCAGGACCGTCGTCGCGTTCAGCTTCCCGCCGGCCCACGCCGGCCGCCGGTCGAGCAGCTCGGGACGCGCCATGCAGAGGAGCAGGAGCGGGCCGTCCCGCGCCAGATCGGCGACGTGCTCGACCAACGCGAGGAACGTCTCCTCCCCCCAGTGGAGATCGTCGAAGACAGCGACGAGCGGCGTTTCCTGCGCCTGCTCCTCGAGAAGCTTGCGGAATCCCCAGGCGATCTCGTCGGCAGACGCCGCAGTCTTCGAGGTGCCGAGCAGCGATCGGATCGCCGCGGCGGCCGCTTCGTCGGTCGGAAGCGCGTCCAGCCGCTTGAGCACCTCGACCACCGGCCAGTACGTGATCCCCTCCCCGTAGGAGAGGCAGCGGCCGCGCACGACGCGCCCCCTCGAGCTCCTTGATGAACTCGGCGGCCAGCCGCGACTTGCCGACGCCGGCTGCGCCGAGGACCGTGAACAGCTGGCACGAGCGGTCCCGCACCGCCTGCTCGTAGGCGTCGCGGAGCCGGCGCAGCTCCGTCCCGCGCCCGACCATCGGCGCACCGTGCCGCCGCTCGGGCTCGCCGGTCAGGGCGAGCAAGCGCCAGGCCGAGACGAGCTCTGTCTTCCCCTTCAGCTCGAGGGGCTCGACCGGCTCTGCCTCGGCCGCGGCCCGCACGAGCCCGAGCGTCTCCTCCCCGATCAGGATCTGGCCAGGAGCGGCGGCCTGCTCGAGCCGCGCGGCCACGTTGACCGCGTCTCCCGTCGCCAGCCGCTCCTCGGTACCGGTGATGACCTCGCCGGTGTTGAGGCCGATACGGGCCTGGACGCCGAGCTCGGGCAGCGCCTCGCGCATCTCGAGCGCTGCCCGCACCGCACGGAGCGCGTCGTCCTCGTGCAGCACCGGCACGCCGAACACGGCCATGACCGCGTCCCCGATGAACTTCTCGACCGTGCCGCCGTGCGACTCGATAATCCCCTTCATCCGCTCGAAGTAGCGTGCGAGCACCGCGCGCAGGGCCTCCGGGTCGGTGGACTCGCCGAGCGCGGTCGAGCCGGTCACGTCGCAAAAGAGGACGGTGACGGTCTTCCGCTGCTCGCGCGGCTGAACCTCGGCGACCGCCGAAGCGCCGCACTCCGGACAGAACTTGAACGCTTCGGCGCTCTCGTACCCGCAGCTGGCGCAAACGGTCATCCGACGACACTACTGCGGGCGGTCGAAAGCCGCTGTGCGATGACGGCGTCCGCGGCCCGCGCGCTCGGCGCGTGGCCCGTGACCGCGCCGATGAACTCGTCCCGGTCGAGCGCGTACAGATCGGCGCCGGAGCGGGCCCTCACCGTCGCCGTCCGCGGAACGTCGCGGAGGAGTGCGATCTCGCCGAAATGGTCGCCGGGGCCCATCGTCCGCACCGGCCGCCCGTCCACCGACACCTCGAGCTCGCCGCTTTCGATCACGTAGAAGCGGTCCCCCTCCTCGCCCTGCTGGATGACCGTGTCTCCGGCCGGGACGTGCATGGGAACGAGGCTCGACGCGAGCTGTTCGACGACGACGATCGGAAGCGGCGCGAACAACGGGATCTGGCGCAAAAGCGTGAGCTGCTCCGCCGGCGCCGGCGCGGCGGCGTCGATCTTCACGAGCTTCCGCCAGAACACGAGCGCCAGGACAGGCAGGATCAGGCCGGTCGCGATCAGCGCCCAGCGGATCCCGAAGGCGCTGACGAGCGCGGGCGCGAGGATTCCGCCGAGGCCGATCGTCCCGAAGAAGAGGCTGTCGAGCACGCCGAACACGCGCGCGAGCACCTCGTCCGGAACGGCCCGCTGGATCATCGTCGGGGCCGCCACCTCCACGAGCGTGTCCGCGATCCCTACGCAGCCGAGAGCGACGTAGGCGACGACGGCGTTGCCAACCGCCCCGAAGACGATCAGGGGAATGCCCCACAGCATGAGGCCGAATGTGAATCCGAACGCGAGCCTCCTCTTGCCGACGAATGCGAGGGTGACTCCGATGCCGAGCACCGCGCCGACGCCGATCGCCGAGTTGAGGAAGCCGACTCCGGAATCGCCGAGGTCGAGGAACTTGAGCGCGGCGACGACGACGAGCACGCCCAGCAGGCCGGCCACGAGCGTCTGCATCGCGTAGAGGCTCACGAGCACGCGCAGCGTCGGATGGACTGCGATCGTGCGGACACCCTCGAAGGCCTCGCGCGCGAGGTTCCTGCGCTCGACGAACGGCGGCTCCCGCTCGACCTCGATCCGCCCGACCAGCAAGAGCACCCACACGAAGATCCCGGCCGTGGCGGCGAACACGACCTCCACGCTCGTCACCGTCAGCAGGACTCCGCCCAGAGCGGGCCCGGCGAAGGCCGCAACGCTCGCGACCGAGCTCGAGGCGACGTTCGCGGCCGTCAACTCGTCGGGCGTCTGCGTCAGTGTCGGGAGGAGCGCGGACTGAGCAGGCCGGAATGCCGTCGAGAGCAGCGTCACGAGCGCGACGAGGAGATAGGCGAGAATCGGCGGCGCTCCGGTCGCCACGGCCGCGGCCGCCGCGCCCATCGCCACGGCGCGCGAGACCGTTGCGAGCGCCATGACGCGCTCCCGCGGATACCGGTCGGCGAGCGCGCCCATGAACGGAGCGACGAAGAAGGAGGGGATCGTTCGAATCAAGTAGGCGATGCCGACCGCGGTCGCGCCGCCGTGGCCGTACGCGTAAACGGCGAGCGCGACGAGATAGAGCCACTTTCCGAACTCCGAGCCGGTGAACGCAAGCTCGACGCGACGCAGGTTCGGATTCGTGAAAACTGCCCCGAACGCGCTCAGGGACTCGGAAAGCCGCTCCCGTATCCCTCTCAGCACGAGCGGAGAATTGCATCTTTTTCGGAGAGCAGGGAAGATCTGGGTGTGGCCAACCGTCTTGTGGGTCGGACACCCGCAGAATGCGGCCACCAAAAAAGGAGGAATGGTGGAGGACCAGGATCGATACGAGTCAGAGCCCGAGAACGAAGACGTCGAAGGCCATCGCTTTCGCGGCGAGGACGATCCCGACAAGCAGGCGCCCGGTAAGCAGGCGCCCGGCGCAGGGGATGACGACGACTTCGAGGCTCACCAGCAGGCCCCCGGCCAGCAGGCACCCGGACAGCAGGCTCCGGGTCAGCAGTCCCCCGGTCAGCAGTCACCGGGTGCGGCCGAGGCAGACCTCTAGGTCGACTCATACAGGCAAGTCTGGTCGGGGCGGCGCAAGCCGCCCCGATTCATTTGCGGAGGACGTCCTCGAGCGCGCGGAGTAGTGCGAGGCCGGCGTCGCGGCGCTCGTCCTCGAGCTCGTCGAGCGCTGCCGCCAGCCGGGCCACGACCGTGACCTCCGGCTCGCCCTGCTCGAGCACCGCCTTCGCGCGCCGCGCGCGCTGGAGCAGGTCGAGCGCGATCGCGGCCTGGTTGCCGAACATTCCGAGCAGCTCCATCTCCGTTAACGTGAACGGGCTCTGGCGGTCGAGCACCTGCAGGACGCCGAGCGCGCGCTCCTCGTACAGCAGCGGCACCGACATCAGCCCCTGCGGGACGTAGCCGGTCTGCTCGGCGACGTCGCGGGCGTGGCGAGGATCCTTGCTGACGTCCTCGATCACGAGCGGCTGCCGCGTCGTCAGTGTCCAGCCCGAGACCCCGGTGCTCGAGGGCATCCGTGTCCCGACCAGCGTCTCGGCCCCTTCGCCTGCCACCGCCTCGAACACGAGCTCGTCCGTCTCCTCGTCCAGCAAGGTGATCGAGGACGCCTTGGCCGCGAAGATCGCCCGCGCCACCTCGACGATCGACTGGAGCAGGGCGCGGTACGACTCGTCCGAGGACATGACACCCGCCGAGACGGCGGCGCGGAGCCGGTCCTCGTTCATCCTTCTCCTCCGACGTTCGTCGCCGTAAGGTAGAGCACGCTCTTGAGCTGGAACGGCGTCAGCTCCGGATGCTCGCCGAGCACGAGCGCGCAGATTCCGGTCATGTGCGGGGTGGCAAAGCTGTTGCCGGTGCAGCGCAGCTGTCCCCCGTCGAGCCACGCCACGTCCACGCCGACGCCGCGTGCGAAGAACTCGACGGGCGGCTCGGGGTTGTAGAAGAAGGCCAGAGGGTCGTGCTGCTCATGGCTTCCGACCGAGATCACGGACGAGAAGCGCCACGGATAGCTCTCGACGGGGAGGTTGTGGGCAGAGGCGACGAGGACGGTGCGCCGGAAATAGGCGCTGTCGGCGAGCTCGTGCAGAAGGCCCGTGAACTTTTGCTTCGTGGTCGAGAGGCTCATGTTGATCAGGTCGAAGCCCTGCTCGACCGCCCAGCGGAGGCCGGCCAGGAGCACCGGGCCGCTGCCGGTGTAGCCCGCACCGAGGACCCGGACGCTGTAGAGGCTGCAGTCGGGCGCGATCGAGCGGACGATCCCGGCGCAGGCCGTTCCGTGCCCGCAGAGGTCGCCCTCCGTGTCGTCCTCGACGATCGTCTGCTCGTCCTCCCCCATGCTGATCGCAACCGCGCCCTCGAGCTCGCCGACGAGCGGATGCCCCTGCTCGACGCCGCTGTCGAGGATGCAGACCCGGACGCCGGCGCCCCTCGACTCACCCCATGCCCATTCCCTCGTGACGCGCTCGGGCCACCGGTGCTCGAGCCGGATCCGGTCGACCGCGTCGGCCGGCAGGCTCCACGCCGGGATCGGCTCATGACCTTCGGTCTCGTTGACCACGAGGCGATGGTAAGCAAGCTCGTGCCCCCTCGGGTTCCTGGGGCGCCGCTGGCGGTGCGGTGCCGGAGGGGACAGTATTTCAATACGGCCCCGGAGAGCACCGTGCCGTCAGCGGCGTCAGGCTCCGTGGAGCCCGTCTTGCGGGCTCCACCGTAACTACGACTTAAAAATCGGCGCGAGAGGGCTCTGCCCTCTCCGTGTCGATTTGGAGGCCGGCTCCGCCGGCCGGGAGGAGCCGCCGGCCAGGGATGCGAGGGCTAGAAGAGCTTCTGAAGCTTCATGGCGGCGCCCATGTCTCCCTCTATCTTGAGCTTGCCCGTCATGTAGGCGGTGGTCGGGTTCAGCTCGCCGCCGATGAGCTTCTGGAAATTCTCCTCTGAGGTCGTGATCGTGCAGTCGGGCTCGGCGCCGCCGTCCTGCGACACGGACACCTTGCCGTCCTGGACGTCGACCGTCCACGATCCGGCTCCGTCGATGTCGAACCGGTACGTGTTCGTCATCCCGGCCGTCTTCGACTCGTCCACCCTCGAGGGCAGACCATCGAAGAACTCGGTCACGCTCTGCGCCATCGTTCCTCCTTGATTGCGGTCTTCGAGCCTAACCTACGTTCCCCGCGCCGTCATTCGCAGGGGGCGAAGGCGGATCACCACTCTCGGCATCGCGGCTCTCCGAGCCGCTGTGGCATCGGCCGCCTCACCACGGATGTACTTGAGCGTGATCCGCCGAGTCCACTCGCCGGCCTCGTCCGGGAACAGCTCGGCCTCCCCGTATCCCTTGACTTGCCTGTGCGGGCGAATGCCACCGGCGCTCTCGGGCTCCTCCGTGTCGACGCACACCGAGGTCCGCGGATTGCGGGCGATGTTCCGCAGATGCGGCTGCCCTTCGACGCTCGTCATGTAGAAGGCGCCGTCGGCCCACACGAACCAGATCGGGGTGACCCGAGGAAATCCTCTCGGATCGATCGTCGCGAGATGGGCCGGGACATCGACAGCCAGCAGCTCTTCGATCTCGCGGCCGTCGAGCTTCATGGGACGACCAACTCGGGCTCGAGCGGCCGCTGCTCGCGGCTCGAAGGGAGGCGCAGCGTCAACAGGACCGCGAGCACCGGTGCAACCGCCGTGACGTAGAGCGCGCTCTCGAGATCGACCGTGTCGGCGACGGCACCGAGGACGACCGCCGCGATTCCGCCGAGCCCGATCGAGAGGCCGACGACGAGTCCCGAGGCCATGCCGACCCGCGACGGGAGGAACTCCTGGCCCATGACCATCGTCACGCCAAACGTGCCCATCACGCTGCAGCCCATCAGTCCGAGCGCGATCGCTCCCGGGATCCCTCCGACCATGATGAAGAGCAGGACGAGCGGCGCGGTGGCCGCGGAGCTCAGGAGGAGCACGGGCCGGCGGCCGAAACGGTCGGCGGCCGGGCCGAGCGCGAGCGTGCCGAGGCCGCCGGTGATCAGCATCAGCGACAGCAGGTGGTTTCCGTACGACTTCGAGTGGCCGAGCGAGACCTCCCAGAGCGGTACGAACGTGATCAGGCCGAACCACGTCACGCTTCGGAAGGCGACGACGCCGAGCAGGAGGGCGAGCGGCCCGCGCCGGTCGCTTCCGGCCCGCGCCTCGTGCGCACGCGGTTCCGGGACGAAGCGGCTCAGATACGGGGCGAGGGCGAACAAGAGCGCGGCGACGACAAGGCAGGGGACGACGAGCAGGAACCCGCCCCTGAGCCCGAAGGCGAGCACGATCGGCGTTGCCACGATCGGCCCGAGCGCGTAGCCGATGTTGCCACCGAGCGAGAAGAGGGACATCCCGCTCGCACGGCGCCTCCCGCTGACGTAGGCGGCGAACTTCGATCCCTCGGGGTGATAGGCGGCGACGCCGATGCCGGACACGACGACGAGGAGGATCACGAGCCAGTAGCTGGGCGCGTCCGCGGCGAGCGCAATTCCGATCCCCGCGAGCGCCACCCCGGTCGGGAGCAGCCAGATCGCCCCGCGCCGGTCGGACCAGAGCCCGAACAGGGGCTGGATCACCGACGACGAGATGGTGGAGGCGAGCATGATCGTGGCCGCGAGCACGTAGTTGAGCCCGAACCGGTCGACGAAGAAGGGCAACAACGCGGGCAGCGAGCCGTTGGCGAAGTCGGTCGCCAGGTGGCCGCTCGACAGCGCTGCCATGGCCCGCTTGTCGATTTCGAGCCGCACAGAACCAGCCTAGATGGTCGATGCCGCGAGGTCGCTCGTCTCGGGGCGCGAGCTGGCCGCCCTGGGGCGCGGCGGCGGGACGGCGGCGGTGCTAGCAGCACCGGGGCCGGCCCGACGGCGTGCAGCGGACGCCTTGCGGAGGCCGGCTCCGCCGGCTGGAGCAAGGCGGGAGCGGCCCAGACGCGCCAACCCGCGGAGTCCAGCCACGCTGGGCTCCGCCGCAAATACTGTTTCGAAATCGGCGCGAGAGGGCTTGGCCCTCTCCGCGCCGATTTGCATCCGAGCGCGCGAGATCGCGGGATTGCCCATCCAAAGTGGGTGCGTACACTGGCCCCGAGTGACCGAGGATCGCGAGCTGCGACGCGCGACCCGGCTGGCGCGGCAGCGGCAGTTGCGGCGTCGCCGGCTCGGCGCGTTCCTCGTCGCGGGCGTCGTGCTGGCCGGGCTCGTCTTCGGCCTCGTGCGGGCATTCGGAGGAAGCGGCGGAGGGACGGGCACGGAGGCTTCGTCCACGCGCTCGACCGTTCAGAGCTCCCAGAAGACCACGACCTCGCAGGAGCACCGGCGGGGCAACGCCCGCAAGCGGCTTGAGCAGCGTGGCGACAAGGCGGTCGCCCGGTTCGCAAAGCTCGGGCTTCCACTCTATTGCGGCGGGACGAAGGGGCGCTACGTCGCGCTCACCTTCGACGACGGGCCCGGGCCCTATACCGAGCGATACGCATTTCCGATCCTCCGCCAGGCCAAGGTGCGCGCGACCTGGTTCGTCGTCGGCCGCAACATCGCCAACTGGCCCACGCTGCCGCGGCGCGAGCTTGCCTTCGGCGCGGTGGGCGACCACACCTGGACGCACGCCTACCTCCCGGGCCTCGACTTCAGCGCCATGAGGTCGGAGCTCGCCTCGACCCAGACGGAGCTCGAACGGTCGACGGGGAAGCCGGTGAGGCTGTTCCGGCCGCCCTACGGCGCGCGCAACGCGACGATCGACCGCGAATCGCGCGCGCTCGGGATGCTCGAGGTGCTCTGGAGCATCGACAGCCTCGACTCACAGGGAGCCGACTTCAACGGGATAACCAAGCAGGTGCTGGACAACGTGCGCAGCGGGTCGATCGTCCTCTTCCACGAGAACCGCGGCCAGACGATCCGCGCGCTCAAGTTCCACATTCTCCCCGAGCTCCGGCACCGCCACTTCAAGACGGTCAGCCTCCCGGAGTTGCTCGCCCTCGACCCGCCGACGCTGAAGCAGCTGAAGGCCGCGACAGGGGGATGTTAAGCAGCGCGCTTTGCGTACAGCTCGATCAAGGCATGGTTGAGCTCGCGCTGACAGCGCACGATCTCGAGCCGATTCTGCTCCAACTCCCCCGCACGGTCCGGCTGTCCACGGAGCTCCTGCCGCTCCGCAACTAGCACCGAGATCCGCCGCAGCAGCGATTCGACGCAGATGGCGTTCATAACCTCCGTTCGACGGTAACGAGACGAAAAGGTTTGTCGCCAGGCGCAGAGTAGGAAAACGGTCGGATAGCATCGGCCGCCATGGCAGAGATCGATGTCGCGGTCGCGCGGCCAGGCGAGACCGAGCTCGACGTTCTCGCCGTCGCGGTTCCTGAGCCGGCCACAAGGCTTCCGAAGGCCGCGGCCGCGCTGGACGAGCGCCTGGACGCGCGGCTGTCCGCACTCGTCGAGGCGGGCGAGATCAGCGGCCGGCGCGACACCGCCACGGTCGTCCACAGCGAAACCGACGGCGCCAGGCGCGTCGCGGTCGCAGGCCTCGGTCCCGAAGTGGATGTCGACGCCGACTCGCTGCGAACCGCGGCCGCGGCGGTCGCGCGCCGGGCGAAGGAGTTCGGCGGCACGATCGGCTGGATCCTCGACGAGACGCTCCCTCTCCCTCCGGCCGAACAGATGCGCGCGGTCGTCGAGGGAGTGCTGCTCGGCGCCTACGACCCCGGCCGCTGGAAGACGATGCCGCGGGAGGAGCGCCGCATCGGGCGGCTCGTCCTCGTCACGGAGGACGCCGAGCTCGGGCAGGCCGCCGAGCGGGCGCAGCGGGTGGCCGCCTGGACGAATCGCGCGCGTGACCTCTCCAACATGCCCCCGAACGAGCTTACGCCTGCCCGCCTGGCGGAGACCGCCGAGGAGATCGCGGGCGAGGACGAGCACCTCTCGGCCGAGTGGCTCGGCCCGGAGGAGATCCACCAGCAAGGCATGGGGGCCCTGGCCGCGGTCGCGCAGGGAAGCCACAACCCTCCCCGGCTGATCGTCATGCGTTACGACCCTCCCGGAGCGACCGGCGACACCGTGCTCGGGCTGGTCGGCAAGGCGATCACGTTCGACACCGGTGGCATCTCCCTGAAGCCGGGGCAGGGCATGGAGGACATGAAGCACGACATGTCCGGCGGCGGTGCGGTCGTGGCCGCGATGGGCGCGCTCGCTGAGCTCGAAACTCCCGTCAGGACGATCGCCGTCGTGGCGGCGACCGAGAACATGCCGGGCGGAGGCGCATATCGCCCAGGCGACATCATCACGGCCATGAACGGCAAGACGATCGAGGTGATCAACACCGACGCCGAGGGACGGTTGGTGCTCGCCGACGCGCTCTGGTACGCGCGGCAGCAAGGCGCGACGCACCTGCTCGATCTCGCGACGCTGACCGGGGCGATGGTGATCGCGCTCGGTGACCAGTACGCGGGCGTGTTCGCCAACGACGAGCCCTGGCGCGACCTGATCGTCGAGGCCGGCGAGGAGAGCGGCGAGCACATCTGGCCCTTCCCGATGCACCCGCGCTGGCGCCGTTACGTCGATTCCGACTACGCCGACATGAAGAACGCGTCCATGTATCGCCAGGCGGGCTCCGCGCTCGCGGC
>DASWEE010000081.1:0-2176 GCA_036394915.1 Gaiellaceae bacterium | reverse complement strand
GCCGTGCGCTACCGGTACGCGGGCAGCGGACGAAGACGAACGCGCGCACCCGCAAGGGCCCGAAGAAGACCGTCGGGCGTGGCAAGAAGGCGGTCCAGAAGACTTAATGGCACCTCCGAGGAGACAAGCAGCCCGCGGCCGAACGCGCCGGCGCGTCCGGAAGAACATCGCCGTCGGCCAGGCGCACATCAAGACGTCGTTCAACAACACGATTGTCACGCTCACCGACGGCGAAGGGAACGTGATCGTGTGGGAGTCCGCCGGCTCCGCCGGCTTCAAGGGCTCGCGCAAGTCGACGCCGTTCGCCGCTCAGGTGACGGCCGACTCGTGTGCCCGCAAGGGCATGGAGCACGGCCTGCAGAAGGTCGAAGTCTTCGTCAAGGGCCCCGGCTCCGGCCGGGAGACGGCGATCCGGTCCCTGCAGGCGGCCGGCCTCGAGATCCTCGGCGTGAAGGACGTCACGCCGCAGGCCCACAACGGCGTCCGGCCCAGGAAGAGACGGCGCGTCTGATGGCCCGCGACCGTTCCCCCAAGTGCAAGCAGTGCCGTCGCGAGGGCATGAAGCTGTTCCTCAAGGGAGAGCGCTGCCTGACGGAGAAGTGCGCGATCGAGCGCCGCAGCTATCCGCCCGGCGAGCACGGCCGCGGCCGGATCAAGCAGTCCGAGTATCTGCTGCAGCTGCGCGAGAAGCAGAAGGCGCGGCGCTACTACGGCCTGCTCGAGAAGCAGTTCCGTACCTACTACAGCAAGGCGGCCAAGGGATCGGGAATCACGGGCGAGGAGCTGCTGCGAATGCTGGAGACGCGCCTCGACAACGTCGTCTACCGGCTCGGCTTCGCCGCCTCGCGCGCGCAGGCGCGCCAGTTCGTCAGGCACGGCCACTTCCACGTCAACGGCCGCCGCGTGAACATCCCGAGCTACCAGGTCAAGCCCAAGGACGTGATCACGATGACGCCGGGCAGCTCGGCCGAGACCGTCATCCGCGACGCAACCGACCTCACCGCATCCGTGGCGCCCTGGCTCCAGGCCGACCACGACGGGCTCACCGGCCAGATTCTGAAGTGGCCCGAGCGGGAAGAGATCGACACTCCGGTCCAGGAGTCGTTGATCGTCGAGCTTTACTCCAAGTAAGTCGCCGGGGTACCGGCCTCAAACTCGAAAGGAACGTATGGCAACTCGCACGATGAGTCCCACGGAACTGCAGACGAGGATCGTCCACGAGGAAGTCGACGACCTCCGCGGCGTCTTCGTCATCGAGCCGCTCGACCGCGGCTTCGGCTACACGTTCGGCAACTCGCTGCGCCGCGTCCTCCTCTCGTCGCTCGAGGGCGCTGCGGTGACCTCGGTCAAGATCGAGGGGACGGCGCACGAGTTCACGACGCTCCCAGGCGTCCAGGAGGACGTGACCGACATCATCCTCAACCTGAAGAACCTGATCTGCCGCCTGTACGGCGAGGCGCCCGAGGTCGAGGTCTACCTGTCCAAGAAGGGCCCCGGCACCGTGACCGCCGGTGACATCGAAGCGCCGGCCGATCTCGAGATCCTGAACCCGGAGCTCGAGATCGCGCACCTGTCCGGGAAGGGCAAGTTCGAGATCATCCTGACGATCGGCCGCGGCCGGGGCTATGTCCCCGCCGAGCTCAACCGTGGAGAGCAGCACACGATCGGCGTCATTCCGGTCGACTCGATCTTCTCGCCGGTGCGGCGCGTCGCCTACGACGTCGAGGCCGCCCGTGTCGGCCAGCGCACCGACTACGACAAGCTTCGCCTCGACATCACGACCGACGGCTCCCTGAACCCGCGCGATGCCGTCGGGCAGGCTGCCGAGATCCTGATCCGCCAGCTCGCGATCTTCACGGACATCGAGAAGATTGAGGGCTTCGGCGAAGCGGCCGCCGAGGTCGCGGAGTCGCCCGTCGCCCACGCGATGGAGAACTTCCCGATCGAGGAGCTCGAGCTGGGTGTCCGCTCGTACAACTGCCTCAAGCGCGTCGGCATCGAGACGATCGGCGAGCTCGTCTCCAAGAGCGAGAACGAGCTGGCTGCGATCCCCAACTTCGGCCGCAAGTCGATCGAGGAGGTCAAGGAGACGCTCGCGACGCACGGCCTGGCGCTGCGGGGGGACGAGGGGTAACGACGTGAAGCACCACCGCTCCGGCAAGAAGCTCGGGCGTGA
>DASWEE010000080.1:0-10494 GCA_036394915.1 Gaiellaceae bacterium | reverse complement strand
TCCGCGTGCCTCCCGCGGCCGGCCCCAGCCGCCTCGAGTGGATGCAGATAAAGATCCAGCTCTCGGTCGGTGCGTCGAAGCGGACGAGCACTTGCTCTCCCTCCCACGACCCGATCACGCGCTCGAATTCGCCGAGTTCCTTCATCGCTCTCACGAGCCCGATGTCGTCCCTCCCTTGCAGCGAAGAGCCTACTTTCGCCCGAGCGCAAGCGTAGCCCCCGAGCTCCTCTATTCCGCCCGCGGCCGGGCCGACTACGACGCCCTGGCGGACGATCTGCTGGGTTTTCCGAACCTCAGCGTCGATGATCGAGTCGAGGCCAAAGCTCGGCGCGCGCAAGCTGCACTCGCGAGGCGCGGCCAGCACCGCGGCCCGACAGCCGTTGACCTTCTGATCGCCGCCATCGCGGAGGCGCACGGCGTGATCCTGCTGCACTACGACCGCCATTTCGACCTCATCGCACGCGCCACCGGTCAGGAGGTGGAGTGGCTTGCGCGCCGCGGGGCCCTCGGGTAAGAGCCTTTTCCGCTGGCGCTCGTGTCAAGCGCGACGAGGTGCGCCCGGTCGGATCCGGACGCCGTCCTCTACCGCGCCGCCGCCTCCTCGAGGGCCTTGACCGCCAAGACGCGGGCCAGGTGTCGGCGGTACTCAGAGGTCGCGGCCGTGTCGGTCGGCGGCGTGGTGTCCTCGTCGGCGACTGCCGCGGCCGCCTCCGCTCCACCCGAGCGGTATGCCTCCTCGGCGGCGCGCGCACGCATGGGCGCCGGCCCCATGCTCGTCAACGCGATCCGCGCATCTCCATCCGAGACGAGCGCGGCGACCCCGACGGTCGCCCAGTCCTGCGCCCTGCGGTTGAACTTCAGGTACGACCAGCCGGTCTCCCCGAGCTTGGAAACGCGGATCTCCGTCAGGACGTCCTGCGGCTCGAGGGCCGTCTCGAAGACGCCGCGGAAGAACTCCCGGGCCGGTACCGTGCGCTCGCCGCCGGGGCCGCGCACGACCAGCTCGGCGTCGAGCGCCAGGACGATCGTGGGCAGGTCGGAGGCGGGATCGCCGTGCGCCACCGAGCCCCCGATCGTTCCCCGGTGCCGCACCTGCGCGTCGCCGATCAGACCGGCCGTGTACGACAGGATCGGGCAGTGCTCCTGAACGAGCGGATCGGTCTGGAGGTCGCGGTGCCGGGAGAGAGCCCCGATTGCCAGCCGCTCGCCGTCGTCGCGAACGTACCGGAGCTCCTCCAGCCGTCCGATGTCGACGAGCGTTCCCGGCCGGGCGAACCGCAGCTTCATGAGCGGAAGCAGCGAGTGGCCGCCGGCGAGCAGCTTCGCATCCTCGCGCGCGCCGAGCAGCTCGACGGCCTCCTCGACCGATCCGGCGACCTCGTACTCGAAGGGTGCGGGGATCATCGCTTCGCCTCCTCGATCGCCCGCCAGACGCGCTCGGACGTGGCGGGCATCTCGATGTCGGTGATGCCGTAAGGCGACAGGGCGTCGATCACCGCGTTCATGACCGCGGCGGTCGACGCGATCGTGCCGGTCTCTCCCACGCCCTTCACCCCCATCGGGTTGGTCGGGCTCGGCGTCTCCGTCCGGTCGATCTCGAGCGACGGCAGCTCCGCCGCGGACGGTACGAGGTAGTTGACCATGTTGGCGGTGAGGAGGTTGCCGTCCTCGTCGTGGATCGCCTCTTCCCAGAGCGCCTGAGCCACGCCCTGGGCGATCCCTCCCTGGACCTGCCCCTCGACGACCTGAGGATTGATGACCCGCCCGACGTCGTCGACCGCCACGTACCGCCGGAGGTCGATCGCCCCTGTCTCCGTGTCCACCTCGACGACCGCGGCGTGCGTGCCCGCCGGCCAGGAGAAGTTCGGCGGGTCGTAGACGTACGTCGTCTCGAGGCCCGGCTCCATGCCCTCGGGGAGGTCGTGCGCCGTCCAGGCCGCGAACGCGGCGTCCTTGATGGTCATGGTCTCCCCGCCGGGCGCGGTGAACGTGCCGGCCTCGTACTCGAGCTCGGTCGCGGACGCCCCAAGCGTGTGCCCGGCGATTAGCCGCGCCTTCTCGACGATGCGCTCGCAGGCGTGCCAGACGGCGACCCCGCCGACGGTGAGGCTGCGGCTGCCGTACGTGTCCATGCCCAGGGGCGCCACGGCGGTGTCGCCGTGGAGCACCTCCACCTCGTCGACCTCCAGCCCGAGCCGCTCGGCGGCGATCTGGGAGAACGTCGTCACGTGCCCCTGGCCGTGCGGCGAGGTGCCGATGATCACCTGCACGGTCCCGGTGGGCATGACGCGCACCTGTGCGGCGTCCCAGCCCCCAGCTCCGTACCGGATCGCCCCGAGGATGCGCGAGGGGGCGAGACCGCACATCTCGAGATACGTCGAGAAGCCGATCCCCAGCAGCCGCGAGTCGCCGCGCTCGCGCCGCTCCGCTTGCTCACTCCGCAGCCCGTCGTAGTCGAGCAGCTCGAGCGCCCGGTCGAGGTGTGCCTCGTAGTCGCCCGAGTCGACGGTGAGCCCGGAAGCGAGAGTGGCCGGGAACTCCTCGAGGAAGTTCAGCCGCCGGATCTCGACGGGATCGCGGCCGAGCTTGCGGGCGAGGGCGTCGACCGCCCGCTCGATCGCGTACGTCGCCTCCGGCCGGCCGGCGCCGCGGTACGCATCGGTGGACATCGTGTTGGTGAACACGCCGGTGCACTCCAGCTGGTACGCCTCCATGTCGTAGGCCCCGCAGTAGAGCCACGCGCCGAGCAGCGGCGTCCCCGCGGTCACGAGCTGGAGGAACGCGCCCATGTTCACCGTCAGGCGAGCCCGGACGGCCTTGATCCTTCCCTCCTCGGTCGCCGCGAGCTCGATCTCCTGGATCATGTCGCGACCGTGGGTCGTGGCTAGATAGCCCTCGGAGCGCTCCTCGATCCACTTGACGGGGCGCTCGAGCCGGCGCGCCAGGTCGAGGACGAGGGCCTCCTCGGCGTAGACGTTCAGCTTCGAGCCGAAGCCGCCGCCCACGTCCGGGGCGACGACGCGGAGGCGCGCCTCCGGGATCCCCATCACGAGCGCCAGCGTCGTCCGAACGATGTGGGGAACCTGCGTCGCGGAGATAAGCGTGAACTCACCCGTGGCGGGAGAGGGTTGCGCGATGCAGCCCCGCGGCTCGATCGCGTTCGGGATCAGCCGTTGCTGGCGGTAGCGCTCGCTGACCGTGACCGGCGCCTCGGCGAACATCCGGTCGACCTCGCCTTCCGCCAGCTTCCAGGTGTAGCAGCGGTTCGTCCCGAACTCGTCGTGGACGAGCGGCGCGCCTTCCCCGAGCGCCCGCTCGGCGTCGACGACCGAGGGCAGCGGCTCGTAGTCGACGGCGACGAGCTCGGCTGCGTCCTTGGCCAGCTCGCGCGTCTCGGCCACGACGACCGCGACACCCTCGCCGAGGCAACGGACCTTGTCCACGGCGAGCGGCCTGTGATTCGGGTGGTTCGTGTCCTCCGTCGGAACCCACGCGGTCGGAAGCGACGCCTGCCAGTCCTCGGCCAGGTCCTGTCCGGAGAACCCGGCGATCACCCCCGTGGCCTCCCGGGCGGCGGAGAGGTCGACGCTCCCGATGCGCGCATGTGCATAGGGGCTGCGGACGACCGCCATCCAGGCCATGCCCGGCACGCTGATGTCGTCGACGTAGCGAGAGAGGCCCGTCAGCAGCTTCAGATCCTCCTTCCGCCTGACCGGCGTCCCAATGACGCGGCCGACCTCGAGCTCGGTGATCGTGGCCATCGCTCCTCCTAGGCAGTCTCCGCCGCCTGCTGAACGGCGCGGACGATGTTGACGTAACCGGTGCAGCGGCAGAGGTTGCCCTCGAGCCCGTGCCGGATCTCCTCCTCGGTCGGATGCGGGTTCTCGCGGAGCAGGCTGACCGCCGCCATGACGAACCCGGGCGTGCAGTAGCCGCACTGCAGCCCGTGGTTCTCGTGGAACGCCTGCTGCACGGGGTGGAGCGACCCGTCCTCGGCGAGACCCTCGATCGTCGTGATCTCGCACCCGTCGGCCTGGACGCCGAGGACGGTGCACGACTTCACCGACTCCCCGTCGAGGAGAACGGTGCACGCGCCGCACGAGGACGTGTCGCAACCGACGTTCGTGCCGGTCAGCCCGAGACGCTCGCGCAGGACGTAGACCAGCAGCTCCCTCGGCTCGAGGGCCAGCTCGCGCCGCAGCCCGTTGACGGTGAGCGAGACCTGCCTCACGGCTGCCTCCTTTCACGGGTTCGCGCTTTCCCCGCGGAGCTTAGACGCTTCCGCGTTCTCCTGACGTCGCTCTTGATCGCAGCCGAGCCACCTCGCGTATGCGTTGTGCGGTCCGCGGCAGCTCGATCGATCGACCAGGATCAGGCCGGCTCGAGTCGGCGGGCCGTCCGCGCTCGGAAGCTAACCGCTCCAACGCCTCGGCGGAGATCGAGCTCGACGGCGCGTGGGCGCAGCTGCTCGACGAGGAGGGGCACGGCGTCCAGACGATCAACGAAGGCTCCTCGGCGGTAAGACGACGCTCAGTCTGCGAGCCAGTTCTCGAGGCGGAGATCCGGGACGCGGGAGAAGTGGCGAACGTTCGCACTGACGAGCGTGAGATCGTTCGCGAGTGCGATCGAGGCGATCCGAAGATCAGGCTCACCGAGCGGCGTCCCCGCGAGCTCGAGCCTCGCCCGCAACGACCCGTACAGCTCGGCCGCCGCCTCGTCAAACGGCAGGATCCGAACGAGCGAACCGACCAGGTCGCGAACACGTTCGGTAAGGGCGCTGCTCACCCGCTTCGACGCCCCGTACAGAAGCTCGCCGAGCGTGATCGCGGTCGTGAACTGCTCCTCGGCCGGGACGAGCGCGAGCCGCCGAACGAGATGGAGAGGCGGCTCACGTCGAAGGACAGCGCTCAGGATGTCGGTGTCGAAGCAGTACATGCTCAGCCGAAATCTGGGCCGGGACGGTCCTTCGCGCCGGGCCGGGCCGCGTAGAGCTCCGCGACGATCTCGGGAAGCTCCTCCCAGTCGCCGAGCGCGCCCGCCCCCGCGGCCAGCCCGCGAGGTGCCGGTGCCGGGCCTCGCGCGAGCTCGGGCCCGGGCGGGACGAGCGCAATCGCCGGGCGACCCCGTCGCGAGACGAGGAAGCGCTCGCCTTTCTGGACGCGGTCGACGAGCTCAGCGAAGCGCCGCTTCGCCTCCGCAACACCGAGCATCTCTGGTCCAATCTGTCTTCGTGTCATCTCCTCTCAATTATGACAAGTGAACCCTTCGGCGGTTCCGCGGAACCGCCTTCCTACCCACGCGCGGTACCCCGGAGCAGCGCCCGGGTGCTCAGGCTATGTTCGAGTGCAGGCGATGATCTTACGAACATGTGTTCGTAAGATACCCACGGCGCCGGACGGCATCGCGCCGCCCTTCTGTCCGGCTTGGGACACTGATCCAGAGGGCTCGCTTCGGATCGACAGACGCCTCCGACGCCCTCTGCATTCCCGCGGGATCCGTGCTCTTCCCCAAAGCTACTCCAGCTCCGCGAGCCGCAGCCACGACTCGGTCACCCTGCCGGCGGGGTGGTCGAGCACGAGGCTCCTCTCCGGCCGCGACCGATCGCCTCCCCGAGCCACACGCTCGCCGAGCTGTCCGAGGCGATCGATCTCGCCTTTGGGCGCTGGGATCTCTCCCACCTGCACCAGTTCGAGCTCGGCGACGGCCGGCGCGCCATGCTCGAGGGGGACAAGCTCGATCCGGACGTCCTCGACACCACCATCACGCCGCTGGTCACTCTCGGCCTCGGCCCCGGGTCTGCGTTCGAGTACGTGTTCGACCTGGGCGACCGGTGGCGCCATCACTGCGAGGTCCGGGCCACAGACCTCGATCCTGCGGAGGAGTACGGCGATTCCCCCGATCGGCCGGTCCCGATCTGGGGCTGGGGTTGGATCCCAGACCAGTACGGCCGGATCAACGAGGACGAGTAAGCCCGCGCCGAGAGGTGCTGGACGTCCATAGTTGACGTTTCGTACAAAACGTACTATTCTGACGGAGATGCCAAGAGCTATCTCCATCTCGAGCTTCCGACAGCGGATCAGCGAGCTGTTCTCGGAGGCCGTCTGGCAGGGCCACCTCGTCGAGATCGCCCGTAGGCGCGAGCGTGCTTTCCTCGTCGGCCTTGCACAGCTCAAGCGTCTGCTCGAGCCAGTCTCGTTCCAGCCGGAAGTCATCGCCGAGGAAGGGGCGGTTTCGATCTGGCTGCCGGAGCTCGAGCTTTGGGGCCGCGGGGAGAGCTTCGCCGAGGCGAAGGCCGACCTCGTTTTCGAGGTCCGCGACTACGTCGAGGAGTACCTCGACGAGAGCGAGCGATACCTTGCGGCGCCGAACCGGGCCCAGCACTTTCCGGCAGTAGTTCGAGCACACCTCGCCGACCTGACCGGCAACTTGGACGACGTCCTCTTCGCTGCACCGCGCACCGAGGCACCGATTCGCGAGCCAGTGCCGGCCTAGCTTTTGCGGCTCCCCACCTGGAACGACCTTGAGCGTTTCTGCGAAATCGACAACTGGGAGCGTCGTGAAGCCGATCACATCCGATTTCGGAAGCAGCTCGACGACGGCAGGATCCTGCGGACGAAGGTCTCGCGCAGAGGCGCCGAGACGATCGGACAGGGGCTTTGGGGTCACATCTGGCGCGATCAGCTCGGACTGAGTAGCGACGTCGATTTCTGGCAATCGCTCGAGTCGCGACAGCCTGCGCCCCGCGAGCTCGTCGAGGAACCCGAGCGACCGTCCGGTCCCGCCCTTCCCGGATGGCTTTGGCAACGGCTCATCGAGGACGTCGGGCTAAGCGAAGAGGAAGTGCGTGGGCTGACCGAGGCAGAAGGCCGCGAGCGGCTTCACTCCTTCTGGTCGCGTCCTCGCTAGATACCCGCGAGCTCGACGAAGCGGCAGAGCGCGTTCACGAGCCGCATGTCCTCGATCGTGCGGCAGCGGATCTCCAGCAGCTTCGGCGACGCGACCAGCACCGCGAGCGCCTTCGCGCGCGAGATGGCGACGTTCAGCCGGTTGCGTGAGAAGAGGAAGCTGATCGAAGATCCTTCATATACTACGCTAGGATAGGCAATGGCTCCGAGGGAGGTCCCCGGCGATGCTTCGACCCTCATCTATCTCGCCAAGGCAGATGCCTTCACTGAGGCATCGACCTGCATTCGAACCATTCTCGTCACTCCCGCGGTCTGGCGGGAGGCGGTCGAGGAAGGCGAGCGGATCGGGGCCCCCGAGGTCGGAAGAATTCGGGCAGCGCAGGAGCGAGGCCTGTTACGACGAGTCGCATTGTCCCCCGACGCCGAGGTTGAGGCCGAAGCGATTCGAGCCTCACATCGTCTCGGGCTGGGAGAAAGCGAGGTCATCGCTCTCGGGAGAGGACTCGGGTGGGCGATCGTCGACGAGGGTCGGGCGTCTCGGGTGGCGAGATCGCTCGGCATCAGGACGCTCTCGACCCTGTTTCTTCCGGTCATGGGTCATCGAAAGCGAGAGCTCACGCAGCAAGAAGCCACCGAGCTCCTTCGGCGGCTCGCCGTTGCCGCCAATGCTTCGGCGGAAGCCGTTCTTGCGATCGAAAGGCATTTGGGAGGTCAACCAAGATGAAAACTGAGCAGATCAACATCCGCCTCGAGCCTGACCTTCTCGCCGCGCTCGAGCGCGTCGCACGTGAGGAGTCGCTAGAGCGAGGGGATGTGATCCGCCGCTTGCTCGAGCGTTCGATCGAGCGTTGGGAGCTCGAACGAGCCGTACATGGCTACCAGAGTGGAGACATGTCGCTCGGAGGCGCTGCCGAGGAAGCAGGAATCACACAGTGGGAACTGCTCGAGGCGATCCGGGCTTCCGGTATTGCGTATCCACTTCGAAGCCAGGACGTCGACGAGCGACTGAGCGAGCTCTTCTCAGAAGGCTTCCGTACCCGATTGCAATGGATGGAGACGGACGTTGAGACGCTCGCGGACATCCCGCCACGTCCCGGCGGGGTCCTGCTCATCGGCATCAATCCCGCGCCGATCTCCGTCGCGGCGGGCCATTACTACCAGGGCCGGATCGGAAAGCGGCTGTGGCGGAGGCTTGAACGCGTCGGACTGCTCGTAAACCCGCAGCCGGGAGCGGAGGATGAGGCGTTCGCGCGAGCCGGCCACGGCCTTACCGACCTCGTCAAGCGTCCCACCGCCTCATCCAAGGAGCTGCACGAGGCGGAGTTCGAGTTCGGAATCGAGAAGCTGCGCTCGAATGTCATCGAATGGAATCCGGCCCTCATCCTCTTTGCGTTCACCGAGCCGGCACGCCGGCTGCTAGCGAATGCAGTCCAGCCCGGTCCGGGCCCATCCTTCGAAGGAATCCCGACGTTTCTCCTCTCGGGTCCTTATGCGGCTGCCGCAGAAACCAAGCGGATCAATGAGGAGCTGACGCGGATCATCGGGGACAGGGTCACGGAGACCGTCAGCGACGGGGCTCGAAGCCAGCGCGTGACCGCCAACGATCTCGCGCATGGCCAGATTCGACTCCCGCGCGACGCAAAGCGGTTCTTTCCGCCCAGCCGCGAGGATGTGGAAGTGATTCTGCGCGGCCGGCGGCTCGTCTGCAGCTACGACCCACGGACTGGCCCGGATCGCGAGCGATCCGCTGTGCTCCGAGTCGGTGCCGCGTTGCGAGACCTTGTTGCCGAGGACGAGATCCTCAGGGTCTCGCGCGGTCTGGCTGGGATCGTTCAGCTGGACTAGCCAGCTCGACGAAGCGGCAGAGCGCGTTCACGAGCCGCATGTCCTCGATCGTGCGGCAGCGGATCTCGAGCAGCTTCGGCGACGCCACCAGCACCGCCAGCGCCTTCGCCCGCGAGACCGCGACGTTCAGCCGGTTGCGCGAGAACAGGAAGCCGATGGCGCGCACGAGGTCGTCGCCGCTCGAGGTCGCCATCGAGAAGAAGACGACCGGTGCTTCCTGGCCCTGGAACTTGTCCACCGTCCCGACGCGCACCCGCTCGGGCAGCGCCGCGCGCAGGCAGCGCACCTGCGCGTTGTAGGGCGCGACGACCAGGACGTCCTCGTAACGAAGGCCCTCCCCGTGCAGCCGGCGCACCTCGCGCGCGATCACCTCCGCCTCCTCCCGCGACTGCTGCCGGTTCCCGGTGTGCTCGACGGGGATGAAGCGAAGCCCCGCCTCGCCGTTCACGTTGTTGAGCGCGCACTGCGCGACCGGATGCAGCCGCCCTTCATAGGACATCTCGGAAACGAACTCGCAGATCTTCGGATGCATCCGCCAAGTCGTTCCGAGGAAGAGCCCGCGCTCCGGCGGCACGGTGTCCTCGCCGGCGAGCAGGTGCTCCAGCACCGAGGCGCCCGCGCCCTCCGGATGGATCCCCTGCGACACCTGCGCGAGCTGCTGCTGGTCTCCGAGCAGGACGAGGTTGCGCGCCGACGTCCCCGAGGCGAGCGCGTCGGCCAGTGACACCTGCCCAGCCTCGTCGACGAACAGCGTGTCGATCACGCCCTCCATCGACTCGCGCGAGAACAGCCACGACGTCCCGGCCAGGAGCAGGCGCTCGCGCGGCTCGTCGAAGTTCGCCTGGTCGTCCGAGGTCGTGATGAACGGCCCCTCGTAGGGCTCGCCCTTCTTCAGCCCTGTGAACTTGACGCCCTCTTCGTCGGCGACCTTCTCCACTTCGCGCAGGAGGTTCGCGATCGACTTGTGGCTGAGCGCGGTTACGCCGACGCGGCGGCCGCGCGCGATCAGCCGCACGATTAGCCGGGCGCCGGTGTAGGTCTTGCCGGAGCCGGGCGGGCCCTGGACGACGAGGTAGCTAGAGTCGAGCGACTCGACGACGTCCTTCGCCGCCTCGAGGTCGTCTTGGGGCAACGGCGTTACGCGCGCGCGAGGCAGGTCGCGGCGCAGGATCGCCTCGAGCGCCGGATAGCGATTCGTTCCTTCCAAGACCGAGCGGCCGAGCCTCCGGAGCGCCGCTTGCTGAGTGCGCGTGTCCCATGCCCCGCCCGGGATGAGCGACTTGGGCAGCGGGACGCGCTCGAGCTTCGGCCCTCGTCGCAGGCCGAGCCGTCCGTGCTCGTCGTCGAGCCAGTCGATCGTCCCCGCACGGTCGAGCGTGAGCGGGTCGTGCACCTCTTGTCCAGGTGAGAGCTTGTGCTGCTGGGGCGGGAACTGGAACGGATAGACGAGCGACTTCGCCGATCCGACCGGCGGCCCGTCTGGCGCGATCCCGCCGATCGCCTCGACGTCGAGATCCGTCAATTCGTCGGGCGACTGCCCGTACCGGTTGAAGAACGCCCACCACACCGGCTTCGCCTCGCGGCGGTGGTAGTCGAGCAGCTGGCCGGCGAGCACTCGCACAGCGTCGTCCTCGTCCGCGAGCAGCGTCGCCTGCAGCTCCGCGGTCTCTTCCGTCGCCTCGGGCAGCTCTCTCAGCTCGGGCAGCTCGGGCCAGGCGATCTCCCCGAATTGCGACTCCGCCTC
>DASWEE010000079.1:0-12829 GCA_036394915.1 Gaiellaceae bacterium | reverse complement strand
TTTGGGACGGACGAGGAGCCGTGCATGACCAGGTGCGTGTCCGGCAGCCGCTCGTGGATCTCCTGGATCAGGTTCATCGCCAGCACGTCTCCGGTCGGAGGCTTGGAGAACTTGTAGGCGCCGTGACTCGTCCCGATCGCGGCGGCCAGCGCGTCGATCCCGGTCAGCCGGACGAACTCGACCGCCTGGTCCGGGTCGATCAGGTGAACCTCTCCGGAACCCTGCCCGTCCTCGATCCCGCCGAGCGTCCCCAGCTCGCCTTCGACGCTGACACCGACCGCGTGCGCCCGCTCGACGACCTCGCGCGTGACGGCGACGTTGTAGTCGAACTCCGACGGCGTCTTGCCGTCCTCCAGCAGCGAGCCGTCCATCATCACGCTCGTGAAGCCCTGCTCGATCGCCGAGATGCACGTCTCCGGTGAGTTGCCGTGGTCCTGGTGCAGCGCCACCGGCACGTCGGGATAGACCTCGACCGCCGCCTGCATCAGGTGGATGAGGAAGCGGTCGTTCGTGTAGGTGCGCGCGCCGCGCGAAGCCTGGACGATCACGGGCGACCGCGTCTCGTCCGCGGCCTCCATCAGGGCCTGGACCTGCTCCATGTTGTTGACGTTGAAGGCGCCGACGCCGTAGCCGCCGCGGGCGGCCTCGTCGAGGAGCTGGCGCATCGAGACGAGAGCCATGTTTACCCCTTCCCCTAGAGACGGCCGGAGCGGACGACGCCCCAGAGCAGCCAGACGCCGAGCACACCGGAGAGCGCGAACCCGATCACCGACAGGACGTTGACGCCGAGGAGCTGCGGCCCGTGCTTGGCGAAGATCCCGATCAGGCTCGAGCCGATCAACCCACCGACGACGACGAGCGCCATCACCAGCCGGTTGAAGGCGACGTCGACCTTGTGCATGAACTCGTCGAGGCCCTTGTGTACGAAGCCGACCTCGATCTGACCGTCGCGGATCTCGTCGAGGAAGTCGTGCACCTGATAAGGGAAGTCGTAGACGATCTGCGCCAGCTGCCACCCCTCCTTGCGCGCCCGCGTCATGATCCGCTGCGGCGTGTAGCGGCCGAGCATCAGGCTGCGCGCGTACGGCTTCGCGACCTCGAAGACGTTGAAGTCCGGGTACAGCTCGACGCCGACCGAGCCGAGCGTCGCGATCGCCTTGTCCAGCATCACGAAGCGCGTCGGCAGATGCAGGTTCATCGTGTAGATGAGGGTGAACGCGTCCCGGATCACCTGGATCGGGTCGATCTCGGACAGGCTCGCGCCGTAGTAGCGGTAGAAGAGCTCGCGCAGCTCGGCTGCGAACTCCTCCTCGCGTTCCCTCGGGTAGCGGACGCCGAGGTCGCGCAGTCGCCGCGGCAGCGCGTCGACGTTCTCGTTCGCCGCGTCGACGAACAGCCGCGTCAGCTTCGACATGTCCTCGTCGGTCAGGTTCCCCGCGAGGCCGAAGTCGACGAGCCCGATGTGGTCACGCTGCTCGAGCACGAGGATGTTGGCCGGATGCGGGTCCCCGTGGAAGAACCCGTGGCGGAAGATCATCGTCATCCAGGCCTCGGTCATCAGGTAGGCGAGCCGGCGGCGCTCTTCGAGCGAGTACTCGAGCGGGTCGACGTCCGCCAGCTGCGTCCCCTCCAGATACTCGAGCGTCAGCACCTGCGAGCGCGTGTACGTCCAGTAGACCTTGGGGACCCGGACGTGCGGATGGCCGGCGAAGTGGCGGCGGAATGTCTCCGCGTTCCGGCCCTCGTTCCGGTAGTCGAGCTCCTGGCGGATCGAGCGGGCGAACTCGTCCACGAGCCCGCGCGCGTCGATGAAGTCGAGCGCCCGCACGCGTTCCTTCGCGATCCGCGCGGCCTGGTAGAGGAGCGCGAGGTCAGCCTCGATCTGCCTCGGCGCGTCGGGCCGCTGGACCTTGACGGCGACCTTGTGCCCGTTCGGCAGAACGGCCTCGTGCACCTGGCCGATCGAGGCGGCCGCGATCGGCTCCTCCGAGAACTCAAGGAAGAGCCGCTCGGTCGGCTGGTCGAGCTCCCGCTGGATCGTCTCCTCCACCTGCTCGAACGGGAACGGGCGCACGTCGTCCTGCAGCGCACGCAGCTCGACGATGATGTCCGGTGGGACGATGTCGGGCCGCATCGAGAGCAGCTGCCCGAACTTGACGAAGGTCGGGCCGAGCTCGTCGAGCATCTCGCGCAGGTGCTGGCCGCGCTGGGACGGCGTTCCCTCGAAGGGCTTCTTCGGCCGCCACGGAAGGAGATCCGTCAGCCGGTGGGTCTCGAGGAAGTACCCGAAGCCGTGCCGGACCGCGACCTGCGCGATCTCCGAGATCCGGCCGATGTTGCGCGTGGTGGACGGCTGAGCCTCAGCCATGCCCGCCTTGTTGTACCTAACCGGCGAAAACCCTGTCAGTTTTCGACGAGTCGGGGCTTGTCCTCGAGCAGCCGCAACCGGTGCTCGAGCTGCGCGAGGCGCAGTTCCAGCTCCTCGAACTCGCCGCGCGAGACGAGCCCGAGATCGCGCGCGAGCTTCTCGACGCTGCCGCCCGCGCGCTCGCGCAACCTGACGGCGTCGCCGCGCCAGCGGCCTGCGAGCTCCTCGATCTTGGCCCGGGCCTCGTCCTTACGGATCCCGCCGAGCGAGGCCAGCTCGTCCGCCAGGCGATCGGCTCGCTCTCCCGTCAGGACGACGGCGCCGAACAGCGCCAGCGCGAGCTGCTCGACCGCGGAGCGGCTATCGCGCTCGTCCATGCGGCCGCGTGCGGCGGCGCTGCTGACGTCGCTGGCGCCTCTCCTCCGCCTTCGCCCGATCCGCCGTCGGAGCGGTCGGGACGAGCTCGGGCTCCGGCTCTTCGACCGCCTCGGGCGGCGGCTCGTATCCGTCCTCGGTCGCCTCGGCACCGGGGCCGACCATTCCGACCGTCTTGCCGACCGCGGCGCTCTCACGGCGGCGCGCGTACTCAGGCTCTCGCTCCTTCCACATCGTCAGCAGCGGAGCGGCGATGAAGATCGACGAGTAGGCGCCCGACGCGATTCCGATCAGGAGCGCGAACGCGAAGTCCTTCAGCGTCGCGCCGCCGAAGGCGAAGAGCGCGCCGACCGGCAGCAGCGTGATGAAGCTCGTCGCCAGGGAACGGCGGATCGTCTCCCACAGCGACACGTTGGCGATCGTCGCGAACGACGCGCGCCGCATCAGCGGGATGTTCTCCCGGATACGGTCGAAGATGATGATCGTGTCGTAGATCGAGTACCCGAGGACGGTTAACACCGCGGCCACGGTCGCCGTCGTCACCTCCCGCCCCGTCAGCGAGTAGACGCCCACGGTGATCGCGATGTCGTGGATGAGCGCGGCGATCACCGGTAACGCGAACTTGAACTGGAACCGGATCGAGATGTAGAAGACGATCAGGAGCAACGAGACGATGATCGCGAGGATCGCGGAGCGCGCGATCTGGCGCCCGAAGCTGGAGGAGACGCTCGCAACCGAGCGGATCGAGGCGTTGAACTTCGTCTGCAGCTCGTTCTTGAACTTCGTCTGCTTTTGATTCGTAAGAGAGCGCGTCCGCACCTGGAACTTCTTGTAGGAATCGCTCCCGGTCAAGGGCCCCTGTCCCTGGACGACCGCGGTCTTCTGCCCGATGTTCCCGGCCTGCGTACGCACCTCGGAGAGGGAGACCGGCTTCGGAGTCACGAACGTGATCTGCGTCCCGCCCTTGAAGTCGATCCCCAGGTTCAGCCCCTTGACCCCGAGCGAGACCGCGCCGACCAGGATGAAGGCGCCGGAGATCGCCAACCAGAGGTAACGCTTGCGCATGAAGTCGATCTCGAGCCACTTCGCCCGCTGGGCGGCGGCGGCGCCCATGAATTGCGGGTTGTCGAACCAGCGGAAGCCGGCGAGCAGGCCGAGCAGCGCGCGCGTCGCGGCGACGGCGGTGACCAGCGAGACCACCGTCCCGATCAGCAGCATCAGCGCGAAGCCCTTGACCTGCGCGGTCGCGACCGCGAACAGGACCAGGGCCGTGATCGCCGTCACGACGTTCGCGTCGATGATCGTGTGGAAGCCCTTCGAGTAGCCGGTGGCGATCGCGTGCTTGACGGACTTCCCGGACCGCACTTCTTCCTTGATGCGTTCGAAGATGACCACGTTCGCGTCCGCCGCGACTCCGATCGTGAGGATCAACCCCGCGAACCCGGGCAGCGTCAGCGTGACGTGGAAGAGGAGGATCGCCGCGTACATGAAGGACGCGTAGATCGCGAGCCCGATCACCGCGACCAGGCCGAGGAAGCGGTAGAAGAGGAGCAGGAAGAGGGCGACGACGAGCAGGCCGATGATCGCCGCCGTCTTCGCCTGGGCGAGCGAGTCCTTTCCGAGCGTCGCCGAGACCTCGGTCCTGGCCTTGGTTTGGAACTTCACCGGCAGCGCGCCCGTCTGCAGGACGAGCGCGAGCCGCTTTGCCTCGCCGATCCCGTTGAGGCCGGTGATTTGGGCCCCGCCGCTACCGCCGATCCCGTTCGGGTACTGCTGGAAGTCGATCGTCGGGAAGGACTTGATCTCGTTGTCGAGCACGATCGCGAAGCTCTGGAAGTAAGGCTGCGCGTCGCTCGGGCTGCCGGCCTGAATCCAGGCAGCCTTGCCTCGTTGCGCCTCCTGCGCCGTGATCTTCTGGAAGAGGTCGCCGCCCTTGCCGGTGAAGGACATGAGTACGACCGGCTGATTGTTTTGGTCGAAGTCGGCCTTCGTGCCCGACAGCTTCAGGTCCTCCCCGGTCATCTCCGGGATCGGCTGCTCCTTGTTCTCCGGCTCGAACTTGAACAGGTAGTAGTAGGTCTGCGTCGGCGTCCCCGTGCCGGGGCAGACGACCGTGTCGGTGCCGCAGGTGATCACGATCCTGTTGAAGGGGACGGCGAAGATCTTGAAGCCCTTCGGGGGCTGGTTCTTCTTCAGGAGCGGAATGACCTTGCGCGCATTGAGCAGCTTTTCGCGAGAGGTCGCCGGCCCTGCGACGAGCTTCTTCTTCTTGTCGAACAGGTACCAGTGCGTCGATTTGCCGTTGACCTGCGACTGGACCGGAGCGAGCAGTGCGAACAGGCTCGGCTTCGGATTGGGCTGGCCCTGCACCGTCTTCGTCGGGTCGGCGATGTCGCCCTGGAGGTCGTACATCTGGAGCTGCGCCGTCTTCCCGATGAGCTCGGCGGCTTGGCGGGGATCGTGGACGCCCGCGAGTTGGATCACGATCTGGTCCTTGCCCTGCTTGCGGATCTCGGGCTCGGAGACGCCGAGCTTGTCGATCCGGTTGCGCATGATCGTGACCGAGCGGTCGATGTCGGACTTCTGAATCTTGTAGCCCGGCTTGTTCTCGGGCGGCACCGCCTGGAGCACGACCTCGAGCCCGCCCTGGAGATCGAGGCCGAGCGTCGGCTTGCGCTGGATCGGCGATCCCGGGATCGCGAGCAGCCCGACCACGACCAGCGCGACCGCCAGCAGGCCGGTGATGAACAGGTAGCGGCGCCGCTCGGACACGTCGGCCAGCTTAGCCGCGCTGCTTGGCCTCGGAGGCCTCGAGCTCGGGCTCTTCGCCCTCCTCTTCGGGCTCCGCTGCGGCCTCGAGCTCGGGCTCCTCCTCGGGCTCCTCCGCCTCCTCGGGCTCCTCCGCCTCCTCGAGCTCTTCGTCCTCTTCCTCTTCGGTGATGATCCCGGCCACGGCGCGCTTGGCGATGCGGACGCTCGTCCCCGGAGCAATCTCGACCACCACCTCGGCGTCGCGAACGTCCTCGATCCGCCCATAGAGACCGCCCGCGGTCACGACCTCGTCGCCGATCTGGAGGTTCGAAAGCAGCTGCTCCTGCTCGCTCTGCCGCCGTCGCTGCGGCCGGATCAGCAGCACCCACATCAGCACCAGCAGCAGGACGATGATGATCAGTGCGGGCAAGAATCCCCTTCCTTGGCGGCGGCGAGGCGCTCGAGCGCCCGGGCTTTGAACGCGCCGAGCTCTCCGCGCTCGATCGCCGCGCGCGCGTGTGCGGTCAGGTCGAGCAAGAACCGCAAATTATGCAGGCTCAGGAGCCGCAGGCCGAGAAGTTCCTCCTGATTGACCAGGTGGCGCAGGTATGCACGTGAGAAACGGGTACAGGCGGGGCAGCCGCAATCGGCGTCCAGCGGCCGCGGATCGCGGGCGAAACGGGCGTTCCGGAGGTTGAGCCTGCCCTCCCACGTCAGGGCCGAGCCGGTGCGGGCGGTGCGGGTCGGGAGGACGCAGTCGAACATGTCGACGCCGCGCTCGATCACCTCCAGGATCCCCTCCGGGTCGCCGATGCCCATGAAGTAGCGGGGCCGGTCTCTCGGGAGGAGCGGGGCGGCCCAGGCGACGGCGTCGAGCATCTGCTCGCGCGACTCGCCCACCGAGAGCCCGCCGAGCGCGTGGCCGTCGAAGCCGATCCCGGCGATCTCCTCGATCGAGCGGCGGCGCAGCTCGGTGTCGGCGGCTCCCTGCGAGATCCCGAACAGGAGCTGCCCGGGCGCTCTCGGCGCCCGCTTCTGGCGGCCCGCCCACAGGGTCGTGCGGCGGACGGCCTCCGCCAGCTCGGCGCGGGAAACGTCCGCAGGCAGGCAGATGTCGAGGCACATCGCGACGTCCGAGCCGAGCGCGGCCTGGATCGCGGCCGCCAGATCGGGAGTGAAGCGGGCCGGGCTCCCGTCGTAGACCGAGCGGAAGGTGACGCCGCCGTCGTCGACGGCGAGGAGCGTGTCGCGGAGGGAGAAGACCTGGAAGCCTCCCGAGTCGGTCAGGATCGGCCCGTCCCAGCCCATGAAGCGGTGGAGGCCGCCCAGCTCGGCGATCAGCTCGTGGCCGGGGCGGAAGTGGAGGTGGTACGTGTTGCCGAGGACAATCCGGGCGCCGAGCGCGCGCAGCTCGTCCGGGTCGACGGTCTTGACGGTCGCCTTCGTCCCGACCGGAATGAATGCGGGTGTGGGGACGTCCCCGTGCGCCGTGTGGAGGACGCCGGCCCGCGCCGCGCCGTCGGTGGCGGTGAGCTCGAAGCTCACAGGATCAGCATCGCATCGCCGAACGAGTAGAAGCGGTACCGCTCTTCGATCGCGAGCCGGTAGAGGCGGCGCATCTCCGCCACCCCCGCGAACGCCATCACCAGAGCGAGCAGCGTCGAGCGCGGCAGGTGGAAGTTCGTCAGCAGGGCGTCGACGCGGCGAAACTCGAAGCCCGGCGTAACGAACAGCTGGGTGCGACCTGCAAGAGGGGCGCCGCGGGCAAGCGACTCGAGCACGCGGACGCTCGTCGTGCCGACCGCGAGCACTCGCTCGGCCGCTTCGATCCGCGCCCACGCTTGCGGGCTCACCTCGTAGCGCTCGCCGTGGAGCCGGTGCTCGCCGAGCTCGTCCTCCGTGATGGGCCGGAACGTGTCGAGACCGACGTGGAGGGTCACGCGCTCGACGTGGAGGCGCTCGAGCAACTCCGGAGTGAAGTGCAGCCCTGCCGTCGGCGCCGCCGCTGAGCCCGCCTCTCGCGCGAAGACGGTCTGGTAGCGATCCGGCTCCTCCAACCGCTCCGTGATGTAAGGAGGGAGCGGCATCTCGCCGTCCGGCTCGCCCGTGAGGCGGAGCCGCCAGCGCCCCTCTCCGAGCGGCTCCAGCAGCTCGACCGGGCCCAGGTGCTGCCCTGCGCGCAACCGGCGCGAGGGGCGGGCCAGGCCCTCCCACACGCCGTCCCCGAGCTGCTCGACGAGCAGCACCTCGGCCTCTCCCCCGGTCTCGCGTTGCAGCCGCAGGCGCGCCGGCACGACGCGCGTGTCGTTGACGACGACGAGCTCGTTCCCGAGCTCCTCCGGCAGCTCGAAGAAGCGCCGGTGGCGGACGTCCCCGGCGCGGCGGTCGTAAACGAGCAGCCGGGACTCGTCCCGCCTTTCAGCGGGGTGCTGCGCGATCAGCTCGGGCGGCAGCTCGTAGTCCAGCTCGAAGGCTTTCATGCTTCTTCCTTATCCGTGCTCGCGCCGACCTGCGCGGCGCGAGCATGCGTAGCGCCTAAGAAGGGGGTACACGGGGGAAACCTGGTTTCCCCCGTGATAGGCAGCTC
The DNA here is from genome assembly GCA_036394915.1 of Gaiellaceae bacterium. Taxonomy (GTDB): domain Bacteria; phylum Actinomycetota; class Thermoleophilia; order Gaiellales; family Gaiellaceae; genus JACDER01. The sequence goes on along the minus strand of DASWEE010000079.1, from coordinate 4,748 downwards.
GTAGTCCAGCTCGGAAGCCTTCATCGTCCGGTGTCAACGCTACTCTCGGCGCGATGGACGAGGGTGCTCTGGAAAGAGCAAGGACGAGGATCGCCGAAGCTTTGCAGCGACGGGCGGGAGCCGGAGAGTCCGACGCCGCGCTCGAGCGGGCTCGCGTCGGCGTGGAGGCGTTGGCCGAGGCAACGGCTGCAATCCCGGAGGCCGTGCGAGAGGGTGTCCGCGCAGAAGCGGCCCCGGTCGCCCGCCAGCTCGCCGAAGTCCGCGGCCTCGCGGCGCAGACGATCCGCCGCCTCGAGCGGCTCGAGGGCGACATGCTGGCCGAGCGGAACGCGCGCATCGACGATCTGGCGCTGCTGGTGGAGCTGATCTCGGCCGGCTGGAAGGCGGTCGAGGAGAAGCTCGCCGCTCTGGCGGAGCCGTCGGGCGCGACCGTCTACAGCATCGAGCAGCGCCGCGCCGCGTCCGGCCCCTAGGACCGCTCGACCGGGAGCAGCAGCCGGAAGCAGCTGCCCTCGCCGGGCTCGCTCTCGAGCGCGATCTCGCCCCCGAGCGCCAGCGCGAGCTCGCGGGCGATCGCGAGCCCGAGCCCCGTCCCGCGCCCGTCGCGCGACCAGAACGGCCGGAAGATCCGTTCGCGCGCGTCCGCGTCGATCCCCGGCCCCGTGTCCGAGACGGCGACCGCCACCGTCCCGTTGTCGCCGCTCATCGCGAGCTCGATCCGCCCCCCGTCCGGCGTCCAACGGAACGCGTTCGCGAGCAGGTTCGAGATGATCTGCAGCACGCGGTCGCCGTCGGAGACGAGCACGGGATGGACGAGCACCTCCCGCCGGTAGTCGATCTCCCGCCTCCGCGCCTCCTCGGTGAAGCCGTTGTAGGCGCTCTCGACGAGCCGAGCCATGTCCACCTCTTCCTGGAGAACGGTGAAGCGACGGGCGTTCAGCTTGGCGAGGTCGAGGATGTCGCCGACGAGCCGCTCGAGCCGGAGCGTCTCCGCACCGATCACCGCGAGCGAAGCCATCTGCGAGGACGGGTCCGCAGCGACGCCTTCCCGCAGCGCCTCCAGGTGGCCGCGGATCGCCGTCAGCGGCGTCCGCAACTCGTGCGACACCGTGAGCAGGAAGTTCCGTTCGAGCTCGTCCGCTTCCTCGAGCCGCCCCGCCATCTGGCGGAAGCTGTCGGCGAGCCCGCCGATCTCGTCCCGGGCGCGGACCTCGGGAACACTCACGTCGTAGCGGCCCTTCGACAGCTGGTCGGCCGCCCGGGAGAGCGCGAGCACGGGCTTCGTGATCCGGCGGGTCAGGTACCAGCCGAGGACGCCGGCGACGACGACACCTCCGATCAGCGCGAGCGAGAGGCGTTCGATCAGCTTCAGCCAGCCGGTCGTGAGCTTCGACTTCGGCGTCGCCACCACGAGCGCGCCGAACGTCTGGTGGCCCACGTTCACCGGCTGGGCGACGCCGTAGAAGGGCTTGTGGCTATTCGGAGGGGTGAACGTGAACTTGACCACCTTGCCGCGCGCGATCGCGTTCCAGTCGATAAAGCGCCGCGGAAGCTTCTTGAGGCTGGCCTCGGGCCCGAAGAGCGGCAGTCCGGAATAGAAGATCGTATCTCCGGTCGCAATCGCGAGCCCCTTCGACGAGAACACTCCCTGGTTGGCCTGATCGCCGTACAGCTGGGCGAGTCCCCTGGCCTCGCGCTGCAGCTCGGCGAACTTGCGGCCGCGCGTGTAGTCCTGGAACAGCTTGACCGCGATCAGGCTCGAGGTGAGCCCGGCCAGCACGATCCCCGCCAGGAACAGAGCCGGCAGGCGAAAGCGCAGTGAGCGGAACATGTCGCCCTAAAGGCTAGAGGCCCAGCGCAAAATTAGGCACTGACGGCGCTCCGTTCGGGAGCAACCTTGTAGCCGACGCCCCACACGGTGACGATCGGCGATGCGTCCTCGAGCTTGCGCCGGATCTGGCGGACGTGGACGTCCACCGTGCGCGTGTCGCCCGCGAACGTGTAGCCCCAGACGCGCTCGAGCAGCTGGTCGCGCGTCAGCACGAGCCCGCGATGATCGAGCAGCTCCCACAGGAGGTCGAACTCCTTCGGGGCGAGCTGGATCTCCCGGTCGCCGACGTGGACCTCACGGCTACCGGAGTTGACGACGAGGTCGCCGTGCCGGATCTCGCGGCTCTCCGGGCGCTTTCGCTCAGGGGCGGCGCGGCGCAGGATCGACTTCACGCGGGCGACGAGCTCGCGCGGGTTGAAGGGCTTGGTCAGGTAGTCGTCGGCTCCGACCTCGAGCCCGATGATCTTGTCGACGTCCTCGTCCCTTGCCGTCAGCATCAGGACGGGCAGGTCCGAGCGCTGCCGGATCCGCCGGCAGATCTCCACGCCGTCGATGTCCGGGAGCATCAGGTCGAGCACGACGAGGTCGGGGGTCTCGCCGGCGATCTGGGTCAGCGCGTCGCCGCCGGTCGCCGCCGTGCGAACCGTGTAGCCCGCGTTCTTCAGGTACATGGAGACGAACGAGGCGATCGACGCCTCGTCCTCGACGAGCAGGATCGACTGTCCCTTGCTGTCCTTCACGGGCCCAGGATGACACGTGCCCGGACGCGCGGGCCGGGAGGAACGACCGGAAGCGCGAGCTTCAGCTTCTGCGTCCGCTCGTAGGGGACCGGCTCGTACGGATCTCCGTTCAAGGAGTAGAAGCCGACGTTCTCGAACCGGTCGTCTCCGTCGAGGATCACCCAACCGCGCCCGACCGCGCTGAGGTTGACGCCCGCGCCGTTGATCTTGAGCTTGTAGGCGCCCTCCATCACTCGGAACCGGATCTGCTGGCCCTGATAGACGGTGGTCGCGTCGTTGATCGTCCTCGGCCGCGGATGGATCCTGCCGCGGATGTCCGGCACCTGCTCGTCGTACGGGTCGATGTCGGTGACCGTGATCTTCCCCGACCCCATCCGACCGATGATCGCGCCCTTCACCTGCAAGATGAACTCGCCGCGCCCGTTTTTGAGCGAAAGCGTCCCGTCGCCCCTCGGATTCGGACGCGCGGACAGCGCTGCGGGAAGCGCGAGCAGGATGGAAAGAGCCGCAAGAAGAACGAGCCGGCGCATGGCACTAGAAGTATTCCCCGCGCACTTGTGCGCCGAGTCATGGCGGCGTAAAGAAAGTGTAAGGGCGGGTCAGCAGAAATCGCGTTGGACTCCCACGAACGGCAGCTCCCGTGCAACTATCGAGACATGCCGGCCTCGGTCACGATCTCCTCCGAAAATCGTGCCGAACGCGAGGCGCGGTCGTCGCGATTGCGGCCGGCGGCCTTTGCAGTGCTGGTCGCGCTCATTCCGACCGCCGTCGCCGGCTGGGCGGTGGGGCGAAACGCGGCCCGGAGCGCAAGCCATGACGCGAGCGCGAGCGTCGCCGCCGAGGTCCAGGACGCGGGTCGGGTCTCCGCGCGGATCCTCGACCGAGCCGAGGCGCAGGCTGTCTCGATCGCCCGCCTGGTGCCCGTCCAGCGTGCGCTCGAACGGCGTGACTCGGGCGCGCTCGCCCGCCTCGCGCGCGGGCACCCGAGCACGTCCTTTGTCGTGCGGGGCGTCCAAGTCCCGGCGAGGCAAGCAGCTCCCGTCGCTCGGCGGACGGCAGTCGTCAGCCTGGGCGGGAAGCCGATCGGCACCGTGGTGGTCGGGATCGAGCGGGAGCCGTTGCTGTCCGAGCTGCGCTCGGAGGTCCAGCTAGGCGGCTCAGACCGGCTTCTGCTCGCGAACCGCGGTACGGCTCCTTCCCAACCGGCCGACGTTCGCCTCGACGGACGCCTCTACCGCGCGGCGGCGGCCCCGATCTCGAGTCGCATCGAGGCTGTCGTCGCGAGACCCCGGAGCGTCGTCGACGACGACGTGCGGACGGCGTGGCTGGTCGCGCTCGGAGCCGCGCTCGCAACGCTGGCGACGGTCGGGCTGATCGCGTGGGCGACGGCACCACTGATCGTCCGGGGCCGGATCGCCCATCGCGAGCGGTCAGAGGCGCTGCAGGTCCTCTCCAACGTACGCGACGGCGTGTTCCTGACTGACGGCGCGGGAATCGTCCGCTTCTGGAACCGTGCTGCCGAGCGGATCACGGGCCTTCCCCGAGAGCGCGTGTGGGGACGTCCGCTTGCGGCGCTGCCGGGGCTCGCCCCACTCTGGGAGAGGATCCCGGTCGGCGAGGAGGGAAGCGTCCGCCCTCAGACGCTGCCGGTGCAGCTCGGGGGGGACGAGATCTGGCTCTCGCTCGCTGGTGTGGAGGTCCCGGAAGGCATCGTCTACACGTTCGCCGACGTCACCGAGGAGCAGCGCTTCGAGCAGCTCAAGAACAACTTCCTCGCCACGGTCTCACACGAGCTCCGGACGCCGCTGACCGGGTTGTACGGCGCCGCGATCACCCTCCGCGAGCGAGGAGACAGCATGCCGGCCTCCGTCCGCGCCCACCTCTTCGACACGGTCAGCGATCAGGCAGAGCAACTCGTCCGCATCGTCGAGGACGTCCTGGTCGCGAGCGGCCTCGAATCGGATCGGCTGCTCCTCGTGCACGAGCGCTTCGACGCAGCGGCGCTTGCTCGAGCGGTGGTCGAAGAGGCGCGCGAGCGGCATTCGACCACTCGGGTCCAGCTCGAGGAGGCGGAGGTAGCCCATTGCGTCGCCGACCCGACGCGCACCCGGCAGGTGCTCGAGAACCTCATCGACAACGCGGTCAAGTACGCGCGCCGGGGCCCCGTGCGCGTTGCG
>DASWEE010000078.1:0-4072 GCA_036394915.1 Gaiellaceae bacterium | reverse complement strand
TACTCGCCTCTCGCGGGATCTCGGCGCTCACGAGCACGCCCGCCGGCTACCCGTCGATCACCGTTCGGCCGGCTACAAGGGCCGCGCACCGTACGGGGCGATCCTCACCGGGCGTCCCTGGACGGAGCCGAAGCTGATCGGCTACGCGTACGACTTCGAACAACAGACGCATGCCTGGCGCTCGCCGGCGACGATCGACAAGAAGTTCGCGGCTGCCTGCGCCTCCTGAACCTCCTGGTGCGTAGCTAGGAGGTACACGCGCGGGAAGCGGGTCCCCACCACGCCCTCCCACCGTCAGCCTAATTCCGAACCTGTGACGAGTCTGTGCCGCCTCTGTGCCGAAATGGGCCGAGAGGCAAGCCCCAGCGCGGCCCAGCAGCGGCAGGCGAACCCGGCTCGAGGGCGAAACAGCCCTGATGGACAAGCCGAGCCCGGATCCCGAGGTCGAGGGCTTTCTCGCTCTCCTCGCGGCGCGACGCGCGCCCCGCACAGTGGACGCCTATCGCCGTGACCTCAGAGCCCTGACCGACTGGCTCGGCCGCCCTCCCGGGACCGTCTCGACCGAAGAGCTCGAGCGCTACCTGGCGCAGCTCCGCGCCGACGGGCTGGCCGGCTCGACGATCGCCCGGCGCGCCGCCGCGGTCCGCTCCTTCTTCCGCCACCTCGTCCTGCTCGGCGCCCGCACCGACAATCCCGCCGCCGAGCTCGATCTTCCGCGCCGGACCCGGCGCCTTCCGCGGACGCTCTCCCCGGGCGAGGCGGAACGGCTCGTCGAAGCGGCGCGCGGAACGCGTCCGCGCGATCTGCGCGACCGCGCGCTGGTCGAGCTGCTCTACGGCGCCGGTCTGCGCGTCAGCGAGGCCGTCGGGCTCGACAAGACCGGCGTCGACCTCTCGCAGCGGCTCGTCCGCTGCATCGGAAAGGGAGACAAGGAGCGAATCGTCCCGATCGGGCGGCAGGCAGTGGACGCGCTTCAGCGCTACCTCTCGCGCGGGCGGCCATATCTGGACCGCCGCCACCGGCCCGAGCTGTTCCTGAACGCCCAGGGTGGGCCGCTGACGCGCGCCGGCGCGTTCTTCATCCTCCGACGGCTCGCGGCCGCGGCCGGGCTCGAGCCCGAGCGGATCCATCCCCACCTGCTCCGGCACTCGTTCGCCACCCACCTGCTGGAAGGCGGAGCCGACCTCCGCAGCGTGCAGGAGATGCTCGGACACGCCGATCTGTCGACTACGGAGCTGTACACGCACGTGACCGACCGCCGCCGTCGCGATCTCTACTTTCAGGCGCATCCGCACGCTCGCCGTTCCCGTGTTTCCGGAGCACAGCCACGGGCAACACAGACGGCGAGCGATGAGACTTGACGTTCAGCTAACCGCACTGCTCGCCTCGACGACAGGCGTGGGATTTCTGATGATCGTCTCCGGCGTCCACAAGAGCGCGCTCGAGTGGAGGAGCCGGAACCGTGTCTGCCCTGCTTGCGGCCGCCTGATCCGTGACCGGACCTGCGGCTGCACCTCGGATAACTAGCGGGCTGCGGCCTTCTTCTTGAGCCCTGCCGCCACGCGCTTTGCAGCCGCGCGCAACTCCTCGTCCTGCTCGTCGCTCTCGGAGAGTCCGTGCAGCAGAACCATCGTGTCGCGCTGGGGAGAGCCGTTGCGGAGACAGACGATCGCGAGCCGGCGCACGGCCTGGTTCGGATCGCTGTCGGCGAGCGTGTGCAGCAGCGGTCGAACCGAATTGACCGGCCCCGGCGCGTCCCGGGACAGCAACTCGAGCGAGATCAGCGCCGATCCGCGGCAGGCAGGGCTCTGATCCTCGAGACCTCGCCTCAGCAGCTCGAGCTTCTGGCGGAAGCGGAACTGTCCGATCGCACGGTAGGCAACTGCGCGCTCCTGATAGTTGCCGCTTCGCGCGTCGGCTTCGAGGTCGTCGTCCCACTGGGACCTGAGCGTCGCGAGCTCACGTTCCGCCCCCCGCTCAGCCAAGTCGTTCGCCTCGGCCGCGGCCTCGGCGAGCGTCAACTCGGAACCAGCTCGCCGCCGACGGCCGCCGCCGGACGGCCTCCCGGGCCTACGTAGCGCGCGGACGGTCTGATCAGCCGGCCCGTTCGCTTCTCCTCGAGGATGTGCGCCGACCAGCCCGCGACCCGCGCGCAGGCGAACATCGCAGGAGTCAGCTCGTGCGGAATCCCGGCGACATCGAGGACGACGGCCGACCAGAACTCGACGTTGGTCTCGAGCGGCCGGTCGGGCTTGTACTCCTTGAGCGCGGCAAGGGCCACCCGCTCCAGCTCCTCGGCGACCTCGAACCGGGCCGCACCGAGCTCTTTGGCGGTCGCGCGCAGCAGCCGCGCCCGCGGATCCTCCGCGCGGTAGACGCGGTGACCGAAACCCATGATCCGCTCGTGGCGGGCGAGCAGCTCGCTGACGTAGCCCTCCGGATCGCCCCTCTTTGCAACCTCATCCAGCATCGGCAGGACGCGCGCAGGCGCGCCGCCGTGGAGGGGGCCCGAGAGCGCGCCGACCGCGGCCGACATCGCTGCTCCGCAATCGGCGCCCGTCGACGCCACGATCCGGGCCGTGAACGTCGAGGCGTTGAGACCGTGCTCCGCAGTGCAGATCCAGTAGGTGTCGACCGCCTGGACATGCCTCGGGTCGGCCTGGCCGCGCCAGCGCAGCAGGAACTTCTCGGCCGCCGTCTCGCCCTGCCCGACGACCTCTTCGGGAACCGGCTCGGAATGGCCGTCGGCAACCCGCGCGGAGCGGGCGACGATCGCCATCATCTCCGCCGACAGTCGAGCGAGGTCGTCGCGCGCCTGCCCGTCGTCGATGTCGACGAGCTTCCTCAGCCCCCAAACGCCTGACAGGTGAGCCGTCTCGGCCTGGAGATCGGAGGGGGCATTGCCGCTCAGGTTCCTGGGCTCGTAAGGCTCAGGGCCGGGCAGTCCAGGCTCGAAGCTCTCATCGACGAGCAGGCCCCACACATGCTCGTAGTGGAAGCGGCCCACAAGCTCCTCGATGTCGACTCCGCGGTAGCGGAGCGCCCCGCCCTCGCGGTCGGGCTCGGCGATCTCCGTCTCGAAGGCGACGACGCCTTCCAGCCCAGGCTTGAACTCGTTCATCTTCGAAGAATCTACCGGTAGAGTGGCGCGCGCCGTGGCTCACTCGGTAACGCTCATCCCCGGAGACGGAATCGGCCCGGAGCTGACCGAGGCGACGAGGCGCGCGCTCGAATCGACCGGTGTTCAGTTCGACTGGGACGTCCAGCACGCGGGCAGCGACGTCATGGACCAGTTCGGTGGAAATCCGCTCCCCGACCAGGTGCTCGAGTCGATCGAGCGCAACGGCGTCGCGCTCAAGGGGCCGATCACGACTCCGATCGGGACGGGCTTCCGCTCGGTCAACGTCACCCTGAGGAAGACGCTCGATCTGTACGGGCAGGTCCGCCCTTGCAAGAGCTACGAAGGCGTCCGCTCCCGCTACGAGAACGTCGACCTGATCGTCGTGCGGGAGGCGACCGAGGACCTCTATGCCGGCATCGAGTTCGAGCAGGGCTCGGAGGACGCGCTCGAGCTGATCGACTGGCTCGCACGCCACGCCGGAAACGTTCGCCCCGATTCCGGGATCTCGATCAAGCCGATCTCCATCCACGGAACGCGCCGGATCTTCGAGTTCGCCTTCGACTACGCGCGTAAGAACGGCCGCCACAAGGTGACCGCCGTCCACAAGGCCAACATCATGAAGTTCTCCGACGGCCTCTGGCTGCACGTTGCCCGCGAGGTGGCCGAGAACCACTCCGACATCGAGTTCGACGACCGGATCGTCGACAACCTCTGCATGCAGCTCGTCCAGCGTCCCGAGGAGTACGACGTCCTCGTCCTGCCCAACCTGTACGGCGACATCATCTCCGACCTGTGCGCGGGGCTCGTCGGGGGGCTCGGGCTCGCTCCGGGGGCGAACTTCGGGACGAAGGCGGCCGTGTTCGAGCCGACGCACGGGTCGGCGCCAAAGTACGCGGGCCAGAACAAGGCCAACCCGATGGCGATGATGCTCTCGGGCGTCCTGATGCTGCG
>DASWEE010000077.1:0-1515 GCA_036394915.1 Gaiellaceae bacterium | reverse complement strand
CGGCAGCATCCCGAGAAGGTGATCCCACGCTTCATCACGCAGGCGTTGCAGGACCGCGAGCTGACCATCCACGGAGACGGACACGCGAGCCGCGACTGGCTCTACGTGGACGACGACGCGGAAGCGATCGAGGCCGTGATCACGGCGCCGCTCGACAAGGTCGCGGGAGAGGTCTTGAACGTTGCGACGGGCGTCGACATCTCCGTGACGGAGGTCGCGGACGCGGTGCTCGACGCGCTCCGCAAGCCGGCGTCGCTGAAGAGCTTCGTGACGGAGCGGCCCGGGCAGGTCGACCGCCACATCGGCTCGACGGAGAAGATCGAACGCCTGACCGGCTGGCGGGCGCGGACGTCGTTCGAAGAGGGTCTTGCGCGCACGATCGCGTGGTACCGCGAGAATGAGGCGTGGTGGCGGGGGATCCTCGAGAGCGAGACCAGGGAAAGCGTCTCCTCGTCCTAGGCGCCGGGCCGGCCCAGCTGGGCCTCCTGGCGGCCGCACGGGCGCGCGACCTGCACGTGATCGCGGTCGACCGGGAGCCCTCGGCTCCGGGATTCCGCTACTCGGACCGCCGAGCGATCGTCTCCACGGAGGACGAGTCCGGAATCGAGCGGCTTGCGAGCGCCGAGCGGATCGACGGGCTGATCGCGCCGGGGATCGACTGGCCGGTGGCGATCGCGGCCCGAGTCGCCGAACGGCTCGCCCTCCCGCACCCGATCTCGGCCGAGACGGCGGCTCTCTCCACCTCGAAGCTGCGTCAGCGGGAGCGCTTCGCGGAGGCGGGCGTGCCACAGCCGGAGTACGAGATCTGCGCCGGGCCGGCGGAGGCAACGGCCGCTGCGAAGCGGATCGGCTTCCCGTGCGTGGTGAAGGCGCCGGACCGGCAGGGACAGCGAGGACTCACGCTCGTGCGAGCCGAAGAGGACGTGCAGGAGGCGGTGCGCGTCGCGCTCGACGCATCGCGGAGCGCGACCTTGCTGGTCGAGGAGCACGTCGCCGGGCGGGAGATCACGGTCAATGCGTTCTCCTCGCAGGGCCACTTCAGTCCCCTGACGGTCACGGATCGGCTGACGGCGCCGCTCCCCGCGTTCGGCGTTGCCCTCACGCACGTCTGGCCGAGCGAGCTCGAGCCTGCGGAGATCGGTGCCGCCGTCGAAGCGGCGGCCGGCGCCGCGGCGGCGGTGGGGATCGCGGACGGCCCCAGCTACACCCAGGTGCTCCTCGGACCCGCCGGGCCGAGGGTGGGCGAGCTCGCGGCGCGGCTCGGCGGAGGGCACGACGCCGAGCTCTGCAGGGTCGCTCTCGGCGTCGACCTGAACGGCGCGGCGCTATCCGCCGCGCTCGGCGAGGAGGTTCCAGCCTCGAGCCTCGCTCCGGTCGCCCGCGTCGGCGGCGCCTGCGTGCGCTTCCTGGTGGCGCCCCCGGGCGAGCTCCGGGAGGTGAGCGGGGTGGAGGACGCTTTCGGCCAGGAGGGCATCCGCGGCATTCGCATCTACCGTCGTCCCGGCCACCGGTTCG
>DASWEE010000076.1:0-25927 GCA_036394915.1 Gaiellaceae bacterium | reverse complement strand
CGGCGGGCAAGCTCGTCGACAACGGCGAGACCGCGCGCTGCTTCGCGCAGTACATGCGGATCCACGCGCTCGAGGCAACCGGCGGGCTCACCTACGCCCAGATGGGACGCTTCACGGCCAAGCCGGGCACGCCCTTGAAGTACACGGACTTCAACGGCGCCACGTCGATCGACACGTACGCGCTGATCGACGCAAAGACCAAGCAGCCGGTCGGCAACCACGCGCGTGACCTCTGGGTCACGGAGACGGCGCTGACGACCGCGCTGAACACGAGCTACATGGCAGAGCGCATCTCGCTCTTCGGGCTCATGGTCGGTATCACGCTGCTGCTGTCCGGATTCGGCTTCGCGATCCTCGCGGTCGGTGGAGCACTGCGGCGAATCCCGCGACCGGCGTCAGAACCTTCCAGGAGGCGGGTTCCGACTCCTGCCCAGACCACGTAGCAGGTGGCAGCTCCGGCTGCCATCGGGTCGGAGACCGAACGAGGGGCGGGGCAACCCGCCCTTCATCGCGTCATCAATTGACGCGATGAGCTAGAGCAACTTGTGGAAGTTCAGCATCGCCGGCCCGAGGGTGCAGATGAACAGCGCCGGCAGGATGAAGACCGCCATCGGGAACAACATCTTGATCGGAGCCTTCATTGCCTTCTCCTCCGCGGCGAGCTGGCGGCGGACGCGGGCGTCGGCAGCCTGCACGCGCAGGATCCCGGCCATCGACGAGCCGAGCTGATCCGCCTGCACGACGGCCCGGACGAACGAGCTCAGCTCGGGGACGTCGACGCGCTCGGACATCCGTATGAGCGCGTCCGGCCGGGTCTCTCCGAGCCTCATCTCGTTGAGCGCGAGCGCGAACTCCTCGATCAGCGGCCCGTCCATGTATTCGGTGAGCTTCGCGAGCGCACCGTCGAACCCAAGGCCGGCCTCGACGCTCACGGCGAGCAGGTCGAGGGCATCCGGGAGCACAGCCTGGACGAGCTCGCGCCGCCCTCGGATCCGGCTGTTGACGAAGACGTCCGGGCCGAGGAACCCGAGCAGCCCGAGGCAGACCGCGAACAGGAAGGCCGTCGCGACGCTGAGCGCCGAGCCGGCCAGAATGCCGAGCACCGCTCCGATTGCGGCCAGAGCGCCCTTGGCAGCGAGCAGCTGCTCCGGCGAGACTGTCTTGGCGAGCCCGGCCGAGAGCAAGCGCCGATGCGTGGACTCGCGGGCCGTCGCCGGCATCAGCCGTAGCACGAGCCTCGACAGGAAACCCACGACCGGCGCGAAAAGGCGTCGGCGGGAGCGACGCCGCTCACGAGCGGCCGCAGGCGCCCCGCGGGAGCCGTAGCTCGCGGCGCGCCTCGAGAGCTCGCGGCCCCGGCGGGCCGGGAACGTGGCGGCCTGGGCGGCGAGGAAGACCGACCCACCGAGCGAGAGGGCGCTGAGGACGAGCAGCATCAGGACATCCGGAAGGAGACGATCTTTCTGAGGATGAGCGACCCGATCACGATCCCGCCGAGCGAGACGAAGATCAGGATCCGCCCCGTCGAGGTGGTGAAGAGCGGAGCCATGTACGGGTAGTGGATCAGGCTGAGCCCGCCCACCGCGACGAACGGCATCGCGACCAAGATGTATGAAGACATCCGGCCCATCGCCGTGAGTGCCTTCACCTTTTGAGTGAACTGCTGCCGCTGCCGGACCGTCTCGGAGACGCTGTCGAAGAGGTCGGCGAGGCTCCCGCCGACCTCGCGCTGAATCGTGACGACGTTGATGACGTAGTCGAAGTTGCTCGACCCGAGCCGCTTCGCCATCTCGGCAAGCGCCCGGTCGAGCGGCCGCCCGAGGTCCGTCTCCAGCAGAGCGCGGCCGAACTCCTTCTTGGCCGGCTCCAGCCCCTGATGCACGACCGACTGCATCGACTGCCGAAAGGTATGGCCGACGCGCAGGGAGGCGGCCATCGTCATCAGCAGATCAGGTAGCTGCTCGTCAAACCTCTTCTGGCGCCGGGCAGCCTTCAGGTTGACGATCACGCACGGGAGCAGGCCTCCGAGCGGGAACGTCACCAGGACGAACGCGGTGGGCACCCCCACCAGCACGAAGAAGAACGACAGGAGGAGCCCCGACCCAAGCACGACGTAGAAGAACTCGCCCGGGCGCAGCGGCGAGTCCGCGCGCTCCAGGGCCGCGACGAGCTTCCCCCAGATCCGAGCACCGCCCAAGGCACTCTCGGTCGCCTTGACCACGCCGGAGAAGGCCGACCGCATCCGCGCGACCGGCCTCTTCCCGGCACCCGCCTGCTCGGTTGGCACGTGCGCCGCCAGCCGCCTGCGGAGCCGCCTGACTGCCCGCGCACGAAGACCGAACATGGTCGCGGCGAAGACGATGAGACCGAGGACGAGCGCTGCGACGAGGTTTCCGGCCGTCATGACCGGTAGCGGAGGTTCCACGTCACGGAATCCGCCCCTTCGAGAGCGAAGAAGTCCGGCGCCAGCTGCACCCCGTTGGCCGCGAGCTTGTCGAGGAAGTGGGGCTTCAGGCCGCAGTACGAGAGCGGTCCGAGCAGCGGTACCGGCCCCGCGCTCAGATCGCTCTCGTCGGGCGGCCGGGCCGCAAACACGTCCTGGAGGGTGATCACGTCCGACTCCATCCGCAGCACCTCGGTCACATGGCTGATCCGCCGCGAGCCGTCGACGAGCCGGGTCAGGTGGACGATCAGGTCGAACGCGCTCGAGATCTGCTCGCGGATGGCGCGCACGGGCAGCTCGACGCCTGAAGTCAGCACGAGCGTCTCGATCCGGGAGAGCGCGTCGCGCGGAGAGTTGGCGTGGATCGTCGTCAACGACCCCTCGTGGCCCGTATTCATCGCCTGCAGCATGTCGAGAGTCTCCGCCCCGCGGACCTCGCCGACCACGATTCGATCGGGCCGCATGCGGAGGGCGTTGCGAACGAGCTCGCGGATCCGGACCTCACCTTTTCCCTCGATGTTCGGCGGCCGCGCCTCGAGGGTCACGACGTGCTGCTGCTGGAGCTGGAGCTCGGCGGCGTCTTCGATCGTCACGATCCGCTCCTCGTTCGGGATGAAGGCGGAGACGGCGTTCAGCGTCGTCGTCTTGCCCGTGCCCGTCCCTCCGGAGATGAGGATGTTCAGCTTTCCGCGCACGCAGGCGGACAGGAACTCCATCGTCTTGTGCGAGAGGGTGCCGAACCGGATCAGGTCGTCGATCGAGAACGGATCGCGCGAGAACTTGCGCACCGTCAGCGCCGGCCCGCGGAGGGAGAGCGGCGGGATGATCGCGTTGACGCGGCTTCCGTCCGGAAGCCGCGCGTCGACCATCGGCGACGACTCGTCGATCCGGCGCCCGACCTGAGAGACGATCTTCTCGATGATTCGCATCAGGTGGGCGTTGTCGAGGAAGGCCGCCTCCGTGGCCTCGAGCCTGCCGCCGCGCTCGACGTAGATCTGGTCGTAGCCGTTGACCATCACCTCGGAGACCGAGTCGTCCTCCAGCAGCGGCTCGAGCGGCCCGTAGCCGATGATGTCGTCGACGATCTCCCTCACCAGCCGCCCCTGCTCCTCGCGCGTCAGCGGCGTGCGGTCGGCGGACAGCTCCTGCTCGACCGACTCCCGCACGACTGCGGTGAGATCGTCGGTGGCCGCCGTCCCGAACAGCTGGAAGCCGAGCTTGTCGATCACCGCGCGGTGGATCCGCGTCTTCAGCGCCGCGAAGGGATCGCCGTGATGGCCGCCCTGGGCCCGCGCCGGGATCAGCCCGGACGGCGACGGAGTCGGGGCCGCGGTCTCCAGCCGCTCGGTCAGCGCCGTGTCGCCCGTCCGCACCGGCGAGGCAAGCGGCTCGGCCGGGAGCTCGACGACGGGTTGCTCCGTCGCCGGCTGCAGCATCGAAACCTCCACCTCGGCGTCGTACAGTCGCTCTCTCAGGCTCACGTGCAGCTCCTAGCTGTCGAGGGAGTAGCCGTGCCGGCGGGCCGGGGGCAGACAGACCGCGGCGAGGCCGCGGGCCTTGCTGACAAAACCGCTCCGTGTCCCGTTCACGGAGTAGAGGTCGCTCCACGCCTTGCTCGAACGCTTGCGGCCGAGCAGGGACTGGGACATCTGCCGGACCGCCGCCGAGAACTCGACCGACGGTGACGTCAGCGTGAGCGGCGCCCCGCGATTCACCGCTGCCGGCACGTCAGGGGTGTTCGGCAGCTCGTAGCTCACGGCCATTCCGAGCGCCCCCTCGACCTCCGGCCTGCGGATGCCCGCCCCGGCGTCGGCGCGGTTGAGAACGAGGCTCATCCGCGCGTCGGCGACCGAGAGCCGCCGGAGGGTCTCGATGCCGAGGCGGACGTTCTTCAGGGTCGGCACTTCGGGAGTGCAGAGCAGGAGCAGGACATCGGTGCAGTCGAGAGCGGACAGCGTCGGGCCGTGGAAGGACGGCGACGTGTCGACGACGATCACGTCGTAGGCCGCGCGCGCGACCTCGAGCAGCCTCTCGACGCCCTGCTCGGCGACGAGCTCTCCCTCCTCGGGCCGCAGCGGCCCCGCGAGCACGTCGAGACCCGACCCCGCGTGGTGCGTGAGGTAGCCGCTGAGCTTCTCGGCATCGAGCTTGCCCGGCGCGATCACCAGGTCGTGCAGCGTCTGCTCCGGCTCGATTCCGAGCATGATCGCGGCATCGCCGAACTGGAGATCGAGATCGAGGAGCAGTGTCCGCAGCCCCTCGCGCTTGGCGATCCCGGCGGCGAGGTTCGAGGAGACGACTGTCTTGCCCGTCCCGCCCTTCGGCGAGAACACCGTGATCACCTGCGCCCGCGCCCCGTCTGCCGCGCCCGCCTGCGAGGCGGCCACCCGCGCGGCCTTGCGCACGGTGAACGCCACCCGCTCGACCGGCTGAGGCAGGACGACCACGTCGGCGACGTCGGCCTCGAGCGCCTTGTCGAGGAACACGAGATCGGCGCCTTCGGCCAGCAGCACGATCGGGGCGCGCGTGAGCTCCCGAATCCTGCTCAGGTCGTTCTGGGGAAGAGTCCCGGGCGGGATCTTGTGGAGAACGACGTCGACCTTGCTGGCCCCGAGAGCCGACGCAGCCGTGCCCATGTCCCCGGCCGTGCCGAGCAGCTCGATCCCCGGCTGGGCGCCCAGGCCCTCGCACAGGTCGCGGATGGAGAGACGGAAGCCCGTCACGAAGATGCGTAGCGAGCCGTGCCCGTTTAGGTAAGTCATCCTCTCGGCCCCTTTCGGTCGAGATCGGCGTGCAGGATCGAATTCGAGGTGTCGTAGCCCTGGCTGCCGCTGCGCGCGTCGACCACGGGACGGAGAGCGAGCCACCACTGGCCGTTCTTGGCCATCCAGAACACGCGCGCGGCTTCGTCGTCGGTCAGGCGGAGCTGGACGGGCACGGAGGTGCTGGAGCCGCTGCCGGCGAGATCCGCCGAGGTCCCGAGGACGAGCGCGCCGCGCACGATCGTGCGCGAGACGTTGCACGCGGTGCAGGTCCCTCCCGTCAGAGCCCAGCTCCCGACCACGTCGACGCGGTCGCCGGCCTTGAGAGTGCCGTCCAGAACCTGGTTCGCATCGCCCGCGAGCTGAACGACGCGCTCCAGCCGGTGGATGCGCGAACGGACGCCTTGGGCCGCGATCGGGCCGAAGCGGCGGGCGATCACCTGCTCGCCGGCGAGGGTCTCCTCAATCGCCACCTCCCCGCGAACCTGGCTCCGCGCCGTGATCGAGCCTGGGACCGCTGCGTCGCGCGGCACGAGCTTCCTCACGAGGGCATCGCCCTGAAGAGCAGACCCCGGAGTTCCTTCGGGAATGTCGCGCGCGGCGACGAGGACGCCGACGAGCTGCTTGCCGACGTCTGCGCTGCTCTTGGACTTCGACGTGTAGATCAGCATGAAGACGACCGCGAGCACTGCGAGCCCGGAGGCCAATGCGATGTTCCGTTTGCGGTAGCTCATCGAAAACTCCCTACTGGACGAGGTTGACCACGCGGACGCCGAAGTCCGTGGTTCCGGGCGTGCTGTCGACGCCGTGTGCGATGTACTCGACGAAATGGCCGCGAAGCAGCTTGCAGTCGGGCCGGCAGCCGGGGGCATCGTTCTTCCACGAGACGACTCCGCCCGGATCGAGGACGAATGCCGCCCACCCCAGAATGCGGAACGAGAGCGCCGTGCTGTCCGCTTCGTCGAACACCGGGAAGAGCAGCACCGTTTGCGCGACCCCGGCGGCGTCGAGGGCGCTCCTGACCGGGCCGATCTTCTCCCCGCTCACGGCTGCAAACCACTTGTCGATGTCGAGGAAGCCCGGATACCCGCTGCGGATCCAGGTCTCGAGATCGCTTGCGCCTGTACCGCTCGAGCCGCAGGAGGTCGACGTGGTGCCTTCGCAGCTGAGGGAAACGAGGCCGAACTTGCTCGAGCTCAGATTACTTTCGTCGAAATTCAGGGTTGTCGTCACGCCGAAGCAGGCAGGCGCGGCGGTCGTGCAGGCAACGGTGTTCTTGACGGCGACCGGCGCGACATTCTGCATCCGCCCGGGAGCCCCCACCGTGGCTCGAGCGTGCGCATGCACGGTGACGGAGTCGATGTCGAAAAACCTCGAGAAGAATCCGGGCGCGGGTTTCGAAAGCGTTACTTCGATCGTGTTCGTGTTCGGAAACGCGGGCGCCCAGGAATTGAGCCCGGAAACGTTGGCGTTGGCATACGTGGTCGCCGTCGACGAGGCAACGGCGGTGTTGGGCAGATCCTGGACCCCGGCCAGCGTCGCAGCGTCGGCGGCGCTCTGAAGCCGGCGCTGCTCGGTGAACCAGGATCCGAAGTCGATCACGAGCGCCGCTATCCCCAGGAAGACGACCATGAACACGACGATGAACGCGACGGCGGAGCCGCGCTCGTCTCGGACGCGGATCACTCGACTCTCTCCTTCGTCGAGCTGCTCAACGTGCCCGACCTGACGACGATGCCGACGAGATCGACCGAGTACGGATAGGTCGCCGTGACGGTCACCTGCTCGCCGATCGTCCACGGCGGCGGCGGCGTCACGGATACCTGAAGCTGGGCCTGGTCCAGATCCGACGCGGAGTCACGGACAGCCTGCACCGCGGCGGTCACGGGGTCGGCGGAAAGGCGTGAGACCGCGGCCATTCGCGCGCCGGCCCGCGTCGCATCCGTGATCGTGACGTAGTGGTTGAACAGCCCGCCGAACTGAGCGATTGCGAACACGATGAACAGCAATGCGGGAAGCAGCAGCGCGAACTCGACCAGGGCCTGGCCGCTTTCGTTGCGCCCTCGAACTCTTGACTTGCTCATGATTCGTGATCCCTGCTCCCCCTTTCCGCCGAGAAGCAGGCGGGTCGGCGCACTCCGTCAACCCGCCTGCTCTCTCAATCCCATTTCCGCGCGACCTACGGGAAGATCGACCCGATCTCGTTCGTGAGGCCCGTGGTGATGGCCGCGACGATCACTCCAACGACGCCCACGATGCCGACGAGGAGGAACGCGTACTCCGCCATTCCCTGGCCCTCCTCCCGATCCCGAAGGCTCGCGTACGCCTGCAGCAGGCGCGCGTGTGCGAGTGCAAACAAGCTCGTCAATTCGATTCACCTCCCCCAAAGAGAGCGTGGCGTGCTGGGCCCGACGATAGGCGGGTATCGGGCGAGTGCAACCACCCGAAGGGGTAGTCGTGACCCACCCTTCGGCTGGTGTTTGCCGCCGGCCCAGCATCGATATTTGAGGAGTTATGCGGCGTGTTTCCTTTCTACGAACCAAAGGTGGTGCGGTCATGCGGCGTCTTTTCTCGGTACGAACTGAAGGTGGGGCGGTTCTCTGCCGTCGGTGTGTCCTCGCCGATACTCCCTTCTCGCGGCTGCGCGGCTTGATGGGCCGCAAGCAGCTCGGAGCCGACGAGGGGCTGCTGCTCACGCCCGCATCGAGCATCCACACGTCGTTCATGCGGTTTCCGATCGACGTCGTCTTCCTCGACTCCGATCTGACGGTGCTCGGGATGCGGGAGGCCATGAAGCCCTGGCGGATGAAGGCCTGGCGCGGATCCCGCTCCGTCCTCGAGCTTCCCGCGGGAACGTGCGAGCGCCGGAGCCTGCGGCCGGGTGACCGGCTCGGGCTCGCGGATTGCACGGAGGAAAGCGCGAGTGTCCTGCTCGTCCTCCGCCAGGATGGGGATGCGCAGGTCGTCTACGGACGCGGCCCCCTATCCGCCGCCACGCGCACGATCTCCGCGATGAGCGACCTCGACGTCGGGGTGAGCGCGGTCGTTCTCCACGAAGAGAAGCACTCGGCGGCCTGATGGCCCACGTGCTCGTGCTCGCGTTCTTCGCGGCGGTGCTCGTCGCCCTCTCCGTGATCGACGTACGGACTCGCCGGCTGCCGAACCGCATCGTGCTCCCGGCGGCGGCCCTCGTCCTCGCGGCGCAGATCGCGATCGCGCCCGATCGGGCGCTCGAATGGACGCTGGGCGCGCTCGGCGCCTTCGCGTTCCTGCTCGCGGCGGCGCTGTTGAACCCGGCCGGCCTCGGAATGGGAGACGTGAAGCTCGCGCTCCTGCTCGGGGCCGCGCTCGGGTGGGCGGTGGCACCGGCGCTCCTGATCGGTCTCGTGGCCGCGGCGCTCGCCGGTGTGGTGATGGTCGTGCGCAACGGCTGGGCCGCCGGGCGCAAGGCGACCCTGCCGCTGGGCCCGTTCCTGGCCCTCGGCGGCCTCGCCACCCTCTTCTTCTTGAGCTAGCGGGAGGCGGCGGCCGCGGCGGACTTCAGGTCGTCGACCATGTTCGGCACGAGCGAGTGCTGGTAGGCGTAGCGAGCGGCCTCCGTACGGTTCGACACCTGGAGCTTCCGGTAGATGTTGCGGACGTGGAACTTGACCGTCTGGCGGGTGATCCATAGCTCCTTTGCGATCGCGTCGTTCGAGAGACCCCGCGCCAGGGCCTGAAGGATCGAGAGCTCGCGCTCGGTCAGCCCGGCGGAACGCGCGGCCGCGCCGGCGTCGGGCTCGCCGCCGAAGTCGAGCGCCTGGAAGACCGTCCCGTTCATCACCTGCCGGATCACGGCCGCCAGGTCATCCGGGTTGATCGACTTGAGCACGAATGCGGAGGCTCCGCGCCGCAGAGCAGCTTCGATCACCTCCGGCTCCCGAAACGCCGAGATCAGCGCGACCTTTACGTCGGGATGGCGGGCGCGGATCGTGTCCAGGCATGCGAGCCCGTCCACGTGGGGCATCAGGTAGTCGAGCAGGACGAAGTTGGGCCGCGTCTTCGGGATCAGCGACAAGACCTGAGTTCCGGATTCCGCCGTCCCCACGATCTCGATGTCCTCGGCCGAGTCGAGGACCGCGCGGATGCCCTCCAGGAAGAGCGGGTGATCGTCCGCTACGACGAGCCGTATCCGCGTCACCAATCCCCCTCGGCGGACGGAATGCACCAGGCCGCAGAGGGGGAGAGAGCCGCGAGAAATCTCGAGGCGCTACCAGCCGCATAAATTCGCCGCAGAAACGAGTGGGCTGGCATGGAGCGCCTCCCTACGTGATTGTCGTTTTCGGTGTGTCTCGTTCCTGCGGGTGGAGTTCTAGTCGGTCAAAACTAGTTTTGTCAAGGGTTATTTCTAAAAAGCTGCTGCATCATCAGCACTTTTGGGCGGGAGCTCGTCCGTTTCGGTCGAGTCCTGCTCCGGGAAAATGCCCTCGGCTTCCCTCGCCCGCGCCTCTGCGGCCGCCTGCTTCTTCTCGCGCTTTTTCTCGCGCTTTTCCTTGACCGCGCGCTCGCGCGCCATCTTCGCCATCGTCGTCTGTCGTTTCGAACCCATCAGGCCCTCCCTGTCTGTTCGGTCCCTACCGCATTCCGATTTCCTTCGCCAACTGCGAGCTTAATCCCGCCTGCGGCCGCTACCACTTGGAGCGGCGGCCGCGGCGGCTCGTGTACACGAGGCGGGCTCGTGCGGTTTCCATTCCAGCCTCTTCGAACTGCTCTCGGTGTCCGAGCCGGCTGGCGACCCTGCTCGCCTCGGCCTGCTGTTCGGGGAGGACGAACGTGATCGCGATGCCGCTTCGCCCCGCGCGCCCGGTGCGGCCGGTCCGGTGGAGGTATCCCTTGTCCTCCTCGGGAGGATCGAAGTTGATCACATGCTCGATGTCGTCGATGTCGAGGCCCCGGGACGCAACGTCGGTCGCGATGAGAACCGGCACCCTTCCTTTCTCGAAGCCTGCGAGCGCACGCTGACGCGCCCGCTGGGACAGGTCGCCGTGCATGGCCTCGGCCCTGACGCCGTGGCGGGCGAGCTTGTCCGCGAGTCGGTCGGCCCCTCGCTTCGTCCGCACGAAGACGAGCGTCAGGCCCTCGGAGGCGCGGAGGTGGTCTACGAGCGTCTCGACCTTGCTGTGGGGACTGACCGCAACGAAGCGGTGCTCCATCTCGCCGGCCGTCGGATCGTCGGGCAGCTCCCCGTCGAACCGCGACGGGCTCGAGGTGTACTCGCGCGCGAGCTCGCC
This sequence comes from Gaiellaceae bacterium, assembly GCA_036394915.1. Taxonomy (GTDB): domain Bacteria; phylum Actinomycetota; class Thermoleophilia; order Gaiellales; family Gaiellaceae; genus JACDER01. The sequence goes on along the minus strand of DASWEE010000076.1, from coordinate 15,452 downwards.
GACCTCGCCGTCGAGCGTCGCCGAGAAGAACATCGTCTGCCGGTTCCGGGGCACCCGCCGCACGATCCGATCGACCTGCGGCTTGAAGCCCATGTCGAGCATCCGGTCGGCCTCGTCGAGGACGAGGATCTTGATGCCCGAGAGATCGAGCAGCTTCCGCTCCGCGAGGTCCTCGAGCCGGCCCGGCGTCGCGACGAGGACATGCGACTTCCTCGCTTCCGCCGCCTGCTTGCGGAGCGGAAGGCCGCCGTAGACGGCCGTCACCCAAAGCGATTTCGCTCTCGCGAGCGAGCGAAGCTCCTCGGTCACCTGCGCGGCAAGCTCGCGCGTCGGGACGAGCACGAGAGCGCTCGGCCGGGCGTCCTTGATCGTCGTGCGCTCCACGATCGGGATCGCGAAGACGAGCGTCTTCCCCGACCCGGTGGGCGACTTCGCCAGCACGTCGAGGCCGGCGAGTGCATCGGGAAGGGCAAGGGACTGGATCGGGAACGGCTGCTCGATCGAGCGAGCCGCAAGCGCGTCGACGACAGGCGTCGAGACCCCGAGCGCGCGGAAAGACTCCTTGGACATGCGTTCTACTCCTTCTGGTTCGAGACTTGCCTACCCCGAACAGCCCGAAGGAGGAACGAGAAGCTCATCTCACGGCCGGCCCATCGCCAGCCTGTTGGTACCACGGTAGCAGGAGCATCGGCAGGGCCGGGTCGTGCGAAGCTAGGCCTGTGGACGCGAAGACCATTGCTGCGGTTGTAGTTCGAAGCGGAATCCGTTAGAAGTCGCCCAATGACGGCGGCCCTCGCGCGCGTGTGTGCACGCCACCCTTGGCGCACGATCGCGGGCTGGCTGATCGCGGCCGTGGTCGGAATCCTGCTCGCGGGCTCGTTCCTGGGTGGGCGCCTCTCGAGCCAGGGTCAGGTGACCAGCAGACCCGCGTCGATCCGGGCGAACGACCTGCTCGACCAGCGCTTCCCCGCCCAGGCAGCGTCGTTCGAGCTCGTCGTCGTACGCTCGCCGACGGAGACGGTGGACTCGCAGGCGTTCCGGGCCGAGGTGTCCCGCCTCGAGAACGCCGGCCGCGCCAGCAAGGTCGTCTCCGGCGCGAGCGTCTACTACGCGAACCACGATCCCGCGCTCGTCTCGAGCGACCGCCACGCCCTGCTGATCCCGATCACGCTCACGCAGAAGGGCGTGGACGACAACGCGTCCCCCCTCGTCGACGCCGTCAAGCGGTTCGACGGGAAAAACGGCTTCAGCGTCACGATCACCGGCGAGCAGACGACCAACTACGACTTCAACCATCTTTCCCAGCACGACCTCGAGTCGGGCGAGCTCCAGATCGGACTGCCCGCCGCCATCCTCGTCCTCCTCGTCGTGTTCGGAGCGGTCGTCGCCGCGTCCCTGCCCCTGATCCTGGCAATCGTCTCGATCGCCGCCGCGCTCGGCCTGACGACCCTGCTCGCGCTCGAGTTCAACCTGTCGATCTTCCTCGTCAACATGCTGACGGGGATGGGGCTGGCGCTCGGCATCGACTACGCCCTCTTCGTCTCTTCGCGCTTCAGGGAGGAGCGTGCCCACGGGAAAGAGAAGGCCGAGGCGATCGCCTCGGCCGGCGCGACGGCGAGCAAGGCAGTCCTCTTCAGCGGCACCTCGTTCGTGCTCGCGATGCTCGGGCTCCTGATGGTCCAGAGCACGATCATGCGTAGCCTCGCGGTGGGCGCGATCCTGGTCGGCGTCGTCGCCGTGGCGGCCGCGCTGACCCTGCTGCCGGCGATCCTCAGCCTGCTCGGCGACAGGATCAACAGGCTCAGGATCCCGATCGTCGGGAAGAGGGCGGCGGAGGAAGCAGGGCAGGAGAGCCCGTTCTGGGACGCGATCGTGCACCGGGTCATGCGCCGTCCGCTCATCAGCTTCGTCGCCGTCGCGGCGCTGCTGCTCGCGGCGGCCTCGCCGCTCTTCGGCATGAACATCGGCGCCTCCGGGATCAGCACATTCCCGAAGAGCGCGATCTCGAGACAGGGTTTCGCGGCGGTCAGCCGCTACTTCCCGCAGGCGAGCGCCGAGCCCGCCCAGGTCGTGATCGACGGACATCCGTCGTCTCCCCCGGTCAAGGCTGCGATCGGAAAGCTCAAGTCCGAGCTCGCGCAGGACCACGCCTTCGGCAAGGCGCTGCTCGCCGTCAACCCCGCTGGGAACCTCGGCGTGCTGAACGTATCCCTGACGTCCGATCCTCTCGGCGATCTGGCGATCGAGGCCGTCAAGCGCCTGCGGTCGACGTACGTCCCGCAGGCCTTTGCCGGCACCGGGGTCCAGGTGCTCGTCACGGGCAACACGGCCGAGAACATCGACTACTTCGACGTCATGTCCTTCTGGCTGCCGATCGAGCTCGCCGTCGTGCTCGGGCTCAGCTTCCTGCTGCTGACGGTCGCCTTCCGCTCGATCGTGGTTCCGGCCACGGCGATCGTCCTCAACCTGCTGTCCGTGGGAGCCTCCTACGGGCTGCTCGTGCTCGTCTTCCAGCACGGCGTCGGGGCGGGGCTCTTCGGCTTCCACAAGATCGACGTGATCGAGGCGTGGGTACCGCTGTTCCTGTTCGCGGTCCTGTTCGGGCTCTCGATGGACTATCAGGTGTTCCTGCTCAGCCGCATCCGCGAGCGGTTCACCTCCTCGGGAGACACGAGTGACGCGGTCGGGTACGGGATCGGGTCGACGGCGCGCCTGATCACCGGCGCCGCCCTGATCATCGTCACCGTCTTCATCGGCTTCGCCGCAGGCGACCTCGTCATGTTCCAGCAGATGGGCTTCGGCATCGCCGTCGCGCTGCTGATCGACGCCACGCTCGTCCGCTCCGTCCTCCTCCCCGCTGCGATGCAGATGCTCGGGCGGCGGAACTGGTATCTCCCGCGCTGGCTCGGCTGGATTCCGCGTATCTCGGTCGAAGGCGAGGCCGCCGCGCCGGCCCGCCCGGCCGCTCCACAGCCCTAGAGCGGCGCGGGCTCCTGAACCGGATCCAGGGGAAGGAACCGGCCACAGGCCGCAGAAACAATGAGCGATGAACCTCGAGGAGACCATCGCAGTCGCGGTCGGCATCACCGTGGCAATCGCGTTCCTGGCGTTCTACGTGTTCGCCGCGGGCGTGCCGTTCATCAACGGCTAGCCGAAGCCGACCCGTTAAAGACTGCGGCCGGGCAAGCCCGACCGCTGTCTCTCCCCCCTGCGCGGTCGCGAGGGGCGGAAGCTTTGTGACGCCTGCCGGCCCCGGCGAGGGGGCCGGCAGACATCCATCTGTCCCCTTACCGCTGAACCAAAACGTCGTCTACCCACACTCCCTGATAGAGAGGCGAGGAGACGAGGTCGTCGCTCGCGAACCGGAAGCGCACGTACAACGCTCCGGCCGGTGCCTGAAAAGCGGCCGTCTCGTGGGTGAACGCGGGGTAATCCTCGTTCGTCCCGCTGAAGGTCCTCGAGTCGGTCCAGTCCGAGGTCGCCGGATCCTTGAGCCACGGCACCGAGTTCCACACCTGCCCGTCGGACGACCACTCGACGTTGAGGAAGTCGAACCCGGGCTCGCTGTCCTGCTTCCGCCAGAAGTCGAGATAGACCCAGCCGCCAGCGGAGGTGAGCTGCGGCGAGATCAGCGAGGTCGTCGACTGGTCGGTATAGGGCGTGACCTGGAAGTCGGCCGCGGAGTTGTTGGCGCCGGGTGCGCCGCGCTGCCACTGCGTCACGCCGAGACCCTGGCCGTCGGTCGACTGGACGGTCCACCCCTGCGCGTCCGTCTCGAACCCGAACGGCCCCGCAAGCGTCACCCCGGCGGGCGCCGGAGGTTTGGGCAGCGTGCCCCCGCCCGTGTCGGTCGAGCCACCGATCAGCTTCTTGAACTGATACGTCCAGACGCCGCGGCCGTACGTCGCGGCGACGAGCAGGTTCGGATTGTTCGGCTTCAGCGTCAGCATGCTGATCGGCACGATCGGCAGCCCCGTCAGGGGGGCGTACGTCGTCCCGCCCTTGAGGGCATTGGCGTAGACGCCGGTGTCGGTCCCGACGATCACCTGGCCGGCGCCGCGGATCGTCACCCACGTGGCAGGGACGTCCGGCAGGTTTCCGGAGATGTCGGTGAACGACGCACCGGCGTCGTGTGAGACGAACACGTGGCCGACGCCGACGTTGGTGTTCGAGTCCTGCAGAGACCCCGGCGGGACCCAGCGCCGGCTGTAGCCACCGAGCGTGACGTAGACCGTGTTCGGGTCCTTCGGGTCGATCGTCACAGAGGTGATGAACCGGTTCGGGAGCCCGGCGGCCGCGGCGATGTGCCAGCCGTCGGAGCTCATCTGCTTCGGAGGCAGGGCGCCGCCGACGTTGGTCGCGAGCCCGTTCTTGAACTGGGCCGTCTGGTTGAGGATGTCGCAGACGCCGCAGAAGCCGACGTAGACCGCGTTGCCCCGAACGTCGATCGCGGACATCTGGTTGCCCGGATCGGTCGAGCTCGGAGTCGCCGACACGTCACCCGGGTGCTGGGCGGTGCCGAGGTCGTAGACGATGCTCCAGGACTTGTCGGAGCTGGTGCCCGTATCAGGGCCGTACGTTGTTTCTGCGACCTCGTTGCCCGCGGTCACGAGATGGCGAGCGTTGGTCGCATCCATGTCGAACGGATTGACGAAGCGGGTGTTCGTCAGGCCCGGGTCGATACCGCGCCAGGACTGGCCCCCGTCGGTCGTCACCCGCATGTCGTTGTAGACGTACGCCTCGTAGGCGATCTTGCTGTTGGCGGGATCGACCGCGGCGAACGTGCCGTCGCCTCCGAAGGTCTCGTACTGCTTCCCGTTGGGCGCGATCTTCTCGTGGCCGTTGTCCTGCAGGCCGGCCCAGGCGGTGCCGTCGTTCGCCATCGCCACCGAGTACGGCAGCAACGTGTTGAAGCCGGTCTGGTTGCCGTCTCCCCAGCCGCCGTTGTCCAGCTCCGCGCCGGCTGCAACGTGATTGCGGTAGAAGCCGCCATCGTTTGTCGCCGCGAGCGTGACGCCGCCCGTCCCGTCCGGGATCCACTGCCCGTCCTGCTGGTCCGGGTGAGTGGTCGTCGACGTCGTCGGCGGACGGTTGGTCGGGCACTCGGGCAGCCCGAGCGACAGGAAGACGCAGGTGTCGCCGCTGTAGTAGCGGCCGATCACCTTGAAGGTCGTCGGGCCGTTCAGCGGCACCGGCAGCTCGTTCTGCCAGACCTCCTCGAGCCCGAACGCGAGCCTGGTCGGAATCCCGAGCAGCGTCTGCCGCGTCGGATCCGGCGAGATCCACTCGTTGTACCAGGCCTGGACGCCCGGCTCGTAGCCGACGGCCTGTCCGTAGCCGACGAGCGCCGACCCTGAGGCCGGGTCCTTGGCGATCGCGTCGTCGTCGGCCATCAGCGTCCACGTCTTGCCGAAGTCGGCGGAGACGTAGATGCCGTTCAGCAACGTTCCCGGCCGGACCGCGTTCGTCGGATCCTGCACGGGCGCGTCGAGGAGGTCGAGCTCGCCGTTGAGGGCGGCGGCGTCCTGGACGATCGCGTACAGATAGTCGTGATCCTGCGCCGAACCGGTCGTCGCGCCGAGCTCGACGCGACCCTGGCGGTGCTGGCTCGGCCAGCCGAGCGCGCTCATCTTCGAGAACGTTCCCGGAGCCCCGGTATCCGAGCGATAGAGCCCCTGCCCGAGAGACTGGATCGTGCCGTCCGCGTTCTGGCGGTCGCTCGCGCGCCAGCCGACGACCGCGAGCACGGTCCCCGCGGCCACTTCGGAATTGACGCCGCCGGGCGGCCTGACGACGACGTCGGTGACGACGTTCGCGAGCTGGCACTTCCCGCCGCCGGCGACACCCGTGCAGCTGACGCCCGGGGCCACCTCGCCGGTGGGCAGATTCACGTTCAGGTAGGTCTTCCCCCCGTCGGTCGAGCGGAAGAGCCCGTAGAGCGTGGCCGCATAGACGATGTTCGGATTCGTCGGATCGACGTCGATCGAGAACCCGAGTGCCCCGTCGGGGATCCCGGTCGCCTTCGTCCACGTCGAGCCGAGATTGGTGCTGTAGAAGGCCCCGTAACCGGTGTAGCCACCGCCTCCGAAGGTCGGGTCACCGCTGACCGTGACGACGGTCCCGCCGTTCGCCGCGGTCCAGTCGACCGCGCCGACGACCTGGCTCGGAAGCGAGTCGCCGATCGAGCGCCAGCTCTGCCCCTGGTCGGTCGAAAGCCAGATTCCGCCGGTCCCGAGCGCCGCGAACAGCCGATTGTGCGCCGCGTCGTAGGCGAGGTCGTCGATCCGGCCCATGTTGTCGACGAAGCCGAGGCCGTTCACCGAGGTATAGGCCGGGTCGTTGACGATCAGCGGGCCGGTGCCGTACGGCTGCCACGTTCCGTCGGTCCCGTCGACCTTCTTTCCCGCCTTGACCAGCGCCTGGTGCTCGGCGACCGCGTTCGCGTAGGCGCCGGGCGCGGCATGGTCGTACGGGGCGCTGCGAACGGACTCGAGCCCCTCCTGGTGCAGGATGCTCTCGAACAGGGGCTCGGGGTGCTTCGCCGCCATGCACATGCCAGCGTCGGCGTCCTGGCCCGACTTCTCTGTTACGTATCCGGCCGGGCAGCCGAGACTCTTGGGGCTGCCTGCTGAGCCGGAGTGGACTGCTGCTCCGATGCCGAGGCTCACAGCCGCGGCGATGAGTGCAAAGCCGTAGAGATACGGCCGCTTCAAGATGCGCATGGTGTGACGTCCCCCTCCTCTTCGACCGCGCAGGAAATTGTGGGCTTGCTTATACCCGACATTTCCTTGCCGCGAAACATGAGAATCAGAGAGAGTTCTTGGCCAAAGCGACTGAAATTGATCGCGATTGAATATTCAGTCAATTGACTGCTCGTTCAACCAACCTGATTGAACAGTCGATCAAGCACTAGACTCGCCCGCGTGGAGGGCGACGATCTCCGCGCGCTGATGCGACGGTTCCCGAGCGGCGTCGCGGTCGTGACCGTCGACACCGATGAGGAGCGGCTCGGCCTGACGGTGGGGACGCTGGTCTCGCTCTCGCTCGAGCCGCCACTCGTCGGGATCTCGATCGCTCGCGAGGCGGCCATGCACGAGCTCCTGCGGCGGGCCGGGGGATTCGCGCTCAGCCTGCTCGCCGCCGGCCAGGAGGCGGTCGCGCAACACTTTGCACGCGGCGTCCCGCCGATCGCGCACTGGCACGGGATCGCCCACCGGGAAGGAGCCTCTGGGGCGCCCTTGCTCGAGGGCGCCCTCGGCTGGCTCGAATGCCGGACGTGGGCCGAGCACGACGCCGGCGACCACACCTTCTTCGTCGGCGAGGTTCTCGGGGCCGAGCTCGGGACCGCGGCGCCTCCGCTGCTGTACCTGGACGGCCGCTACCGCTCGCTGTGATCGAGACGGTCGTCTTCGACCTGGACGGGATCCTGGTCGACTCCGAGCAGGTGTGGGACCAAGTGCGAGAGCAGCTCGTCCTCGAGCGGGGTGGGCGCTGGCACGACCGCGCGCAGCGCGACATGATGGGGATGAGCTCCGACGAATGGTCGCGGTACATGCACGAGGAGCTCGGGCTGAAGGAGCCCCCGGAGGAGATCTCCGCCGAGGTCGTGCGCCGGCTGATGGCGATCTACCGCGAGCGTTGCCGTTGCTCCCAGGCGCGCGCGAGGCGGTCGAGCGCTTGGCAGCACGCTGGCCGCTCGGGCTCGCTTCCTCCTCCAACCGACCGGTGATCGACCTCGTGCTCGAGCTCGCCGGCCTCGAGGCGCTCTTCCGGGCCACCGTCTCGTCGGAGGAAGTCGGCCGCGGCAAGCCGGCGCCCGACGTCTATCTCGAGACGGCCGCCAGGCTCGGCGTCGACCCGACACGGTGCGCAGCGATCGAGGACTCCCGAAACGGGATCCGCTCCGCGCACTCGGCCGGCATGTGCATGGTGGCGATTCCCAACCGAGTGTTTCCGCCTCCTGACGAAGCTCTCGCGCTGGCGGACGCGGTGATCGACTCGCTGGACGAGCTGTCGCCGGAGCTCGTCGTCAGCGCTTGCGAGCGAGCGTCATCCCGTCACGGACGGTGAGCATCACGCACACCACCCGATCGTCGTTGCGAATGTGCTCGTTGATCTCCCGGATCGCACGGGTGGATTCGTCGTCGTCCCCCTCCTCGACCACGCGGCCCGACCAGAGCACGTTGTCCACCACGATCAGCCCGTCCTCGCCCAGCTTCTGCAGCACGGCTTCGTAGTAGTTCCTGTAATTGTGCTTGTCCGCGTCGATGAACACGAGGTCGAACGGCCCTTCCAGCGTGTCCAGGGTCTCCAGGCCCGGGCCGAGGCGGTAGTCGATCCGGTCGGCCACTCCCGCCTCCTCGGCGTAGCGGCGCGCGATCTCCTGGGCTTCGGGATTCACGTCGCAGGTGACGACCCGCCCGCCGGGCGGCAGCCCGCTCGCCATCGAGATCGACGACCAGCCGGTGAAGGTTCCGAGCTCGACCACCATCCGGGCGCCGGACAGACGGACGAGGAACTCGAGCAAGCGGCCCTCGAGCAGCCCGACCATCATCTGCGGGGCGGTCATCTTCTCCCGCGTCTCGGCCGCGAGCCGCTCGAAGAACGGATCGACGGGCGTCGTATGGGCGGCGGCGTACTGCTCGATCTTCTCGTCGACGATCATCGCCCGCACCTTACTCGGGGGTTACATACGCAGCGGTCAGCCCGCCGTCGACGACGAAGGTCGCCCCGGTCACGTACGACGATTCGTCGGAGGCGAGGAAGAGAGCGGCGTTGACGATCTCGCGCGGTTTCGCGAGCCGGCCGGTCGGCCAGTGGAGGCGCCGCCGCTCGAGAGCGGCCGGATCGCTTCCGTAGATGTTGAGCAGCAGCGGCGTCTCGACCGGTCCGGGACAGAGCGCGTTCACGCGGACGCCGTCCCGCGCAAACTGGACGGCGAGCTCGCGACTCATCGCGAGAACGGCGCCCTTCGACGCCGTGTACGAGATCTGCGAAGTCGCCGCCCCGAGGATTGCGACGAAGGAGGCGACGTTGATCACCGATCCGCCGCCCCGCTCGAGCAGATGCGGGATGCCGTGCTTGCAACAAAGGAAGACGCCCTTCGCGTTCACGTCCTGGACGCGATCCCAGGCCTCGACGGACGTCTCGAGGATCGACGCGTCGTCGGGCGGCGAGATCCCAGCGTTGTTGTAGAGGACGTCGATGCCGCCGTAGCGCTCGGCGGCCGCCGCCATCAGCGCCTCGACCTTCGACTCGTCGGCGACGTCGGCCTCGTGCGCGAACGACTCTCCCCCGCACAGGCCCACGGTCTCCGCCGCCGCCTCGGCCGAGACGTCGGCGGCGCAGACCTTCGCGCCCTCCTCCGTGAACAGGACCGCGGCCTCGCGGCCCATCCCGCCTCCCGCCCCCGTGATCACGCACACCTTGCCGTCGAGCCTGCCCACCGTCAGCGCCGCCCCGCGCGATAGCGCCTTGCCTCGGCTACCAGCTGCTCGAACAGCCGCTTGTCCTCGCCCTCTTCGGGATGCCAGAGGACGCCGAGCGCGAAGCGGTTCCCGGGATCCTCTACCGCCTCCACCGTCCCGTCCTCGGCGTGGGCGACCGGCTCGAGCCCCGTGCCGATCCGTCCGTAGCCCTGGTGGTGATGGGACTGGACGCGCGCCGACGGTCCGATCAACGAGCCGAGCCTGCTCTCCGGGTCGATCTCCACGCCGTGCTCGGAGAAGACTCCGGGCGTGACCTTGTGCTTCTCGTCCCCGACCACCTCGGGCAGGTGCTGGACGAGATCGCCGCCGCGGGCCACGTTCAGCAACTGGCTCCCGCGACAGACCGCGAGCACGGGCATGTCGCGGGCGAGCGCGCCCTCGAGCAGGGCGAGCTCGGCCCGGTCGCGCTCGGGCCGGACGTCGTTCGTCGCCGGATGGGTCTCGGCCCCGTAGCCGCCGGGGTCGAGATCGGCACCGCCCGAGAAGAGGATGCCGTCGAGCGCGTCCAGGGTCTCCTCGACCGCGTCCATCGACGGCGGCACGATCAGCGCCCGGCCGCCGGCGCGCTCCACCGACTCGACATAGGAGAGCGGGATCAGCGCCGCGGGAAGCGTCCAGGCTCCCCACCGAGCCTCCGGCTCCGCGTATGACGTGATGCCGATCAAGGGCCGTGAGGCCATAGGTCAGTCGACCCGCCCGATCAGAACGCACGCGTTGTGGCCGCCGAGTATCACGGGGGAACCCATGGTTCCCCCGTGCGCGCCCCCTCCTTGACAGTCCTCGAAAGCGAACGCAGCTTGGGTGCGCTCGGGCGAAGCCCGGCTCCGCCCAACGGACAAAGCGTGCGGCCCAGCGCAGTCAGCATGTAGTAGCTCATTCGACCCGCCCGATCAGAACGCACGCGTTGTGGCCGCCGAGGCCCATCGCATTCGAGAGGGCGACGTCCACCTCGGCCTGGCGCGCTTCGTTCGGGACGTAGTCCAGGTCGCACTCCGGGTCCGGGGTTCGCAAGTTGATCGTCGGGGGGAGCATCCCGTCGCGGACGGCGAGGACGCACATCATCGCCTCGACCGCTCCTGCGGCCCCGAAGCAATGGCCCATGACCGACTTCGTCGAGGAGACCGCGAGCTCGTAGGCGTGGTCGCCGAAGACGTCCTTGATCGCCTTCGTCTCGGCCAGGTCGCCGAGCGGCGTCGAGGTGCCGTGCGCGTTGATGTAGCCGACGCGCTCGGGGGCGATGCCGGCGCGGCCGAGGGCCGCATGCATCATCTCCGAGACGCCGACGGAGGCCGGGTCGGGCGCGGCCATGTGGTACGCGTCGTTGGACGTCCCGTAGCCGAGCACCTCGGCGTATACCTTCGCGCCCCGCGCCCGCGCCGCCTCCAGCTCCTCCAGCACGAGCACGCAGGCGCCCTCGCCTATGACGAAGCCGGCGCGGGTGGCGTCGAAGGGGCGTGACGCCCGCGGGGGATGCTCGTCCTCTGCGACGAGACCGCGCATGGCGCAGAAGCCGGCCAGGATCAGGGGATGGAGGCAGGCCTCGGTGCCGCCCGAGACCACGGCGTCCGCGTCGCCGCGGCGGATCATCTCCGCCCCTTCCCCGACCGCATGCGAGCCGGTCGCACAGGCCGAGACCGGCGCGTAGTTGGGGCCGCGGTAGCCGAGCGAGATCGCGAGCTGACCGCTCGCCGAGTCGACGAGCACGTTGGGGAGGAAGTTCGGCGAGACCCGGTCCGGCCCCCGCTCGCGGAGGACGTCGTGCTGCTCCATGATCCCGAGGAAGCCGCCGATTGCCGAGCCGAAGACGATCCCGACGCGCGCAGGGTCGTAGCCGCCCTCGTCGAGCCCGGCGTCCGCCTCGGCCTCTTTCGCCGCCGCCAGCGCGAGCAGCACGTTGCGGTCGAGCTTCCGGACCTCCTTCGGAGAGGCGACCGACGCCGGGTCGAAGTCCTTCACCTCCGCGGCGATCCGCACCGGGTACGCGCTCGCGTCGAAGGTCGAGATGAAGCCGATCCCGCTCTCGCCCTCGACCGCGGCACGCCAGGTCGAGGGAGCGTCGTTGCCGACCGGCGTGACCGCGCCCAGACCCGTGACAACGACTCGCCTGCTCATCGCCGGGAGCTTAGTCTTGGGCTCGATGCCCGGACCCAAAGAACACGGGGGAAACCAGGTTTCCCCCGTGAGCCCCCTTCTTAATGAGCTGACGCGCTTCCTGCGGCGTGGCTCCGCCGGGCTAAGCCCGGCTCCGCCGAGTGCGAGAGGACGACCGAATGCCGGGGCCTAACGTTCCCTTCCCGCCGATGGAGGCACAGTTGGTGAACGAGCTGCCGAAGCCCGACGGCTGGCAGTACGAGCCCAAGTGGGACGGATTCAGGGGTGTGCTCGAGAACGACGGCGGCGAGCTCGCGCTCTGGAGCCGGAATGGGCGGCCGCTGCTGCGCTACTTCCCCGAGCTGCGGGCGCTGGGCGAGCTGCTCCCTCCCCACTCCGCGCTCGACGGCGAGATCGTGATCTCGCGCGACGGGAAACTGGACTTCGACGCGATGCAGCTCCGCCTGCACCCGGCCGAGAGCCGCGTCCGCAAGCTCGCAGCCGAGATCCCCGCCGGATTCATCGCCTTCGACGTCCTGCTCTGGAAGGGCAAGCCGATCCACGAGCAGCCGCTCGAGAAGCGACGCGCGTTCCTCGAGCAGAAGGCGAAGGGCTTCCGTCTCTCCCCGTGCTCGCACGACCTCGCCCAGGCGAAGCGCTGGCTCGACCGGCTCGAAGCGGCCGGCCTGGACGGCGTCATCTGCAAGCGGCTCGGCGTCCGTTACCTCCCCGGCTCGCGCGACGGCGTCGTCAAGGTGAAGCCGCACCGGACGGCCGATTGCGTGATCGTCGGCTTCCGCTGGAGCGACAAGGTCGAAGGCCAGATCTCGACGCTCCTCCTCGGCCTCTACAACGACGAGGGCGGGCTCGACTTCGTCGGCCACTGCTCGGGCTTCCCGGCTCCGGTGCGCCGCCAGCTCCACGAGCTGCTGCCGCCCCTGGTGGAGCCGGGCCACATCTCGGGCGACCGCGTTCCCGGCGGCCAGAGCCGCTGGTCGCGAGGGAAGGAGCTCGACTGGAACCCGGTCCGGCCCGAGCTCGTGATCGAGGTGCGTTTCGACAAGCTTGAGAAGAACCGGTTCCGGCACGGCACGCGCTTCGTCCGCTTCCGGCCGGACAAGGACCCGAAGGACTGCACGTGGCGCGAGATCAGGCCACCGCGCCGGCGGGGAGATCCGACGGTGGAGAAGCTGCTGGCAGGATGAGGACAGGCGACGGATACGGGGAGATGCTTCTCGACGCGCTCGAGGAGGAGGGAGAGTTGCTCGAGATCGTCGAGCGCGACGACGGGCTGATCATGGCGAGCCGGTTCGGGCCGGAGGCCTACCTCGCCCCCTACCGCAAGTGGCCGTCACGCCAGCGGCGGGCCATGCGGCTCGCGCGCGGGCGCGTGCTCGACGTCGGCGCGGGTGCCGGGCGCGTCGCGCTCCACCTGCAAGAGAAGGGACGCGAGGTCGTCGCCATCGACGCTTCGCCTGGCGCGGTCGAGACCTGCCGCAGACGCGGCGTCCGCGACGCCCGCTTGATGCGGGTCGAGGATGTGGACGAATCGCTCGGTGTCGTCGACACCGTCGTGATGTACGGCAACAACCTCGGGCTGCTCGGGTCGAAGACGCGCGCGCCCCGGTTGCTCAGGCGGCTCGCCGGGATCACCTCCGAGCGGGCACGCATCCTCGGCGAGTGCTCCGACCCGTACGCGACCGAGGACCCGGAGCATCTCGCCTACCACGAGAGCAATCGGCGGCGCGGGCGGATGGACGGCCAGCTGCGCATCCGGATCCGCTACCGCAAGCTCGCAACGCCCTGGTTCGACTACCTCTTCGTCTCGGAAGACGAGCTCCGCGGTTTGCTCGACGGCACCGGCTGGAGGCTCGCTCGTCGGATCGAGGACGGCGGCCCCTTCTACGTAGCCGTCATCGAGAAGGAGCCTCGAGCCCGAGCTTCTCGAAGCGGCTGACGAGGCTCGCCTTCTTCCGCCACATGCCCTTCGTCAGATCCCCCACGTCGGCGATCCGGTCCCGCATCGTCTCGAGCGTGAACGCGGCGGGGTCGACCTCCTCGACCTCTTCCCACCTGAGCGGAGCCGATGCGCGCGCATCCGGCGTCGGCCGGATCGAGTAGCCGCACGCGATCGTCCGGTCGCGGGCGTTCTGGCCGTAGTCGACGAAGACGCCGTCGCGGTCGGCCACCTTCCACGTCGTCGTCGCCACCGCCTGGTCGTCGATCCTCCGCTCGACCTCCTTCGCGAGCTCCTTGGCGAAGTCGCGCACGACGCGGAACGGGGGCTCGGGCTTGATCGGCGCGAGGATGTGGAGACCGGTCGCGCCGGAGGTCTTCGGGAAGCTCGCGAGGCCGAGCTCGTCCATCACCTCCTTGACGACCAGCGCGATCTCCTGGACGTGCGACCAGGGATTCCCCTCGCTCGGGTCGAGGTCGATCAGCAGGTAGTCCGGGCGCTCGATGTCCGACACGCGCGAGTGCCAGGTGTGCAGGTCGATGCAGCCGAGGTTGACGATCCATGCGAGCGAGGCCGCGTCGTTCGCGACCGGGAAGTCGGCGGTCCGCCCGCTCGGGAAACGGATGTGGACGGTGTCGAGCCAGTCCGGGTGCGGCTCGGGCACGCGCTTCTGGTAGAAGAACTCGCCCTCGACCCCGTTCGGGTACCGCTTCATCTGCATCGGCCGCCGCGAGACGTGGTTGAGGACGCAGCCGGCGACGTCGAGGTAGTAGGCGGCGAGGTCGCCCTTGGTCAGGCCGCGCGCCGGGAAAAACACCTTCCCCGGATTCGAGAACTTGACCTCTCGCCGCCCGATACGCATGCGCCCAGTATCCCGGCTGGAAGGCCGCCGCTCGACTCGGAAAGAACGCGCAGCGACGCCCGTGAGGGCGCCGCTGCCCTTGCTAGGGCCGGCGCACGGGTTCACGCATCATGAGCGCAGAGCCCGTAGCGGCCGACTAGCCGACGCCGACCCACAAGTCGACGTCGATAGGCCCGGGCCGGCGCGGTGGCCGGCCGCAGACCTTTCGACAACTCGTGCCTAGCTGGTCGTCACCCCCCTTCTGCGGGGCATCGCCCTCAGGACGAGCCCCGAGGCGGCCAGCCCGAGCGCAGCCAGGAGAAACAGCCACACAGGGAGCCCCGTAAAGGGAAGGTTCCCCTTGAGGATGGCGGGGATCCCGGGGGCCGAGATCCTGAGCTGCCTGTTCACGCCCGGGCGGGACAGCGCCGGCGGACCCGAGCGGGCGGGATGAGGCACGGGGGTGGTCCCAACGATGCTCGGATGAGGCTTCACGCCGAGCTGGATGACCGGAGGCTTCCCCGTAACCGGTGTGATTGTCGGAGGTGCGGTCGGCCCGGGGTTGGAGCCGGGCGTCTGGACGGGATTCCCGCCGCCCGTCGTCGTGTTGACGGTGGCGGGGGTGGTCGGGCTCGTCGGCCCGCTCGCCGCGGTCGTGCTGACCGAGCTGGCAGCTGCCTGAATCGTGCTGCCGGGCGGGCCGGCGCTGGAGACCGGGCCTGATCCCTCGGACGACTGCGTTGAGCTGGTGCCGGTGCAGTCGCTCGCGACGCAGACCGGGACGTTGCCGTTCACCGGCGTGTTCGTCGAAGCAGCCGGATTGACGGACGCCGACCCGATCTGGACGGTTCCGACCGCCTGGTCCACGGTCTGGCTGCCGCTGCCGGGCGAGCCGGTGTTCGTGGTCGAGCCTGAGCCCGTGGTCGACTGGTCGGCGTTCCCGCCGGTGCAGTCGCTCAGGACGCAGACCGGGACGTTGCCGTTCACCGGCGTGTTCGTCGAAGCAGCCGGATTGACGGACGCCGACCCGACCTGGACGGTTCCGACCGACTGGTCCACGGTCTGGCTGCCGCTG
>DASWEE010000075.1:0-10328 GCA_036394915.1 Gaiellaceae bacterium | reverse complement strand
GCTCTTGCGAGCTTCTCTCCTCGAAACGCTGGAGCTCGACTACATCCGCATGGCTCGCGCGAAGGGACTGTCGAGGAGCCGTGTGGTCCTGACGCACGCGCTCCGCAATTCGCTCATCCCGCTCGTCACGGTGTCCGGGCCGCTGCTCGGCTACCTCGTCACCGGCTCGTTCGTGATCGAGAACATCTTCGCGGTGCCGGGGGTCGCGCGCTTCTACGTCGCGTCCGTCGTCGCGCGCGATTACACGGTCGTGCTGGGGCTGACGGTGATGCTCGCGCTGCTGATCGTCTTCGCGAACCTCGTGGTCGACGTCGCGCACCGGATGCTCGACCCGCGGCTGCGGGACGCCGCCTACGCGCGAGCGTAGAGGCGTTCGCGCGCGGAATCGACGAGCGACGCGAGGATGAGCGCGCCGTCGCCCGATCCGAGCAGGGGGTCGACCGCGTGCTCCGGGTGCGGCATGAGGCCGAACACGTTTCGTGCGGAGTTGACGACCCCTGCGACATCTCCCTCGGAGCCGTTCGGGTTGTCGCCGGGAGCGTAACGAAGCGCGATCTGCTCCTCGGGCAACTCGGGAGGCAGGTGGTAGCAGCCCTCGCCGTGCTTGACCGGGATGAGCAGCTCCTGCCCCGTTTCGCAACGAGCCGTGAACGGAGTGTCCGTACGCTCCACCACCAGCGCGACGTCGCGGCAGACGAATTGGAGCGATCTGTTCGGGCGAAGCACACCCGGCAGTAGGCCGGCCTCGCAGAGGATCTGGAACCCGTTACAGATGCCGAGCACGAGCCCTCCCTCCTCGGCGAACTCGGTTACTGCGCGCATGGCGGGCGAGAAGCGGGCGATCGCGCCGCAACGCAGATAGTCGCCGTAGGAGAATCCGCCGGGAAGAACGACCGCATCGAGCATGGGGAGCTCCTCCTCCCCGTGCCAGACCATGACTGGCTCCGCCCCCAGAGCTCCGAGTGCCCAGGCGGCGTCACGGTCGTCCTGGGAGCCGGGGAACACGACGACCCCGATGCGCGGCTGAGTTTCCTTCACGCGTCCTCCGCCAGCTCGATCTCGTAGCTCTCGATCAACGGATTGGCAAGGAGCCGTTCGCACATGCGCTCGATCTCGGCGCGCGCAGCCGAGGGGCTGTCGGCGGTCACTTCGAGATCGATGACCTTGCCCACCCGGGCCTCGCCGACGGTGAAGCCGAGCTGGCGGAGCGAGCTCTCGACTGCCTCCCCCTGCGGGTCCAGGATCCCCGCCTTGGGTCGCACCAGCACGACAGCCCTCATCGGAGGACAACCTCCGGGTCGGCGAGATAGTCGTCGAAGGAGATTCCCGTCAAGAGCTCGAACGCCTCGACGTAGCGGGCGCGCGTTCCGGCTACGACGTCGTCGGGGAGGTCGGGCCCCGGATATGTCTTGTCCCACCCGAGCGACTCGCAGTATTCGCGGGCGTACTGCTTGTCGAACGAGGGTTGCGCGCGACCCGGCTCGTACCCGTCAGCAGGCCAGAAACGCGAGGAGTCGGGCGTGAGCGCCTCGTCGCCGAGCACCAACTGCCCCTCGTCGTCGTGGCCGAGCTCGAACTTCGTGTCGGCGATGAGCATCCCGCGCTCGGCGGCGTGCTCGGACGCGAACCGATAGAGGTCGATGACGATCCGCTCCACCTCGGCGAGAACGTCGGCGCCGACGAGCTCGGCCGCACGGTCGCGGTCGATGTTCTCGTCATGGCCCGTCTGCGCCTTCGTCGCGGGGGTGAAGATCGGCTCGGGCAGCCGCTCCGACTCCTGCAGGCCGGGCGGAAGCTTGTGGCCCGACGTGCCGCCGGTCGCCTGGTAGTCCTTCCAGCCGGATCCGGTCAGGTAGCCGCGGACCACGCATTCGATGGGCAGCATCCGCAGGCGCCGGGCCTCGGTGGAGCGGCCGTCCGGCCTCAGGGCCAGGAGGTGATTCGGAACGATGTCCCGCGTGCGGGCGAACCAGAAGCCCGAGAGACCGGTGAGAACCCGGCCCTTGTCGGGGATGTCGGTCGGGAGGATGACGTCGAAGGTTGAGATCCGGTCGCTCGTGACCAGGAGCAGACGCTCCTGGTCGAGCTCGTAGATCTCGCGCACCTTGCCGGATGCGACGTGCAGTGCGGCGGCGTCAGGCATGTACGGCTTCCTCCCTCTGGGTCGTGAGCGCCGCCAGGCGCTCGAACACGATGTCCACGTGCTTGACGGCGTCGGCGAGGTCGAACACCGATGGATCGAGACGGGGTGCGATCTCCGGGTCGGACTCCACGAGCTCCCGGAAGTCGAGACCCTCCTCCCAGGCCCGCATGGCGTGGCGCTGGACGAGGTGGTAGGCCTCGTCGCGCGCGAGCCCTCCGGCGACGAGGGCGGTCAGGACCCGTTGGCTGAAGACGAGGCCGTGGGAGGCCTCGAGATTCGAGCGCATGCGCTCCGCGTCGACGATCAGCCCCTCGACGAGCCACGCAAAGCGGTCGAGCATGTAGTCGAGCGCGAGGAAGGCGTCGGGGAGGACGACACGCTCGGCGCTCGAGTGGGAGATATCGCGCTCGTGCCAGAGCGGGACGTTCTCGAACCCGACGAGAGCCGCGGCCCGCACGATGCGGGCGAGTCCGCAGATCCGCTCGGCGACGACGGGATTTCGCTTGTGAGGCATGGCCGAAGAGCCTTTCTGGCCGCGTCCGAAGGGCTCCTGCACCTCGCCCACCTCGGTGCGGGCCAGGTGGCGGACTTCGGTGGCGAAGCGCTCGAGCGAAGAGGCGCAGAGGGCGAGCGTAGAGAGGAGTTCCGCGTGGCGGTCGCGGGGGACGACCTGCGTCGCGGCGGACTCGGGGGCGAGCCCGAGCCGCTCGCAGGCGATTCTTTCGACCTCCGGGTCACCTCCTGCGTAGGTCCCGACTGCGCCGGCGAGCTTTCCGACGCGCATGCCTTCGAGTGCGCGGGCAACCCGCTCCCGGTCGCGCTCGATCTCGAAAGCCCAGCCGGCGAGCTTCGCCCCCAACGTGATCGGCTCCGCGTGCACGCCGTGCGTACGACCGACCATGACGGTGTCGCGATGCTCTTCGGCTCGCCGCGCCACGATCTCCAAACCGCGCTCGATGCCCTCGAGGATGAGCTGCCCGGCTCCCCGCACCTGGAGGGCGAGGGCCGTGTCGAGGACGTCCGACGACGTCAGGCCGTAGTGCAGCCACCGGCCGTCGGCGCCCAAGTCGCCCGCGACCGCGTCCACGAAGGCGACGACGTCGTGCTGCGTGACCTCTTCGATCTCGGCGACGCGTTCCGGCGACGGCGGGACGGCCCGGTGTCGGATGGCCTCGGCGGCCTCGCGGGGAATGGCACCGACCTCGGTCCACCCGTCCAGCGCCGCGAGTTCGACCTCGAGCCAGCGCGCCAGCCTGCTCTCGTCCGACCAAATCCTCTGCATGGCCGGGCGGGAATAACGGGAGATCACAAAGCCGATTCTAGAGAGGCCGCCAGGCGGCCCTACGCGGTCAGTGGAGGAGGGGGAGGCGTGCCCGGGTAGCCGCCGCCCTGCGCGAGAATCTTCGCCGCGAAGACGGCTGCGTTGCGGGCCCCGTTGAGCGAGACGCACGCCACGGGCACTCCGGGCGGCATCTGGACGATCGCGAGGATCGCGTCCAGCCCTCCGGCGGCGCTCTTGGACGACGTGAGCGGCACACCAATCACGGGCAGCTCGGTGTAGGCGGCGACAGCTCCCGGGAGCGCGGCGGACATGCCCGCGCCGGCGATGATCACGCGGACGCCGCGGAAGGCGGCGGTGGAACCGTACTCGGCGACACCTCGTGGGTCCCGATGAGCCGAGAGCACGCGGAGCTCGTTCGAGATGCCGCGTTCGTCGAGCTCCTCGACCGCAGGCTCGATCAGCTCCCGGTCGGACTCCGAGCCGATGAGGATGCCAACGAGGGGGCCCGCGTCCTCGAACTCCTCGAGGACTGGGAACGGCACCTCCTGAAGGCGCTGCTCAGCCTGGGACACGGACAGCCCTCAGGGCGACGTCCCGGCGGAACTGGGCGCCCGGGAAATCGATGCGCTCCACGGCGGCGTACGCATGCTCTCGCGCTTCGGCCACGGATCCGCCGAGCCCGGTGACGTTCAGGACGCGGCCGCCGGCGCTGACCAGGCGACCGTCGCGGACGGCGGTTCCGGCGTGGAAGACCAGCGCCCCGCCTGCCTCGGCGTCCTCGATGCCGCCGATCTGCACCCCCGGCTCGGGCGCGTCGGGGTATCCGGCCGCGGCGAGGACGACGCTCACGGCCGCTTCGGGCCCGGCCGAGAGCTCCACTCCCCCGAGCGCTCCTCGGGCCGCCCCCGCGAGGGCGCCGAGGAAGTCGCCCTCGAGCCGAGGAAGAATCGCTTGAGTCTCTGGGTCTCCGAAGCGGCAATTGAACTCGAGCACGCGCGGCCCATCGCCGGTCAACATCACGCCTGCGTAAAGCAGCCCGATGAAAGGCGTGCCGCGGGCCGCGAGCTCGGCGAGGACCGGGCGGTGCACCGTCTCGACGAGCTCGTCGATCTCGTCCGGGAGAAGGAACGGCGTCGGCGAATAGCTCCCCATTCCGCCCGTGTTCGGTCCCTCGTCGCCGTCGAGCAGCCGCTTGAAGTCCTGTGCGGGTGCGAGCGGGATCGTGTCGACGCCGTCTGTGAGCGCGAATAGCGACACCTCCTCGCCCTCCAGCAGCTCCTCGACGACGACGCTGTCGCCGAGAGCCCGCGCCTGCTCCCAGGCTGCGTCGGCTTCGGCCTGCGTCCGGCAGACGAAAACGCCCTTGCCGGCGGCGAGCCCGTCCGCCTTGACGACGCAGGGGGCGCGCAACGCCGCCAGCTCGGCCGCGGTCGGAACGCCGGCCGCTTCCATGACCTCCTTGGCGAAGGACTTCGACCCCTCGATGCGGGCGGCCTGGGCGCCGGGGCCGAAGACGGTGGCCCCCGCACGGCGCAGGTGGTCCGCGACCCCCGCGACGAGTGGGGCCTCGGGGCCGATCACGACGAGGTCGAGCTCGTGCTCCCGGCAGAGCCCGAGCAGGCCCTCGACGTCGTTCATCCGAATGGGATGGCACTGCGCGAGCACGGCGATCCCCGGGTTTCCGGGGGCGGCGTGGAGATCTGCGAGCGCGTCGCTTTGCGCGAGCTTCCACGCGAGCGCGTGCTCTCGCCCGCCCGATCCGACGACCAACACCTTCATCCCCGCGAGTCTAGAACGGGTTTCGGGTGGTTTGAAGGAGGCCCCAAGAGCGGTATTGAGCGCGTATGAGCGAACCGGGCCTCGACCGCCACGAGTGGGAAACCGAGTGGGAGCAGCTCGAGCCCGACGTCGAAGACTCGCCGGCCGAGGCCCTGCACGATCTCGACGACCTCATCGCGCGGATGCTCACCGAGGCCGGCTATCCGCTGGACACAGCGGATCCGGTCGACGACGAGGGCGTCGACCCCGAAGTTCTGATCTCCTTCTACGCCGCGCGAGAGATCACCCGGCAGGTCGAGCGCGGCGAGGACGTCGATCCGGGCGACGTGGCGCAGGCGGTCAACTTCTACCGCGAGCTCTACGAGCACCTCATCGACCGCGAGATCGACCTCAGCTAGGCCGACGCCTCCGCGCGGACCTCGCTAGAGCAGAGTCCGCGGTCGAAATAGTATTCGCGGGCAGTCGAGCTCAAAGGAGTCCTACATGGCCACTGTCCAAACCGGCCTCACGCAGGTGCAGAACGTCCTCGCGAAGGGGCCGATCCCGGACCCGATCCCTACGCTCGAGGAGGCCAGGAACGATCCCGGCCGCCGCGAGAAGATCCAGGCGATCCGCAAGGAGATCAACGAGAAGGGGATCAAGTACATCTTCTTCCAGCAGATCTCGGTTTCCGGCCACGTGAACGGCAAGGGCGTCTCCGCGACCCAGTGGGAGAAGGTGGCCGAGGATGGGTATCAGCTCGTCTACGGGGCGACCGCCGATCTCTTCGTCGACCGCAACGACCGCTACATCGGCTTCGGTCCGGAGGAATCCGAGCTCGCCGCCATCGCCGACTGCGACACCTTCCGTCAGCTTCCCTGGGATTCACGCGTGGCGCGCGTCTTCTGCGATTGCTACGACACCGAGACCGGCCAACTCCTCGAAGCCGACCCGCGCCAGAACCTGAAACGCATCATGAACGAGGTCGAGCAGGAGCTCGGCTATACGTTCCTGTGCGGGGTCGAGCCCGAGATGATGTGGATGAAGCGGCCGAAGGGCTCTACCGACCCGGCCGAGGCCCAGGGCATCACGAAGCCGTGGTGCTACCACATCAATCAGTTCGAGGAGCTGCGGCCGATCATCCTCGACGTGATCGATTACGGCGAACAGCTCGGCATCAACCCGTCCTACGGCGACCACGAGGACTCCCCCGGCCAGCTCGAGCTCAACTTCCTCTTTGACCGCGCCGTCCGCACGGCGGACAACCTCTCGACCTTCCGGCAGATCTGCGCCGCCGTCGCACGCAAGCACACGTACGAGGGCACGTACGGGGACGGCGTCGAGGTCATCGCCACCTTCATGCCGAAGCCCTTCACGGGTGTCTCGGCGAACGGGGCCCACCATCACTTCACGCTTGTCGACGAGGACGGCAACAACGTCTTCTACGACGCGGGCGGGCCGGCGAAGCTCTCCGAGATCGGCCTCCAGTTCATGGGGGGGATCCTCGAGCACTACCGCGGCCTGTGCGGAATCACGGCCTCGACCGTCAACTCCTACAAGCGCTTCTGGGACTTCGGGTTCTGGGCGCCGATCTACAAGGACTACGGCTGGCAGAACCGGACGACTCTGGTCCGCGTCGCGAGCGGCGGACGGTTCGAGTTCCGGGCCGTGGACTCGGCTTGCAATCCCTACCTTACGCAGGCCGCGCTCCTGCGCGCCGGCCTCGACGGCGTCCAGCGCAAGCTCGACCCCGGCAAGCCACAGCAGCGGAACGTCTACGACGTCCTCGCCGAAGGCGTCGAGATCCCGCGCGTGCCCGAGCATCTCGGCGAGGCGCTCGCCGCGTTGGACGAAGACGAGGTGGTCAAGAGCGCGATGCCCGGCCGTCTCTACGATGTGTACATGCACTACAAACGAGATGAGTGGGAGCGCTTCCTCTCGGCCGTCACCGACTGGGAGCGCGAGCGCTACCTGGACATCCTCCCCTAGGCCTGGAGGGCCGAACGCGACATGTGCGGGATCGCCGGGATCATCTATCGGGACGGCACGCGGGACGTCGGCCGCGACATGACCCGCATGCTCCAGTCGATGAAGCACCGCGGCCCCGACTCGACGGGCTACGCCCTGTACGGCCAGGCGCACGATGGGCGCGTGATCATGCGCTACACGCTGGCGGATTCGAACACAACGCGTGACTTCGAGTTCGACGACCGCATCCAGCGCCACCAGCAGCAGGTCGTCACCCGCCTCAAGACCGCCGGCGCACAGATCGAGGACGTCGAGCCGGAGACGGAGTACGCGTACCGGACCACGCTCACCTACGACGGAGACCTGAAGGACTTGACAGACAGGATCGAGGACATCCCCGACGCCGAGGTGCTCTCGATCGGACGCTCCCTCGAGATCATCAAGGACCTCGGTGACGCGGAGACGGTCTGCGATCAGTACGGACTCGGCGGCTTCGAAGGAACGCACGCCATCGGTCACGTCCGCATGGCGACCGAGTCCGACGTCGACATTTCCGGGGCCCACCCCTACTGGGCGTATCCGTTCTCCGACATCGCGGTCGTCCACAACGGCCAGCTGACGAACTACTTCCACTGGAAGCGCCGGCTCGAGCGCTCGGGGCACCGCTTCCAGTCGGAATGTGACTCCGAGATCATCGCCGTGTACCTCGCCGAGAAGATGAGCGAGGGAGCCGACCTCGAGCAGGCGATGCGCGACTCGCTCGAGGAGCTCGACGGCGTCTTCACCTACATCGCCGTCACCGCGGACGCGCTCGGAATGGCCAAGGACGAGATGGCGGCCAAGCCGCTCGTCCTCTACGAGGCCGACGACCTCGTCGCCCTCGCCTCCGAGGAGATCGCCATCCGCGCGATCGTCGACCACGAGATCGACACGTACGACCCGTACGAGGGCATGGTGATGGCGTGGCAGAGGTAGGAGAACGCCGCATCACGTATGACGCGCGCGGCCTCGCGGAGCCGCACGTCGAGGCGCCCAAGGTCGCCCGGATCGAAAATGGGGCGGCGACGTTCGACGCCCACGATCTGACGACGCGCCAGATCAACCTCGAGCTCCGCCGGCTCCTTTACGAAGAGGGGATCAAGGAGATCACCATCGAGAACCCAGGCGCGAAGCACTCCCTCGGGGTCGGCATCCTCACCCGCTGCAAGATCAACTTCGAGGGCTCGCTCGGGTATTTCGGCTGCGGCCTGATCGACGGGCCCGAGATCCACATCAGCGGCCGGGTCGGCTGGTCGGCCTGCGAGAACATGATGTCGGGCGTCGTCGTCATTCAGGGGAACGCCGGCTCACTGACCGGCGCGGCCATGCGCGGCGGCGATCTGGTCGTCAAAGGCCAGGTCGGGGCGCGCTCCGGCATCGACCAGAAGGGCGGCACGATAATCGTCCTCGGCGACGCCGGCTCGATGACGGGGTTCATGCTCCAGCGCGGGCGCCAGATCATTTGCGGAAATGTCGGCGCCGGTCTCGGCGACTCGATGTACGACGGGACGATCTACGTCGCCGGCAAGGTGAAGTCGCTCGGCGTCGATTGCGTGCCCGGCGAGTGGGACGAGTCCGACACCGAGCTGATCGAGCGCAAGTTCAGAATCTACGGGCTCGGCTCGCCGCCCGAGTTCCAGAAGTTCGTCTGCGGCAAGCAGCTCTACAACTACGACCAGCTCGAGCCCAGCGAGCGCAAGCTGGTCATCTAGGAATGGGAGCCATGGAAGACGCACCTTCGCGCGAGAACGTTCTGGGGCGGAGCAGGATCTTCACCCCGGAGGTCATCAACGACATCCACATCAAGGCCGAGCTCGGCCGCTACCGCATGCGCGGCTTCTCGATCTTCAAGCCGATGCCGGGCTGGGACGAGCTCGTCTTCCTCCCGGGGACGCTCACGCGGTTCGTGATCGAGGGCTACCGCGAGAAGTGCGAGACGAAGACGATCCTTGGCGCCCGCTTCGCCAAGAATCCCATCGAGCTCGACATCCCGATCTACATCACCGGGATGAGCTTCGGAGCGCTCTCGCTCGAGGCGAAGATGGCGCTGGCCAAGGGCGCCTCGATGGCGGGGACCGCGACGTGCTCCGGCGAGGGCGGGATGATCCCGCCCGAGCGCGACCTCTCGACGAAGTGGTACTACCAGTGCATCCAGAGTCGGTACGGGTTCAACCCGCACCACCTGATGCTCGCCGACGCTTGCGAGTTCTTCATCGGCCAGGGGTGCAAGGTGGGCCTCGGCGGACATCTCATGGGCCAGAAGGTCTCCGAGCAGGTGGCAGAGATGCGCTCGCTGCCGCCGGGCATCGACCAGCGCTCGCCGGCCCGCCATCCCGACTGGCTCGGTCCTGACGACCTCTCCCTGAAGGTGCAGGAGGTCCGGGAAGCCACCGACTACCAAATTCCCATCCAGCTCAAGCTCGGCGCCGCGCGTGTCTACGACGACGTGCGCATGGCGGCCAAATGCGGGCCGGACATCATCTACCTCGACGGCGCCGAGGGAAGCACCGGCGCCGGCCCACACATCGCAACGGAGGAGACGGGCATTCCGCTCATGGCCGCAATCCCCGAGGCGCGTCGCGCCCTCGAAGACGTGGGACTCGCCGACGAGATCGACCTGGTCGTCGCCGGCGGGATCCGGAACGGAGCCGACGTCGCCAAGTGCCTGTCTCTGGGGGCAACGGCCGTCGCCATCGGGACGAGCGCGCTGATCGCGCTCAACTGCAACAAGGAGATCCCCGGCGTAACCGACTACGAGGGGACTGTCGGTGTCCCGGCCGGACAGTGCTACCACTGCCACACGGGGCGCTGCCCGGTCGGAATCACGACCCAGAACCCAGAGCTGCGAAAGCGGCTCGTCGTCGACGAGGCTTCAGTGCGGGTCTACAACCTGCTGACGGCCATGACGATGGAGCTCCAGATGCTCGCGCGCGCCTGCGGGAAGACGAACGTGCACTCGCTCGAGCCCGAGGACCTCGCTGCGCTGACCGTCGAGGCGGCGGCGATGGCGAAGGTGCCGCTCGCAGGCACCGACTACATCCCCGGGGTCAGCGAGGAGAAGACGCTCGCGGAGATCAAGCGGCTCCTCGAGAAGCACATCGAGTATCCGGTCGACTACTTGCCGGAGCAGCCGACCGA
>DASWEE010000074.1:0-1574 GCA_036394915.1 Gaiellaceae bacterium | reverse complement strand
CCGTTGCGGACGGACGGCATCGGCGCGAGCCGGCGCCACGTGTCGGTCGCGGGATCGTAGGCGCCTGCGCGGGCGCCCTTGACCGGCTCGCCGGCGGCCGACCCGGAGACCAGGATGATCAGCTCACGCCCGGTCCAGGCTCCGATCGGATCCTGGCTGGGAGCAAGCGGCGAAGGCGAGAGCTTGCGCCACGTTTTGGTCTTCGCGTTGTAGGCGGATCCGTCGCCGAACGCGTCCCCGCAGCAGCCGCCGCCCCAGCCGATCAGCTCGCGGCCGGTCCAGACCACGATCCCGGCCCCGCCCTGAGTCGGTGGGGCCCCGAGCGGTCGCCACCGGTTGGTCTCCGGATCGAACGCCGCCTTTCCGAAGCCCCAGACGAGCATCTCCTTGCCCGTCCAGACGGCGGTATGGCGCTCGAGATAATCGGAGTGTCCCGGCGGCGCCGCCAGCCGGGTCCAGGTGCCCGCGGCCGGGTCGTAGGCCAGCGCGACGTTGAAGGACTGGAGGAAGTTCCCGTCCGGCGCGACGCCGCTCACGCCGGTCACGATCATCTGCTTGCCGGTCCAGACGGCCGTCACGTTCGTGTCCGCAGCAACCGAGGCCGCAGGCAGCTGCTTCCACGTCCCCGCCGAGAGCAGGTTCTTGTAGGCACCCCGGCCGACGGGCTTGTCCAGGACGATCCCCTCGCTCGAGAAGACGTTCACGGGAGCGCCGTCGAGCTGGAAGCGGACCGTGCGAACCGTCGGAAACTGCGTGAGCGTGTACACGACCTGGCCGAGCCGCAGCTGCATCGAGCGCGAGCCGCCGCCGGCCTGGTAGTCGGAGGTCAGGTCGACGGTGGCGACGCCGTTCTTGATCGAGATGCCGAGCAGCCTCGTCCCGTCCGGGATCGCCGTCGCCAGGCCGGATCCGCGCCCGGGGCCGGACAGCAGCTCACCTAGCGCGGCGGTCGCGACGTTGACCGTCATCCGGTGCGATCGCCGCTCGACGACGAGCTTTCCGTCGCGGACGAACCAGACCTCGAGCGACAGCGATTTGCGGTGCTTCCCGCCGGACTGATTCGAGCCCCTTCCGCTCGGCGGCGGGGCGACGCCGGACGTCGTGTTCGTCTCCTTCGGCGGCGGCCCCAGGGAAACGGGCCCTTCCGATCCACAGCCCGAGAGGAGAAAGCCGAGCCAGGCGGCGAGGAGCACGAGGGCCGCGAGCGCGATGCCCCTTTTCATCGCGCGCTCCCGCCGAGCGAGTACCGGCTGATCTCCACGCCGGAGATCGGCGATGAGCCGAGTTGGTAGAGCTTCCCGTTGGGGCCGACGCGGATGTCGGCGAGGAGGTTGTCGCCGTAGACGGCCCGAGACAGTGAGAAGCGTGCGCGCGTGCCGCGAGGCGCCAGCCACAGCGCTTCGTACTCCCACTTGAAGGTGCCTCCGTCGCCCGATCCCTTCGTCACGTCGAGAACGACGACGGGGTCGCCGCTCACGAGCTCGGGCGTCGTGTAACCGAAGTTGATGTCGGTACGGCTGAGCACGCGCCACGCCCGCACGATCCGGTCGCCTTTGAACAGGGCGAAACGTGCC
>DASWEE010000073.1:0-7038 GCA_036394915.1 Gaiellaceae bacterium | reverse complement strand
GAGGCGAGATCCGGTCTACGTGCTCGCGGAGGCGCCCGAGGTCGACGGCACGGAGTTGCTCGACGAGCACACGGGTTTGTTGTCCGCCGACCTTGATCTCGGGCCTGAACGTTGTCGGCCCGGCGCTGCGCGAGGTTGGGGCGACGATCGCGGTCGAGAGATGGAGCAGTTCGTCGGCTTGGACGATCAGGGCGTACCGCGAACCGGCCTGCTCGTGGCCGCGCCTGCGAGGGAGGCGGATGCGATAGACGTCGCCACGAGTCATTCGGGCCAGTCGGCTGCGATCGCGTCCATATCGGCCATGACCGCCCGACGCTCTTTCGTGTCCTCCGGATCGGCGGCCAACCGCGCGACCTCCTCGCGGAGTGCCGAGCGGCGCCGTCGGCGTGCCGCGGCCTCGCGGAGCGCGGTGCGAACCGCCTCGGAATCCGTTATGCCACTCGCATTGCGGACGACGTCGAGCGCCGCTGCCGAGCCCTCGTCGAGACGAACGTGGAGCGATCGCGCCATGTCTAGACTGTAGCACGAATAGTGCTACAGCACTGTGACGTCAAAGCGCCGATTTGCCGCCGCGCTACGGCGTCCCTTTGCTCACGACGAGATGCACGGGGGTTCCGCCCGGCCGCGGCCTTCCCGGCTTCGTCCAGCGCTGCCAAAGAATCTTGCCCTTCTCGATCCTGCGCGAGAACGCCCGCGTGATCTTGCCGGTTGCACAAGAGGCATCCGTGATCTTCCGCTTGGCCTTGGCGAGCGGCAGGCCCTTCACCTTGGGAATAACGCAGATGGAAAAGGATGCCTCCGGGCCGGTGCAGGGCGCGAGCGCCTGTTCGTTGTTCTGATCGCCCGAGTAGGAGGCGCTCCAACTGTACGAGCCGGCCTTTGTGGGAGCGAAGGTCTTGGAGGTGTAGGCGCCGTTGTCGCTCACTGAGACTGTGTCCGTGAAGATCGGCGTGCCCGAGCAATCGCCGCCCGGCCCGTAGAGATCGAAGGTGATCTGCCCGGCCGCCGAGTGGCCGCCGCCAAGTGTGCCGGTCGCGCCGATGGAGGAGGCCACTTTGGCGATCGCTTTCAGGCTCAGGGTCGGGCTCGCTTTCGAGATGACGACGGACTCGTTCGCCAGGTTGCAGACTGCCGCCACAGGGGTGTTGTTCCCATCCCCTGTGTAGGAGGCGGTCCAGCGGTAGGTGCCCGCAGAGGTCGGGGTGAAGGTGGGCGAGTCGTAGCTGCCGTTACCGGAGACGGAGACCGCGGAGCTGAAGGCGGGCGAGCCCGAGCAGGTGGCGTCGTTGGGACCGTAGAGCTTGAACGTGATCGATCCGCTCGGGCTTACCCCGCCCGCAACCGTCGCCGTGTCATGAACCGAGCCGCCGATGACGACACCCGCCGAGGCGGTCGTCGTCAGCGTCGTGCCTGCGGGGGAGATCACGACCGTCTCGTTGGCGGCGTTGCAAATGCTTGCGGCCGCCTCGTTGTTGGAATCGCCCGAATAGGAGACCGTCCAACGGTAGGTGCCGGGCGCGGCCGGTTGAAACGACCCCGAGCCGTATTCCGTCTGGCCGGGCACCATGAATCCGCTGCTCGTGAACGCCGGGGAGCCCGAGCAACTGGAGTCGTTCGGTCCGTAGAGGTTGAAGGCGATCGCGCCGGTCATGCTGAAGCCGCCGGAGAAGACGGCGGTGTCGTCGACGGAGCCGCCGAGCGTGACCCCTGCCGAGGCGTTGGTGGAGATGGTCGGCGAGGCCGCGGAGACGACGACCGACTCGTTGGCGTCGTTGCAGGCCGTCGGGACTGCATTGTTGTTCGAATCGCCTGAGTAGGAAGCGGTCCAACGGTAGGTGCCCGCGGCGGTCGGCGTGAAGTTGGGTGAGTCGTAGCTGCCGTTGCCGGAGACGGAAACCGCGGAGCTCGTGAAGGCCGGCGTGTTCGCGCAGGTCGAGTCGTTCGGCCCGTAGAGCTTGAACGTGATCGAGCCGGTGGGAGCCGAGCCGTTCGAGAGCGTCGCTGTGTCATGGACCTGGGCGCCGATCACGACGCCGGCCGAGGCGCTCGTGGTCAGCGTCGGGGTGACGGTGTAGGTGATCGTCACCAGGCCGTGGCCGCTGCGGGCGCCGTTGGTCATGCCGGTGCCGCCGGGCGTGAACCCGGACCCGCCGCCCCCTCCGCCAGAGGCCGGACAGCTATCGTCGCCGCCGCCACCACCGTAGTAGCCGCCCCCGCCCCCGCCTGCCCTGATGCTGGCGTTTCCGCCCTCAGCGCCGCCGTTGAACCCTCCGGACCCGCCGCCGATCTGGAAGGGGGTACCGCCCTGCCCGAGGCTGCCGGGATGCCCGGGAAGGTTACCGGTCCCGCCCGCGCCGCCCGCGCTCTGCGTGCCGCCGCCGCCGCCGCCGCTACCGCAGCTGCTGCCGCCACCGTCACCCCCGGTCGTGCCGCCGCCCGATCCTCCTGCGCCTCCGGCGGACCCAGTCGCGCCGCCGCCGCCGCCGCCTCCACCGGCGACGATGACTCGATCGCTGAGCGTGCCGGTGCCGGTCCGTAGATCGGATGCGCCGCCGCCGCCGCCGCCTTCTGCGCTTCCGGCGCCAATCCCCCCGCCTTGCCCGCCGACGTTGATCTGATAGCTCGTGCCCGGCACAACCGAAAACGTCGCTTGTGCTTCGCCGCCGAGCCCACCTGCGCCGCCGACGCCGGAAGCGACGCTGCCGCCGCCGCCCCCTTGGGCGCCGAAGACGTCGATAGCGATGCTGGTCACCCCGGCGGGGACGGTGAATGTCTGCGCCGCGCCGGTGTAGTTGAACGTCACCGTGACCGCGGCCGAGGCGGTCGTGGCCGCGCCGAGCGCGAGCAGCCCGAGCCCGACAACCGCGAGCGCGAGCGCGAAACGGAGGCGACGGAGGGGCCTCACCGATTCGACCCTAGACGAATCCGCCGGTTTTGCCTAGAGCCCGAGCACGAGCGCGAGGCCATGTGCTACACTGACGCACATGGACGCCAAGGTGACAGTCAGGGAGTTGCGACAGAACCTCAGCGTGCACTTGCGCCGCGTCGAGCGCGGCGAGACGCTGGAGGTCACCCGGCGGGGGGAACCGGTGGCGGTGCTGGCACCGCTTCCCGGGGGCCGGTCGGCGGTCGACCGGGCGGTCGCCGAGCTCGGGGCGAGCCGGCCGGCCGGCGACCTGCTCGACCACGGCGCGCCGCTGCCGCGTCGTCCCGGCGAGCGGCCGTTGAGCGAGCTCGTCGCCGAGCAGCGGGAGGAGCTCCTCGGGCGGCGATGATCGCCTATCTCGATTCCTCGGCCTTCGTCAAGCTGGTCAAGGAGGAGGACGAGACGGATGCTCTGATCGAGCGGCTTCGGGAGTGGCCCGAGCGAGCTTCGAGCCGGCTGCTCCGCGTCGAGGTGTTGAGAGCAGCTCGCCAAGCGGACGGGAGCACGTTCGAGCGAGCAGCTGCGCTGCTCAGGGATGTCGCTCTCATTCCGCTGGCCGAGGGCGTCCTCGAGCGCGCCGTCGAGATCGACCCTGCACCGCTCCGTTCTCTTGACTCGATCCACCTCGCGACGGCGCTCGAGCTGGGCGAGGACCTCGGCGTCTTGATCAGCTATGACCGCCGCTTGCTGGCCGCGGCCGAGGCGATGGGAATGGCGACAGCCGCGCCCGCGGATCGCAAGTAGATCCGAGAGCTCGACGCCGGTGCTTCTAAGGAGCGAACGGATCGCGGGGATCGAGGTCCTCGAACCGCCGGAATCCACGGTCGCGCGTGTAGATCGTGGACGCGCCGTGCTGGCGCATCAGCGCGACCAGGTACAGGTCGCCGGCGTCGTTGCTGTGGGTCCCGGCCGTGAAGGTGAGGCAACCGCCAACATCTGGGGCCTGTCAGACGAGCTTCCCAAACTCGTCCGGTGAGAGGCCGGCCTGCCGGAGAATTGAGCGCAGAGTCCCTGGAGCGAGCTCTTGGTGAAGCGGAACAATGGCCGTTCTTCCTGCCGCGCTCCTGAGCTTCATGTGACTGCCGCGTTGACTCACCCGCGCAAAGCCGACCTTTCGGAGCGCCCGCACCGCTTCCGATCCAGAGACGACCGGAAGGCGTGGGCTCACGCAGCGATTTCGACCGAGGCGATGATCGGCGGCCCGATCACGTCCGGAGCCGGGGCATCCTCGAAGTAGAGCTCGAGCGCTTCCTTGAGGTTCGCCAAAGCTTCATCGACCGTCTCGCCCTGGCTCGCCACTTCGACCTCGAGGCAGCGGGCCACATACCAGGGAGGCTCGTGAGTGATGGCCGCGGTCAGTTGCATAGGTGAAAGCTTACTCGCCGTCTCGGGCGCTTCTAGGACGCGAACGGATCGCGGAGATCGAGGCCCTCGAACCGCCGGAATCCACGGTCGAGCGTGTAGATCGTGGACACGCCGTGCTGGCGCATCAGGGCGACCAGGTGCAGGTCGCTGACGTCGTTGCCGCGGGCACGGTCGGCCCCCGCCGCTCGAAGGACGTCCCAGAAGCCGTCGAGCTCGCCGGGTGTCCGCACGTGGGGCTGCGCCAGCAAGGAATCGACGTTCCCGACGGCGTCTCGGGCGCTCAGCGGGCGAGGGAGAATCGCCGCGTGCGTGACGATCCGTAGGTACTCCACCAGGACGGGCCAGAACAGGTAGACGAGCCCGGGCCCGGCCGCCAGCCGTTCGACCAGCTCGAGGGCGGGCTCGTAGACCGGATCGGCCTCGTTCGACGCATAGACGAGGACGTTGGCGTCGACGCTGACGCTCACGCGCGGTCGAGGATCGCGCGGACCGCTTCCTTGTCCTCGAGATCGACGCGTGGGACGCCGAGATCGCGGTGGGTCCAGCGGAACGGGGACTCGGTGCTCCCGCGATCCCTTTCGCGCAGAGCTCGCGCCAGCAGCTCGGACGCGACCTGCCCCATGCTCTTGTGCTCGAGGTCAAAGCCCGAGCACGAGCGCGAGCGCCTCGTCGACCGCTTGCAGCTCGTCGGCGTCGAGCCGTCCTGCCGACCGGCCCAGTCGTTGCGGATCGACCGCGGTCGTCTGGTCGGCGAGGACACGGGTCTCACGGCCTGCAAGCGTGATCGCTCGGCTGACTTCCGCCCTCCCTACACTGCGGTCATGGCGAGCGTCGACAGCCTCGAGGGCACAACGCTCAGCGAGGTCGAGCGGCGCACGCTCTCGCGCTTCCTCGGTCTGCTGGAGGAGCGGCTCGGGCACGACCTCGTCGACGTGTGGCTCTATGGATCCCGCGCACGTGGCGAGCCGCGTCGCGAGGAGTCCGACGTGGACGTCATGGTTGTCACCCGACGAGGCGACGAAGACTGGGACCTCGTCAACCGCGCCCTCTGGCAGGCCGCCCAGGACGAAGGCGCGAGCTCCTTCTGGTTCTCCTTCCAACTCTTCGACCCGGAGTGGCTCGAGGGCCGCCGCCGGATCAAGTCCTTCTACATCCAGGAGGTCGATCGGGACAAGGTCGACCTTCGGGCCGTGCGATGAGCCCACGCTCGAAGGAGTTCATGGACCAGGCTCGGGAGCGGCTCCTCGGGGCGCGCGACGCTCTTGCGTCAGGCCATCTCGCCGACGCAGCGAGTGCCGCCTATTACGCGATGCTCTATGCGGCTCGGGCGGCGCTCAGCGAGCGTGACCTGTACGCGAAGACCCACAGCGGGGTATGGACTTCATTCGAGCAAGAGTTCGCGACCGGAGGGGCTTTCGATCCCGAGCTCGTGGCGGAGGCAAGGCGCGCGCAACAGATCCGGGAGCTGGGCGACTACGAGGCCAGACCGGCCTCGGAGGAGCAGGCCCGGCTTGTCGTCGACAACGCGGAGCGGTTCGTCACGGCCGTCGCCGGGATGCTCGGCGAGTAGCTTCTAGATGCCGAGCACGAGCGCCAGCGCGTCGTCGACGGCGCGCTGCTCAGAGAACGACAGTCGCCCGACCTGCTCGCGAAGGCGGTCGAGATCGACAGCGCGGAGCTGCTCGACGAGCACTCGCGTAGCTTGGCCCCGGACGTCGATCTCCGGTCGAAACGAGGTCGGTGCGGCGCTGCGGGACGTTGGGGCGACGATCACGGTCGAGAGATCGATGAGCTCGTCCGTCTGCACGATCACTCCGCACCGCGAGCCATTCTGCTCGTGGCCGCGTGCGCGCGGGAGATGAACGCTATAGACGTCTCCGCGCGTCACTCGGGAGGCCACTCGGGCGCGAGCGCATCCATGTCCGCCATCACCGCACGGCGCTCGCGCGTATCGTCCGGGTCGGCGGCGAGGCGCTTCGCTTCTTCCCGTAGCGCAGCTCGCCGGCGGCGGCGTTCGGCCGCCTCCCGCAGCGCCGTGCGAACGGCCTCGGAATCGGTCATCCCGATCGAGTTGCGGACGATATCGAGGGCCAGGGCTGCCTCGTCGTCGAGACGGACGTGAAGCGAACGCGACACACCCAGACCGTAGCATGAATTGTGCTACAGAAGTGCTTCAGAGCTGCGCCTTCCCGCTGACGCAACCGGAGCCGTACAGCGACCCGGGAATCGGCGGCTGCGCGGCGGACTTGCCGAGCACCATCTGGATCACGGCCCGGCTCTCCTCGTCGGCGATGATGTAGCCCGTGCCGTCGGCGGTCCCGCCCAGGCGGCAGCGCAGGGTGTGGCCGCGGAACTTGACCCAGCCGAGCTGGACGAACTGGCCGGCGGTGAGGTCGGTCGCCACCGGGCGGACGAGGTCGCCGCCGATGAACGGCATCTTGAACAGCGTGCCGAAGCTCGTCAGCTTGCTCGAGATCGCCTGGATCACCTGCTGCTGCCGGATCGCCCGCGTCGCGTCCGATTCGCTCGGGTCGAGCAGGTTCTCGCGGATGCGCGAGTAGACGAGCGCGCGCTGCCCGTTCATCTGCTGCAGCCCCTTGGCGAAGCGCCAGCCCGGCCAGCGGTCGCACTGCGCCTGGGTCTTGAAGGGGCAGTCGAACTTGTTCGAGCGGATCTTCGCGGGGACGTCGATCGTCACTCCGCCGAGATCGTCGATCAGCTTCTTGAACTGGGAGAAGTCGACGAGG
>DASWEE010000072.1:0-17667 GCA_036394915.1 Gaiellaceae bacterium | reverse complement strand
AAGACGCTGCACACATGCAGAGGACCAGCGAGCATCCGACGATTGCGCCGGAGGCCGCGGACGGCCTCGTCGCCGCCGCCCTCCGCGCCGAGGCATGGGCCGACGAGCCCTTCCTGCGCGAGGACGAGGACCCGGCCGTGGCGCTCGCGCCGGAGACGGCCCGGCGCCAGGCGCTCGACGAGGCGCTGGCCGAGATCGAGCAGGGCTTCCGAAAGCCCTCGCCGAGCTGGCGGGTCCGCTTCGGGCTCATGCTCGGGCTCGAGCGCGTGCTCAGCGAGCGCCCGCCGCGACTCGCCTCAGGAACGGAGCTGCGGCGGCACCAGATCGACGCGCTCGCGGGCATGCTGACCGAGTTGATCGCCGCCAACCAGCGCGGCTTCGCCCCGCTGAACGGCAACGGGACAGTTCCGGCTGAAGAGCTGGTCGAGGCGCCGGAAGAGGACGAGAACGGCGAGCCGGTCGCGGACGCCGAAGCCGAGCTGGAGCCGCTCGACAGCGCCGCTCCGGCCGATCCCGGCGCGGTCCGCCGCTTCCGCTTCCGCCATCCGACCGCCTCGGGCAAGACGATCGCGGCGGCCGGATTCGTCGAGGCCGCGCGCACCCTCGGCGTCCTGATCCTCACCCACCGGCGCCTGCTCGTCTCGCAGTTCAACCGCGAGCTCGGCGAGGAGGGGTACGGCGACCGGATCACTCCTGCAATCGAGCGCGGCCGGACGCCGCCGCGCGAGAACCCGGTCACCATCCAGACCTACGCCTGGTTCGCCCGCCACGTGGGCGATCTCAGCCGCGACGCGTACCAGCTCGTGATCTGCGACGAGGCGCACACCGCGCTCGGCGAGAAGACGAGTGCCGCGATCCGCAGCTTCCCCGAGCCGATCTACATCGGCATGACCGCGACCGAGCAGCTGATCGCGAAGCAGGTCTCGGACGTCTTCCCCGCCTCGGTCGACGACCTTCCGCTCGCGGACGCGACACGCCGCGGCCTCGTCGCCCCCCTGCGGAGCCTGCGCGTGCCGCCGGTCGCCGCGATCCACTCCGTCCCGATCGTGGGCGGCGACTTCGAGGAGCGCGCCCTGGCCCAAGCTCTCGACCACCAGGCATTGAACCAGGCGGCGGCAAGCCTCTATCGCGACCGGTTCGACAACACGCCGGGGATCGTCTACGCGGCGGGAGTCGACCACGCCTACAACCTCGCGCAGGAGTTCCGGGCCGCGGGCCTGAAGGCCGAAGCCGTCAGCGGACGGACCCCACCGGTCCAGCTCGCCGAGACGCTGGCCGCCTACGAGCGCGGCGAGATCAACATCCTGATCAACGCGATGCTGCTCGCCGAAGGGTGGAACTCCCCACGCGCGACGGTGGTCATGCACCTCGCCCCGACGGCCTCGCGCCGCGTCTACCAGCAGCGGATCGGCCGGATCATGCGGATCCATCCGCGCAAGGAGGCGGGAGTCGTCGTCGACTTCGTCCCGAAGGCCGCAACCCACAACGAGCGCGTGATCTCGCTCCACAGCCTGCTCGACGCCGACTTCTACCGCGAGGGCGCGCGCGTCCTCCCCTCACCGCGCCGCCGCTACCAGCGCCGCGCCCGCCGCAAGCTGACGCCGGCGCCCTGGCTCGTCCCCGTCACGCCGGACGTCCGCCGCCGGCTCGCCGTCATCACCCGCGAGTGGCAGCGCGTCGATCCCAAGTACCTGGACGAGGACGAGCAGCGCTACTGGGCCTCGATCGCCGGGCGGCAGATCCGCTTCGACGAGCGCATGGAGTTCGCCAAGAAGCTGACGGACGGCCGTGCGAGCAAGGTCTGCCTCGAGCAGTTCCTGTTCACGTGCGCCGCCGAGAACCCGAACCGGCGCCTGCGGATGACAGCACTCTCCGACCGGGTCTCGATGAAGGTCGAGCGCGCGGACTTCGACGACCTCGTCACGCTCGTGACCTCCGCGCCGACCTGGGAGAAGGACCGGCTTCCCGGGATCCGCGTGCTCCTGCGCGCGCTCGGGGACGGCAAGGCCGACGCACCGGAGCAGATTCTCGCCCGCTGGACGTGGAAGCTCGCCCGTGCGACGCGCAAGGTCCAGGACCGGCGCGCGAGCGCGGAGTTCCCCGAGGCGAAGAGGCTGCTCGGCGCGCTCGCGAACTCCCGCGGGCATCGCCACGAGGAAAACGCGGCCAAGCTCGTTGCGGCCGCCCTCGAGCAGCCGCTCAACGTCGGCGTCGCACTGCTCGCCTCGGCCGAGGGCTACACGCCCCGCGCCACGAACCTGATCGAAGCCGCCCGCGAGCGGATCGGCTCCCTGCCCGACGTTGCGCATGCGCTCGCGGACAACCTGCCGGCGCCGAAGCTGACCTCGGGGCGCTCGCGCCGCAGGCGACGGCGTCGCCGCGCGCGCCAGCGCAAGGACCAGCAGACACAGAAGGGCACGGCCGAGACTCCGCCCGAGCCCGCAGAGGAGCCCGCTTCGGCGTAACGAAACGCCGGCGGCGAGGACTACCCTTGCTGTAGGCCCGTGATCGTCCTGCTTGGCATCGGCTTCGTAGCCGGGATCGTTACTGCGATCTCACCCTGCGTGCTGCCCGTGCTCCCGATCATGTTCGCCGGGTCCGCGAGCGGCGGCAAGCGCCGCCCGTACGCGATCGTCGCCGGGCTGATCGTGAGCTTCACGGTCTTCCTGCTCGTGGGCACGTGGATCCTCGACGAGCTCGGACTGCCGCAGGACTTCCTCCGCAACGTCGCGATCGGGCTCCTGTTTCTGATGGCCGCGCTGCTGGTCGTCCCGCAGCTCGGCGAGCTGGTCGAGCGGCCGCTCGCGCGCCTCAGCCGCAGGCCGAGCAGCGACCTCGGCGGCGGCTTCGTGCTCGGGCTCAGCCTGGGGCTCGTCTTCGTCCCCTGCGCGGGGCCCGTGCTCGGCGCGGTCACGGTCGTCGCGGCCACGCACAAGGTCGGCACCGAGACAGTCTTCCTGACGCTCGCCTACGCGCTCGGGGCCGCGATCCCGATGCTGCTGATCGGGCTCGGCGGTCGTCGGGCGATGGGGCGGTTCGGCGCCTTCCGTGCCCACGCGCGCTCCGTCCGCGCGGCGCTCGGCGTCGTCATCGCGGCGACCGCGCTCGCAATCGTCTTCAACGTCGACCGCCGCTTCCAGACGGCGCTGCCGGGCTACACGAACGCGCTCCAGAGCCACATCGAGGGGACCTCGTACGCGAAGAAGCACCTGGCGAAGCTGACGGGGCACAAGGAGACGCGAGCAGTCGACGCGCCGAACCTTGCCGACTACGGGCCCGCACCGGACTTCCGCGGCATCTCGCAGTGGCTGAACTCCAAGCCGCTGACACTCGCGAAGCTGCGCGGCAAAGTCGTCCTCGTCGACTTCTGGACCTACTCGTGCATCAATTGCCTGCGCACGCTGCCGCATTTGAATGCCTGGTACAAGACCTACGGCCCGAAGGGCTTTGTGATCGTAGGCGTGCATACGCCCGAGTTCGCGTTCGAGCACGTCCCGTCGAACGTGAGTCGCGCCGTCGAGCAGTTGGGCGTGCACTACCCCGTCCCGCTCGACAACGACTACGGCACGTGGACGGCCTATAGCAACCAGTACTGGCCGGCCGAATACCTGATCGACAAGCGCGGCCACATCCGCCACGCCCATTTCGGCGAAGGCGAGTACGGCAAGACCGAGACGCTGATCCGCCGGCTCCTCTCCGAGCCCGATACGAGGCTGCCGGTCGCCTCACGGCTCAGCGATCCGACCCCGCAGACGGTGACGACCGCCGAGTCCTACCTCGGCTTCCAGCGGCTCGACCGCTACGCAGGCTCAAAGATCAAGATGGGCGTGGAAGCCTCGTACACGCTGCCGAAGTCGCTACCGCAGAACGAGCTCGCCTACGGCGGGCGCTGGCGTGTCGAGGCGGAGCGGATCGTCGCCGGCAAGGGCGCGCGGCTGCAGCTGCACTTCCTCGCCCGAAACGTCTACCTCGTCCTAGGCGGGCACGGCAGCGTCCAGGTGCTGGTGAACGGCAAGCAAGTGCGCACGGTACGCGTCTCCGGGATCAGCCGGCTGTACACGCTGTTGCGCTACCCCAAGCTCAAGGACGCGATTCTCGAGCTGCGCTTCACACCCGGGATCTCGGGCTACGCCTTCACCTTCGGCTAGCCGCCGACCGGCCTCCAGCTCTCGCCGCCGTCGGTTGAGCGATAGAGGACGCGGTCGAACCCGACCGCATAGGCGAGCTTTGGATTACTCCTCGACCAGGCAAGGGGCCCGACACCTTCCGGCAGGTCGAGAACGGATTGCCATGACCTCCCACCGTCCTTCGAGAGCGCGATTCCGGCGCCGGCCGCAAGCAGCCGCGTCGGGTCGCTCGGATTGACGGCGAGCCCGATCAGCTGAGCCTGCAGCCTCTGCTTCCAGCTCTCGCCGCCGTCGGAGCTCTCGAGCAATCCCTGCTGCATGTCGCCGGCGAGGATTTGCCCGTCAGGCGTCACGGCAAGCGCCATCACGTTCCCGCCCACCCGCTCAGAAACGAGCGAGAAGCTCCGGGCACCGTCCTGGGAGCGGTACAGGCCGCGGCCGGCGACCGCCGCGAAGAGGGTGCTCGGGCTACGTGGATCGACGGCGAAACCGTGGATGTCGAGACTCGGCAGCCCGGCCGGTTGAACATCGCTCCACGTCGCGCCGCCGTCCGTGCTCTTCTTGAACACTTGATGGCCCGCCAGCCAGACCGTCTGGCCAACCGGGCGGGCGAGGTTCATGGCATCGTCGCCGGAGAGTGCATCGAAGCGCCAGCGGCGGCCTCCATCCAACGAAACGTAGAGGCCCGTGTGCGTCCCGAGCACCAGCTTCCGCGGATCGTTCGGGTTGACGAGCAACGAGTGGTAGTCCGGCGTGTTCGGCAGGCCTGATGCCGCCTTCCCTGCGTTGCTCCCTCCGCCTCTGAACACCGTCAACGCGAGCACGACTGCGAGCGCGACCAGACCAGCCGCCGCAGCGCCGTAGAGCAGCCGTCGGGACTCGATTTGTCTCGTTTGCCGCTGCGGAGGTTGGATCTGCCGTGGGCCCGGCCGGCGGGCCTTTCCCTTCTTGGCCATCTTCTTCAGCTCCTCTCGAGCGCTGTTCTCAAGTCGTGCACGAGGTTGGCCGGCGTCAGGTCGACGCCCGGGTGCAGCGTGGAGACCCAAACGCCGCGGCGATCGAAGACCCGTACGTCGGCCGAGTGGACGTCGGCATTTCCGGTCTCGACCGCCGGGACGATGTGGAACGCGCGCCAAGCGCGCCGCAACCCGTCGAGCGGGCCGGTAAGAAAGTCGAGCTTCCCCAGGGCTCCTCGCCTCCACAGGAAGCGCCGAACTCGGCTCCGTGTATCAATCTTTGGGTCGACGCTGAGTGCGACCGCCTGCACCCGGGAGCGCTCGTCCGCGGAAAGACGTGGGAACGCCGACCCGATCACGCCCGCGATGATCGGGCAAGACTCGGTGCAGGCCGTGTCGAGGAAGGTGACGACGACGACCTTCCCCCGGAGGTCGCTCGACCGCACGCCTTGACCCCGGTAGCCGGTCAGCCGAAACGCAGGGATCCAGAGGCCGGCGGGCGGCTCGCTGCCGCGATAGACGTCCGCGGTGGATGCATCCTGCGCCACGTCGTGGTCACGCGTGAGTGCGAAGACCGCACCCGCGACTGCGAGGGCGAGCAACGCGGCCGCGACGGCCGCGGCGGCGCGCAGCTCCATCAGCTTTCCCTCGCCTGGGCGATGCCCTCTTCGATCTCCGACCGGGACACCTCACCTGCGTTGTGAACCACGATCCGGCCGCGTGCGTCGAGGAAGTAGGTCTCGGGAAACCCGGTGACGCCGTAGCGCCCAAGGATCGACCCGCCGCCGTCTCGGACAGAGACGTAATTGATTCCGTACTTCTCTGCGAAGCCGCGGGCATCGGAGGTCAGATCCTGCGCATCGACGCCGAGGAACGCGATGCGCCCGCGGTGGGCGCGAGCTGATGCTTCGAACCTGGGTGCCTCGTCTCTGCAGGGCCCGCACCACGAGGCCCAGAAGTTGAGGACGACGGGATAGCCACGAAGCTCGCCCAGAGTGACCTGGCCGTCGCGGAGCGCAGGACGAAGTGAACGGGGCCAGTTTTCCTCGTGATCCCAGATCACGGGCAGGTCGAATGAGGGCGCTGCGGGCTTTTTGCCGGCTTTGACTGCCGCGACGACGCGAGCCCCACCGCGGTCATCGTTGACTACCCGCCAGACGAGCAGCGCAAGCAGCCCGAGCACGAGGGCGAGAGCGGCCCCCTGCAAGGCTCGAGCGAACGGGCGGCGACCTCTCGGGGCGCCCTCGTCCCGGTCTTCGGGAGGCGTTTCAGGCGCCATCGTCACGACCGTCGTGTCCGCCGTCTCCGCGGTGCTTCCGCATCATCAAGAACATCACCGCCATCAAAGCGGGCAGAGCAAAGCGAGACCGAGAGCGACAAGGCCGCTCATCGCCGCCTCTCGCCTGAACGGTCGCATGGAGCGTGTGGAGCCATCGGTACCTCCTCTCGTCGGTGAGTTCCTCGGCGGCCCGAGCAGAGGGCGCACCGAGGCCTACGACGCGTCGATCAGAAGAGGAACCGCTGGAGGGAGGCCAGAGAGCGTGGACGGAGTGCGCCCCGGCCGACAACGAAGCCGGCCAGGATGATCAGTCCGACAGCGGTCACTGACCACAGTTCGACAAGTGGCGGAGCGGCGGCGATGACCGAGGTCGCCCGATCGGCCGCCTGCCCAGGATGATCCGTCGCGCAGGCGCACGCGAACCCGAGGAACATCAATCCCAGCACCAGCAGCAGGACGAACACGACGAACGGAAGCCGCGCCCTCAGCCTCGCGAGGCTCATTGGTAGAGCAGGATACCGGCCCGGGGCGAATGGACAAGTCTCGGTATCGTCAGGTCGATGGAGATCAGCGCTCGAGCATTGACGCCACAGCTCCTGCCGAGTGAGCGTGCAGTTCTCGTTCGTCGGGCCACACTCCTTGCCCGCGGCGGAATAGCTTGGCACTTCGTCGAGTTCGGTATCGCCGTCGGAGCGGGGATAGCCGCGTCCTCGATCGCGCTGGTCGGCTTCGGATTCGACAGCCTGATCGAATCCCTCGCCGGCTTCGCGTTGCTCTGGCGCTTCCGCGCCAGGCGCTCGGATCTCGAAAGCGCGGAGCGACGAGCACAGCAGCTCATCGCCGCCAGCTTCTTCGTCCTTGCTGCCTACGTCGGGATCGAGGCGGCACGAACCCTCGTCGGCGGCCACCACCCGGATGTGAGTTGGATCGGGATCGGGCTCGCGGCGTTCACGGCTCCGACGATGCCGATGCTCGCAATCGCAAAGCGCCGGATTGGCAGCAGGCTCGGATCGAGCGCGACCGTGAGCGAGGGCGTTCAGAACATGGTCTGCGCGTATCTCTCGGTCGCGCTTCTCGTCGGGCTCGGCGCGAATGCGTTGCTCGGCTGGTGGTGGGCCGATCCCGCCGCGGCCCTCGTCATCTCAGCCGTCGCCGTGCGCGAGGGAATCGAGACGTGGCGCGGCGAAGCTTGCTGCGCAGCCTGCTAGGCCGGCTACTCGGGCCGGTCTTCCTCTTCCTCGCGCTTGCGGGCCTCGTGCTCCCGTAGGTAGCGGCTGAGCTCGGCGGCCAGCGCGTCTCCGGAGGGGATGTCGGCCTCCCGCTCGAGCTCGTCCGCACGCTGCTCGAGCTCCTCGACGTACGCCGCGGTGTCCGCGTCGGCGGCGACGGCCTCGCTGACCTGCTCGGCATAGGCCTCGGACGCCTCGTCGAGATCGCTCACGTCGATCTCCGCCTCCAGAAGCTCTCCCAACCGCTCGCACAGTGCTTTCGCCGCCCGCGGGCTCGGCGTCAGCTGGACATAGTGCGGAACGGCGGCCCAGATGCTGACGGAGGAGATCCCTTCCTCCCTGCAGGCGTCGTGGAGAACGCCGACGATTCCCGTCGGCCCCTCGTAGCGCGAGGCCGAGAGCCCGAGCTGCTCGACGAGCGCCGGGTCGGTCGCGCTGCCGGTGACCGGGGAGGGGCGTGTGTGCGGGACGTCTGCCAGCAGCGCTCCGAGCGAAACCATCATCTCGATTCCGAGCTCGCGGCAGAAGTCGACGACGAGCGAAGTGAAGGCGCGCCAGCGCAGGTTCGGCTCGATGCCGAGCAGGAG
Organism: Gaiellaceae bacterium; assembly: GCA_036394915.1. Lineage (GTDB taxonomy): Bacteria > Actinomycetota > Thermoleophilia > Gaiellales > Gaiellaceae > JACDER01. Next base: position 9,489 of record DASWEE010000072.1, on the reverse strand, counting down.
GACGGCGTCGCGATCCGTGCCGGGAAGTTGAGCGTGGTAGAAGGCGTTCTCGGGCCAGTCGATCCGCCGCGTCAGCCCGTCGACGAGCGAGACGTGCGGGCGTGTCGACTGGAAGTCGAAGAATCCTTCCGGATCGATCTCGGCGAACCGCTCGGCTTCCCACGTCTTGGCCAGATACCCACCCGCGAGCGAGGCGCCCTGACCTCCGTCATTCCAGCCTCTGAAGGCGGCGACGAGCACCGGCCGCCTCAGTGCCGGCCGCTCGAGGACCCGAAGCTCGTCGGCCACCCGCCGGAGTCTATTCACGAGGCACGAGCCAGGCGAGCGGTCGCCGGAAGAGAACAGCGAGCGCGACCACCCACGTCCACACGGCCGCCGCCGTGGCGACGTGGATCAGGACGAGCCACCACGGAAGACGCGTGTGGTACTGCACCGCACCGATCGTGATCTGGACGCCAACGAGGCCAAGGACGCCGACGGTCAGCGCGAGCAGCCGCGGCGAAAGGCTGCGCCGCGAGACCAGGTAGCCGAGCATGAAGACGAAGCAGATCCCGAAGATCGCAGTGCCGACGGAGTGGGCGAAGACCGCGTCCTGGAGCCGCCAGAGCCGGTGGATCTTCGAGGAGTCCCCCGGATGGGGGCCCGAGGCCGTGGCGACCGTCCCGCTCACGAGCAGGACGAGGCACCCGCCCGCCGCGGCGAGCGCGGCGGCGCGCAGCTCCCTGGGGACGAACGGCTCCGCCGTCCCCCGCTCGGCTCCGACCGCGGCGAGCGCGACGACGACCGCGCCGGCTAGCACGAGCGCCGAGAGCAGGAAGTGGGAAATGACGAGGTACGGGTTGAGGTGGAACCTGACCGTCAGGTACCCGAGCGGCGCCTGCGCGAGCGTTCCCGCAAAGACGGCCGCGGCCGTCCAGCGTGCGTAGCGCGGAAGCCGGGGAGCGCGGATCGCAGCGAGCGCGGCGAGGAGCGCCGCGACGATCGCGATCCCGCCGACGAGGCGGTTCCCGAACTCGATGTACGAGTGGTAGCCCTTCTCCGGGAACGGCTGCCCCGCCTGACAGCCAGGCCAGTGGTCGCAGCCGAGCCCCGAGGCGGTCAGGCGGACGGTGGCCCCGGTGACGATGATCGCGTACAGGATCGCCGCGGTCGCGAGCGCGAGCGTGCGGAACAGAGCCGGCGAGACCTCGAAGGCGCGGACGCGTGAGGCGATGCTCGTTTCGACGTGCATCCGTCAGTAGCTTACGAAGCACATGGATCTCGCCGCGAGGCTCGGCGCGCTCCAGGAGCGCCAGTTCCGCCTCTTCTTCATCGGCCAGTCGACGTCGCTGCTCGGCGACGGGATGGTCGCGGTGGCGCTCTCGTTCGCGATCCTCGATCTGACCGGATCCGTCTCGGATCTCGGCTTCGTCTTCGCCGCCAGGTCGATTCCGCTGATCGGCTTCCTCCTCGTCGGCGGGGTCTTCGCGGATCGGCTCTCGCGGCGTGCGGTGATGCTCGGCGCAGACGTCATCCGTCTCGGCGGCCAGGGGCTGACCGCCGCCCTGCTGATCTCCGGCGAAGCGCGCCTATGGCAGCTGATCGTCCTCGCCTCCGTGAACGGGGGCGCAACCGCGTTCTTCAACCCCGCGCTGACCGGACTGACTCCGGCGATCGTCAGCCCCGGGCGACTCCAGCAGGCAAACGTGCTCCGGGGGATCTCGATGGCGGCGGGCGGCATCGCGGGGCCGGCGATCTCGGGGGCGCTCGTCGCGACAATCGGTTCGGGCTACGCGCTTGCCGTCGACGCCGCCACCTTCGGCGTGAGCGCGCTCTTCCTCGCCCGGCTCGAGCTGCCCCCGCACCAGCGCCTGCCCGCACAGTCCTTCATCCGTGACCTGCTCGACGGGTGGCATGAGGTCCGCTCGCGGACGTGGCTCTGGCTGGGAGTGCTGGCGGCGTCGGTAGCGAACATGATGTCCGCCCCGTTTTTCGTCCTCGGCGCCGCGATCTCGAAGACATCGCTCGGCGGCCCCGGCGCGTGGGCGTTGATCCTGTCCGCATTCAGCGCCGGCTCGTTCGTCGGTGGTCTCATCGCCTTACGCATACGCCCGCGGCGGCCGTTCTTCGCCAGCTTCCTCGGCTATCTGCCCTTCGGGCTCCCGAGCGCGCTGCTCGCACTCCACGCGCCGGCGATCGGGGTTGCGGCGGCGGGTTGCGTCGCGGGAGCCGGCCTGATGATCGGCAACGCGATCTGGGAGACGACGCTGCAGCAGCAGATTCCTGCTCAGTCACTCTCCCGAGTAACCGCCTATGACTGGTTCGGCTCGCTCGCCTTCCAGCCGATCGGATATGCGATCGTCGGCCCGATCGCACTCACGATCGGGAGCCGGCCCACGCTGTGGGCGGCCTTCGCGATCATCACCCTCGTCAACGGCGCGGCGCTTTCGACGCGAAGCATTCGCAGCGTGCGCGCGCGGCCGCCCGAGCTCGAAGACGTCCGCGCCCCCTAGGTGAGCGGCTCAAGGATGTCCGGGTAGCCGTCGGCGCCGTCGAAAGGCGTCGGCCGCGAGCCGAGGTAGAGCGGGCGGTCGGCGGCGTTCAGGAGCACCGGCATCATGTCCGGCCCGCGCAGCTGGCCGAGGATGCCGGCCGCGCAATCGAGCTCCCCGAAGCTGCGCACCGAGTCGGCGCGCACGCCCGGGCCCGCCAGCACGAACGGCACGGGATCGCCGGAATGGATCACCTCCGGCGAGGCCGGCGTGCAATGGTCGCCGGTGACGCAGACGACTGCCCGGTCGAGCGGCAGGGCGCCGAGCTCGGAGTCGAGCAGCTCGATCGTCCGCTGCTTGGCGCGCGGATCCTTCGTGTGACCCGCCTCGTCCGTCGCCTTCAGGTGGACGAAGACGAACGTGTCGCCCGCGTCCAGGCGCTCGTCGGCGAGCGCAAGCCGGACGCGGAGGTCACCGCGCGGATCCTTCGTCTCCGGAGCCTCGATCGTCTCGAGACCGATCGCCGCTGCCAGCCCGCGCAGGAACGCCGACTCGGCGATGAACGTCCCGCGCAGGCCGTGACGCTCTCGAAACGTTGGAACCTGCTTGGGCCGCCCCCACCACTTGAGCGTGATCACGTTGAGCGCCGGTAGCCCGCGCTCGGCACGGCCGGCGTTCACCGGGTGGGCCTCGAGGATCTCCATCGTCCGCCGCGTCCACTGCTCGGCGGCCGCCGCAGTCGGTGCGGCCTTCGGGACGAGGGCCTGCGGGCGCAGCATCGGGTAGCGGTCGCGGAAGAACGCGTCCGAGTCCGTCACGCGCTCGTCGGCCTCGCCGGAGACGCGCAGGATCGCCTCGCCGCGGCGGAGGTGCTCGAGCGAGAAGCGAAGGCCGTCCACCTCGAGCCCGTCGCAGGCTGCGACGAGCGCAGCGGCGTCCTCCTCGTCCTCACCGTAGCGGGGGCGGCCCGTCAGCCAGAGGCCGTCCTCGCGCCGCTCGGCCGGGCGGAGCGCGGCGAAGGCGAAGACCTCGTCCGGATCGACCTCCCGTCCGTGCCCGAGCGCTTCGAAGACGGCGCGGCCCGGCGACTCCTCCGGCCGGTAGCCGAGCAGCGCCCAGTGGGCGACCTCGCTCGACGGAGCGCGCCCGGGGCCGACGGAGTAGATGACCCCGCACGAGCCCTCGTGCGCGAGCCGGTCGAGGTTCGGCGTGGTCGCGGCCTCGTTCCCGGTGCGTCCACCGAGCACGGCGTGCGCGCGGTCGCCGAGCCCGTCGAGGAGGATCACGAGGATCGGATACATCATCGGCGTCAGTCGCCGTACGACTCGAGGGCGACGAAGGTGAAAGCCGCGCAGCCGGTCAGGTGTGCCTTGAAGCCGGACTTGGTCGTCTCCGCGTTCTCACGGGTGAAGTTGGTGCAGCTGTGCTCCGGAGCGGCAACCACGACTGGATGCGAGCTGAAATGCGTGCCGAAGGTCACCACGAAGTCCACGTGGATACGCCCGTTGATGGTCGTGCGGGTGTGGGTGAACGTGTAGCCCTGGCCCGAATTGTTGAAGACACTGACGTACCCGCGCACGATGCGGGGGGTGCTCCGGGCCGAGCTGGTCCCGGCGCCGGCGACCCCGGTCAGGTTGACGGCAAGGGCGAGGGCGGCGAGGGCGAGGATCGCCGCCGGCCAGAGAAGGCTACTGCGGTCGGACATGGGACGCTCCTTTCCGAGCGTTGGAGGGATGGGCGTATCTAACCGCTCAGGCGACCGGCTGCGGACGCCGGGCTTCGATTCCGCCGACGGCCTCCGCTCGCTCCGACCAGGGTTGTGCTTCGAGCCGATCGAAGGTCTCCCGCGCCTCCGCCAGCAGCGGCTCCGCTTCCGAGACGCGGGCCTGCGCGCTCAGCCACTCTGCGTGCTCGAGCTGCGTCACCGCCCGCCAGAAGATCAGGTGGTGCTCGCGAAAGATCTCAACCGCCTGCTTGAAGCTACGCTCGGCCTCCGGTGCGGGCCCGGCCAGCTTCGCCCGAAAACGAGCGGCTTGGGCGTTCAGCAGCGGCGGCCGCTCGCCCGGCCGGTAGCGCTCGACGATCTCGAGCAGCTCTTCCACCTTCGCCGTATCACCGAGCTCGAACGCGGCCTCGAGCCCCTCGACCGCCAGCAGCTTGGTCGTGAGGAAGGAGATCCCGAGTTCCTCGAGCGCTTTGAGAAGCTCGCGATCCACCATCTCCAGGGCGCTGCGCGGATTTCCCTCCATCCGAGCGATCATCGCCTCGTGGAGGGCGTAGCTCGTCCGAATCTGCGGATCGTCGGATGACACTGCGAGTTGCGGATAGCGCTGCAGCTGCTCCCTCGCTTCCGCGACACGTCCCCGCCGGCACGCGATCTCGAGGACGTAAATGGCGTGCATGACGCCACCGACTTCGGCGAGCTCGGGCCCCTCGAGCTCCGCGAAGACACCGTACGCCTCTTCCCAACGGCCGAGGAGCACGAGCGTGCTGATCGAGCCGGCCCGCAGGCTCTTCTCGAGCACGCGGTCGCCCGTCCGCTTGAGGAATTCGAGCGCCCGCTGCGTCGCAGCGATCGCGTCGGCATAGCGGTCGCGCGACTCGTAGACGACAGCGAGGTTGTTCAAGGCGCGTGCCGCAGGCCCCGGAAGGTCGGCTCCGGCCGCGATCTCGAGCGCGGCCTGGAGGAGGATCTCGGACTCGCGGAAACGACTCACGTGGTTCAGCATGAGGCTCTTGCTGATCAGAGCCTGCGCGAATGTCTCCGTCAAGTCGAAGCCTTCTGCGAGGGCGAGCGCGAGCTCGAGGTGAGGCGCGGCTGCAACGTGCCGGCCCTGGAGCACGAGGTAGCGCCCGAGCTGGGCGGCGACCCGGGCGACCTCCTCGTCGGGATCGTCCGTGGAGAGCGTTTGCAGCGCGCGCTCGACCCGGACGACCGCCTCGCCGACATGGCCTTCGCGAAAGTCGATGTCCGCTATCCGGCCGGAGACGCCTGCCGCCCGGTGCGCGAGGCCCGCCTGCTCGAACGTGGAATGGGCCTGGTCGAGCAGCGCCCGCGCTTCCTCCGCGCGCCCTCGGCGCCAGGCCATCTGCCCGGCGCGATCCTGCAGGCCGGCGCACGTGATCCCGTCGTCGGCGAGCTCCGCCGCCTGCTCGAAGTAGCGCTGCGCCTCTCGAGCAGCCGCGAGCGAGCCTGCGCGATCGCCCGCACGCGCGAGCATCTCGCGCGCCTTCACCTTGATCTCACCTCCGTCCGGCGCGTCCGGAGCGGCCCGGTAGGCGTCGAGGTAGTGCGACGCGACGACCTCGACGATCTCTTCCTCGTCGCCGAAGGCCGACTCGAGATGGGCGGCGGCCGCAAGATGGCGTGAGCGCCGCTCCTGCTTGGACAGCGTCTCGTAGGCCACGTAGCGGAGCAGGTCCTGGACGAAGCTGTACTGCCCGTGCTCCGGCGAGCGCGGGTCGGCCTGCACGGAGAGCACCTCCTTGCGCACGAGCGAGCGCAGGACGGGTTCCAGCTCCTCGTCGCCGAGACCGGAGAGCCTCGAAAGCGCCTGCTTCGAGAAGCTCTTGCCGAGCACGGCCGCGTCCTGGAGGACCCGGCGCTCTTCCGGCGCGAGGCCGTCCAGCCGTGCCGCGATGAGCGCGTGCAGCGTCTCCGGCACCTCGAGCGACGCGATCGGGCCGGCGGGCCGGTAGACGGGCCCGTCCTGCACCAGCGCGCCGCGGTCGAGCATCATCCGCACCGTCTCCACGGCGTAGAGCGGGACGCCCTCGGCCCGCGCGAGGATCTGCCCGCGCAGCTCGTCCGGGAGGCCGGGGACGAGCCCGTCCAGCAGCTGCTCCATCGCGGCCTGCGCGAGCGGCTCGACGTGCAGCGAGGTGAAGCTGCGCTGACCCGCGCCCCACGTCGGACGCCGTTCGTAGATCTCCGGCCGGGCCAGCGTGCAGACGAAGATCGGCTGGGAGCGGGAGCCCTCGAGCAGGTAGTCGATGAAGTCGAGCAGCGAGTCGTCCGCCCACTGCATGTCCTCGAACACCATGGCGAGCGGATTGACCTCGGAGAGCCGCTCGAAGAAGACGCGCCAGGCCGAGAACAGGTCGTCCCGCTCGTAGCTCGTCCGCTCCTCGAGGCCGAGCAGGTGCGCGACGCGCGGCTCGACGAAGCGCCGCTCGTCCTCGTCGAGCACGTGCTCGCTCAGTACGGCTTGGAGCTTCTCGAGCGCGGACGCAGGCTGCTCGTCCTCGGAGATCCGGCAGCGCATGCGGACCATGTCCGCGAGCGCCCAGTAGGTGACGCCCTCGCCGTAGGAGAGGCAGCGTCCGCGGTGCCAGTACGTGATCTGCGGCAGCCCGTCCATGTACTTGAAGAACTCCCAGGCCAGCCGGGACTTGCCGATGCCCGCGATCCCGATGATCGATACGAGATGCGCCGTCCTGTCGTCGACGGAGCCGTGGAAGAGCTCTTTGATCAGGCGGAGCTCGCGGTCACGGCCGACGAAGGGGGCTTCGAGCCCCTCGGCCTTGAGCGAGCCGCGCGCGCCGGAGACGACCCTGAGCGCGCGGAAGAGCGGGTAGAGCCCGCCTTTGCCCTCGAGCTCGTGCGACCCGGCGTCCTCGTAGGTGATGGTTTGCTCGGTCGCGCGCCGGGTGCCGTCGCCGACGTAGACGGATCCAGCAGGCGCGGTCGACTGGATGCGCGACGCGGTGTTGACGAGGTCGCCGGCGACCATTCCCTCGCCTTCCGCACCGATCGTCACGGCGGCCTCGCCGGTCAGGACGCCTGCCCGCGCGCGTAGCCCTTCTGCCCTGACCTCGTCCCCGAGCGCCGAGACGGCGGCGACGAGGTCGAGCGCGGCGCGGACCGCCCGCTCGGCGTCGTCCTCGGTCGCGACCGGAGTTCCCCAGACGGCCATGACGGCGTCGCCGATGAACTTCTCGACGGTGCCGCCGTAGAGCTCGATGAGGCGCCGGCACGTGTCGAAGTACCGCGAGAGAAGCTCGCGCGTCTCCTCGGCGTCGCGCCTTTCGGAGGCTGAGGTGAAGCCGACCAGATCGGCGAAGAGGACCGAGACGAGCCGGCGCTCCGAGGCAGTCGCCGGCGCCTCCGGTGGACGCTCGGCCGCGACCGCAGCCTGAGCCGTCAGCGCAGCACCACACTCACCGCAGAACTTCTGCCCGGGCGGATTCGCGTAGCCGCACGAGGGGCATCCGGACTGGAGCTGGGCACCGCACTCGCCGCAGAACTTCTGCCCGGGAGCGTTCTCCGCACCACAGCTCGAGCACACGGTCACGGCATCAGAGTAACGCGCTCGAACGACCTGATCACGCGCGCCACCCCGGGCGGCACGAACGACTCCCACTCGCCGCCCTCCCGCAGCGCCGCCCGCACGTCGGCGCCCGAGACCTCCTTCTCCGAGCCCTCGTCCAGCACGACTACCTCGAACCCCGCCTCCCGCAGCCGGTCGAGCTTCGTCCCGCCCCAATCCGAGAACAACCGGATGTACTGCGTCACGCCAGCCGGCACATACGCGGCCCAGAGCTCGGGCTCGTTGACGGGAAACGGGATCGGGTGTACGCGCGCCAGGTCGAGCCCAAGATCGACCGCAGCCGCCTTCACCATCAGCATCCGCTCCGCGTACGACCACGGATTCGACTCCGGGAGATGCCGCGCCGGGTCGCTCGGCTCGGGTTTGATCCGGGACGGATCCGGGTTCGTGATCCCGACGTACACCTCGTCCGACCGCTCGGCCGCGCCGCGCAGGTACTCCAGGTGACCGAGGTGAAAGGGCTGGAAACGCCCGTGGATCATCCCCGGTGAGCTCATGGGCGGCTCAGTCGACGGCGACGCCGGAGCCGTCCTCGACGGTCCCGATCCGGCGGATGAACAGCCGCCGCGCCTCGAACTCCGCCTCGAGCGCAGGGCCCCGCTCGGCCGGCAGCGACACGAGCAGCCCGCCGGCGGTCTGGGGGTCGAAGCCGAGCAACGTCAACGAGTCGGACAGCCCGTCGAGCGCCACGTGCGCCGCGGCGAAGTCGCGGTTGCGCGGGTCGCCGCTCGTCTTCACGCCCTTGCGGGCCAAGTCCAGTGCCCCGTCGATCGCGGGGAACCGCTCCGACTCGAGCCGCAGGCAGACGCCGCTCCGCTCGGCCATCTCGTGGGCGTGGCCGAAGAGCCCGAATCCGGTCACGTCGGTGACGGCGTTCGGGTCGAGCGGCCGCAGCACGTCGGCCGCGTCCTTGTTCAGCGTCCGCATCCAGCGGATCGCACGCTGGAGCTGCTGCGTCCCGGCGTGCCCTTGCTTGTAGCCCGTCAAGATCAGCCCGGTTCCGAGCGGCTTGGTGAGGAAGAGCGCATCGCCGGGACGGGCGCCGTTCTTCGGCCACACGCCGTCCGGATGGACGGTGCCAATCACGGCGAGCCCGTACTTCGGCTCGGCGTCGCGGATCGTGTGCCCGCCCGCGAGCAGCCCACCGGCAGCGCGAACCTGGGCGTCCGCCGCAGCGAAGATCGCCGCCAGCATCTCGATCGGCAACTCCTCGGGGAAGGCGGCGATCGAGAGCGCGAGCAGCGGCGTCCCGCCCATCGCGAAGACGTCGTTCAACGCATTCGTGGCCGCGATCGCACCGTAGTCGCCGGGGTCGTCGACAACCGGCGGGAAGAAGTCCAGCGTGAAGATCAACGCCCGCTCCGAGTCCATGCGGTAGACCGCAGCATCGTCCGCCGGAGAGAGCCCCACGATCAGGTTCTCGGCCTCGACCGGAAGGAACCCGGCCAGCAGCTGCTCCAGGCGCGCGGCCGAGTACTTGGCCGCGCATCCTCCGCAGGAGGCGAGGTCGGTTAGGCGCACTTTGCCGGTCTCGATATCCACGGGTCGCGAAATCTAGCCCAGAACAGCTTTCTCGTCGCAACGTGCAGGCACTTTCCGCTATTCCCGCCCAGAAACGGCGACGGCGGCCGCGGGGGCCGCCGTCACTCTCGGGAGAGAGGAAAGGAATGCGGGCGGATATTCGACCC
>DASWEE010000071.1:0-30513 GCA_036394915.1 Gaiellaceae bacterium | reverse complement strand
CGTCTCGCAAGCCACGGCGCGGGGAATGTCTCCCAATACCGCCCTGTCCCGGCGGCGCCGGGTGCGGAACAAACCGTGGCCCATGCCGACTGCGGCGGAGGGAATGTCTTGGACGGGCAGACGTCTCGCGGCGGGTCGGTGCTTCGGGTCCAGGCCCGCAAGGCGCCTTCGTGCCTCGCATACTTTGCGCAGAAGGGGAGCCTGTGGCCAGGTGACGACTGCGAGCCGATTCGGGGATACCTCGGCGGCGAGCCACTCGAGGTTCTGCCGTTGATTCGCAAGAACGGCGAAGTATTAGTCCAGGCTTTGCCAGGCGAGCTCCGGAGTGGAACGATGATCCTCCAGTGGGCCTGTTACCCAGGGGGCATTTTGGATGTCCGCTACGAGAACAAGGGCGAGGTCGAGCTCTACGACCCGAGCGGCGTCGTGCAGGATTCGAAGACGCGAAAGCTGCTCCAGGCCGCAACGGTGAGGCTCGAGTTCTCGCCCACCAAGGCGGGCCCTTTCGGGACTCCCGCCCTGAGCCTGATGGATCCGCAGATCAATCCTCAGCTCACCGCGCGTGACGGCGCGTTCGGCTGGGACGTCGCGCCCGGCTACTGGCGTCTCCGCGTCACGGCCTTCGGCTTCCGGCCGCTCAGGAGCAAGGTCTACAAGATCCCACCCGAGGTGACCGGGCTCGAGCTGCGCCTGAGGCGCGACGCGCCGCAGCAGGCTCGGCTGCTCGACCCCTTCGCCGGGAGGGCCGGGAAGGTCAGGCTCGGGTCGCGATCTGCGCGGACGCGCGTCGCAGGGCTGAGGTTGAAGCTCGTCCGCGGCAAGGTCCGGCGAATCGACGTGCGTTCCAAGGCATACCGCACGGCCGTCGGTGTGCGACTGGGCTCGCCGGTGCTTGCGTTCAAGAAGGCCTATGCGAGTCAGGTCACCCCCGCCGACCGGCGGGCGACCAAGGTGCTGACTCGCTATCGCATCGGCAAGGCGTTCTTCACGATCCGCAAGGAGCGCGTCGCCGCGATCGTGCTGGGCCGCTAGGACCGGCGCCGCCGCGTACTCCGCGAACGGCCGGCCGGCGACGCGGTCGGCGCACTAGCCGCTCCTCATCGCCGGCATGCTCGTCGCCTTTGCGGGGATCCTGTACCTCGGCCCGAACGTCGACATCCGCGGTGGCGCTTCCTGAGCTTCGGCGCCGTGATCGCGGTCGTGATCTGGCTCGCCGCGTCCGGGCTGTTCGCGGTCTACGTCAGCATGTTCGGGTCGTACAACAAGACCTGGGGCGCGCTCTCGGCCGTGGTCGTGCTGCTCATCTGGTTCTGGCTGAGCGCAGTCGCGCTCCTGCTCGGAGCCGAGATCAATGCCGAGGCCGAGCGCAGCCGCGAGGTACGGCGCGGCGAGCGGGCCGAGGTCGAGCTCCAGGCTCCCGCGAAGGCTTAAGCGTCGGTCTGAAGCAGGTCGAGACGCCAGTCGTAGCACTGCATGAAGCTGCCCGGCGGGTACTCGAACTCACACTCCTCGACCAGCGTGAACCCCAGCTTCCGGCAGATCGCGTTCGACGCCGCGTTGCCGACGGACGGGAACGCGTGCAGGAACCGGTGCTTCCCGTCCGACCTGGCCATTTCGATCGCCCGTCCGGTTCCCAGTCCCGCGATGCCGCGTCCCTGGAACGACGGCAGTACGAACCATCCGATCTCGTAGACGTCCTCGCCGCGCCAGGTCTTGTCCCAGTAACCGACCGAGCCGAGAGCTTCGCCTGTGGCTCGGTCGACGATCTTGAACATCCGGCCCGTACCGGAATCCGCGAGCCGCTCGAAGCGGGCTTGCCGTTCCACGAGCTTCTCGGGGCTCTCCGGTCCGCCGAGGTGCTCCATCATCGCTGGGTCGCCGAGCAGCTTCTCCAGGAGCGGGAGATCGCCCTCGCCCCACGGCTCGAGGCCGACCTCAGGCCGCTGCAGTAGCCCTGACCTCCGCGAGTGTGCTTCCGACGACCCGGTCCGAGACGCCCGTCTGGTCGAGGTACTTGGTGATGCCGCCGAGCCAGAAGGGCCAGCCCGCTCCGAGCAGGAGCGCCGTGTCCACGTCGGCGGCCTCCGCGACGACGCCCTCGTCGAGCATGTGGCGCACCTCGTCGGCGATCGCCTCGAGCGCCGCTTCGTGGATCTCCTCGACCGTGCGCGGGCTCTGCTCGACGACGACCACTTCGTCCTTTCCCTCGGCGTAGTTGGCGAGGGTCGGGGAAAGCGGGAACCGGTCGGGATAGGCCTCGTGCATCGTCTCGAGTACGTGGTTCGCGACCCGCGGGCCGACCATCTGCAGGAGCACCGACGGGGCCATCGGCAGCCCAAGCCGCAGGATCGCCTCGTCGGTCTCCTCGACCGTGTTGCCGTGCTCGATCGCGTCCATCAGGACACTCGTCATCCGGGTCAGCACGCGGTTGACGACGAAGCCGGGAGCGTCGCGGGCGAGCACCGGGCGCTTGCGCAGCCGCGTCGCGACCTCGTAGACGGTCACGAGCGTCGCGTCGTCGGTCTCCGCCGCGCGCACGATCTCGACGAGTGGGAGGACGGCGACGGGGTTGAAGAAGTGGAGCCCGGCGACCCGCTCCGGATGCTCGAGGTCGGCGGCCATCTCGGTGACCGATAGCGCGGACGTGTTCGTCGCCAGCACGCACTCGGGCGACACGATCTGCTCCAGCTCCGCGAAAACTTGCTTCTTGACGCCGACTTCCTCGAACACTGCCTCGAGCACGAAGTCGCAGTCCGCGAATCCGTCGTAGCCGGTGGAGCCGGATGCGAGCGAGTGCAGGAAGCGCGCCTTGTCTTTCGAGATCCGCCCGCGGGCGGCGGCTCCCTGGAGCTCCTCGCCGATCGCCTCGAGCGCCTCGTCGGCGATCTCCTGCTTGATGTCGCGGATCACGAGCGGCAGCTCGAGCCGGCGCAGGAACAGCGTCGCGAGCTGTCTCGCCATCAGGCCCGCGCCGACGATCCCGACCTTGCGCACGGGGCGCGGCTCGGCCTCGGGCAGGCCGGGCTTCCGCTTCGCGCGCCGCTCGACGAGGTCGAAGGAGTAGAGGGACGCGCGCGCCTGCCTGCCGAGGATCAGCTCGGCGACGGCTTCCTCCTCGGCCCGGTAGCCCTCTTCGACCGTCCGCTGCGTCGAGCCCTCGATCAGCTCGAGGGCGCGGTAGGGAGCGGGCGCGGCGCCGTGAATCGAGTCGTCGAGCTGCGCGCGCGCGCGGCCTACGGCCTCCTCCATCCCCGACAGGTCGGGCTCGTCGCGTTCGAAACCGCCCGCCTCCGCCAGCGCGACCGCGAACGCGAGCGAATCGTCGACGAACTCCGCGGGCTCGAGCAGCCGGTCCGCGAGCCCCGCCTCGACGGCCTCGGGCCCGGTCAGCATCCGGTTCTGCCGCAGCGGGTTCTGGACGACGAACCTGATCGCGGTCTTCGGGTCGACGAGCCGCGACACGAGCTGCGTCCCGCCCCAGCCGGGGATGATGCCGAGGAAGCACTCAGGCAGTGCGAAATGTCGGACGGAGCTCGAGATCGTCCGTGCCTTGCAGTGAAGGGCGATCTCGACCCCGCCGCCGAGACAGGCGCCGTTGATCGCGGCGACCGTTGGAAACGGGAGCGCACGGATGCGCCCGAACAGCTCGTGCCCGGCGCGACTGCCCGCGATCGCCTCGTCGCGGGAGCTGATCTTGGGGAACTCGTCGATATCGGCGCCGGCGCAGAAGACGAACGGCTTCCCCGTCAGGACCATCGCCGCCCAGTCGCCCGATTCGAGCTCCGAGACGACACGGTCTGCCGACTCGAACGCGCTCCGGCCGAGCACGGTCGGCTTCGTGTAGTCGGCGCCGTTGTCCATCGTCACGAGCGCGACCGGGCCGGCCTGCGTTTCGACGCGGTTCAGGAAGAAGCGCGTGTCAGGCACGTTCCCACACGATCGCGGCGCCCATCCCCATCCCGACGCACAGCGCCGTCAACCCGTACCGCACCTGTGGCCTCTCCTTGAAGCCGTAGGCGAGCTGGGCCATCAGCCGCACTCCCGTCGCGGCCAGCGGATGCCCGCAGGCGATCGCGCCTCCGTAGGGGTTGAGCCGCTCGTCGCCCGGCTCGACTCCCATCCCGTCGCACCAGGTCAGCACCTGGACGGCGAACGGCTCGTTCAGCTCGAACAGGCCGATGTCGTCGAGCGTGAGCCCGGTCTGCTCGAGGACGGCCCGCGTCGCGGGGACCGGGCCGATCCCCATCAGCTCCGGCTCGACGCCTGCGAATGCGAAGCCGACGAGCCGCATCTTCGGCTCGAGCCCGAGCTCGGCCGCGGCTTGCTCCGAGGCGAGGATGCAGGCGGTGGCCCCGTCGGTCAGCCCGGCGGAGTTGCCGGCCGTGACGCGCCCGCCGGGGCGGAACGGAGTGGAGAGGTCCGCGAGGCCCTCCATGCTCGTGTCGGGCCGCAGGAACTCGTCGCGGTCGGCCACCCGCCAGCCTTCGTCGCCGAAGACGGACATCGGGACGACGGTCTCGCGCATGACGCCGTTCTGCCAGGCGGCGGCCGCCCGCTGCTGCGACCGGACGGCAAAGGCATCCGCGTCCTCCTTCGTGAGCTGGGGAAAACGGTCGTGGAGGTTCTCGGCGGTCGCGCCCATCGTCACCGCGGATGCATCCACGAGCGAATCGGCGATGAAGCGAGGGTTGAAGTCGACGTCCTCGCCCATCGGGTGGTGGCCCATGTGCTCGACGCCGCCGGCGACGACGACGTCTGCGGCGCCGAGCCCGATCTCACCGGCACCTGCCGTCACCGCCGTGAGCGCGCCGGCGCACATCCGGTCGACCGCGAATCCGGGCACCGTCTGCGGAAGACCGGCGAGCAAGGCGACGTCGCGACCCATCGTCAGGCCCTGGTCGCCGACTTGGGCGGTGGCGGCGAAAATCACATCTCCGATCCGCTCGGGCGGCAGCTTGGAGTTGCGGCGCAGCACCTCGCGCACGACCTTGACGGCCATGTCGTCGGCCCGGGTGCGCCAGAAGACACCCTTGGGGCCGGCGCGGCCAAAGGCCGTCCTCACGCCGTCCACGTATACGACTTCACGAAGCTCGCGGGGCACAGGATGAGTCTAGGGTTCGGCGCGATGCAGTGGGCGGAGCACCTGGCGCGCGAAGAGGAGCGCTATCGGGACGGTGAGGCGCGGCTGGCGGAGATCGACGATCCCGATACGAGACAGCGCCAGCTGACGAGGATGGGCAACGCCGCCGGAGGAGCGGGGCTCTCGCTGCTGATGCAGGGGCAGCAAGGCGCGGCGGCCGAGTGGTTCGCGCGCGCCGCCGAGCGGTACCGAGAGAGCTTCACGGACGCGCCGCCGGGGAGCTGGGGGCGGCCGATCGGCGCACTCAAGTCGCGGCTGCTCGCGGGCGACTGGGAGCGGGCGGAGGACGAGGCCCGGTGGGCGCTCGAGCTCGGCGCGGCGAAGGCGGAGTCGCCGATCGGCAAGTACGCCGGCTGCCTCGCGCTGCTCGTGCTCGGCCGGGACCGCGAGGCGCGTGTGCTCGCGGACGACCTGCGTACCCACGAAGGCTTTCCGGCGGACGTGGCAGACGCGCTCGCGATGATCACCGCCCAGGACGTGGCGGGTTACATGCTGGCCGCCGAGAGCGTGCTCGAGTCGTTCGAGACTCGGGACGAGTACCTCGAGGACATCCCCGTCGCGGACACGGTGATGGTCCTGCAGGCGCTGGCCGAACAGCGCGAGATGGCGGCCGAGCTGGAGTCGCAGCTCCTGCCGAAGTTGCAAAGTTGACACGACCCCGACACTGACGCGCGCGCAGTTCTGGAGTAGCATCGACGCCGGGTGGCGGGTGGACGAATCCCCACCCGGGTGGGGCAGTACTAGGGACCAGGCTGGGAGGTGAGCTGCGCGGCTGCCTCGCGGTCGAGCACGGCCACCGTCTCCCCCTCGGCCGAGCGGACGAGGCTCCCGGGCGTCGCCGGGCTCGGCGGCTCTCCGAAGGCGCGCCTCGCGGCATCTGTCTTGTCCACTCCGACGGCGAGGAAGATCATCTCCCGGCAGTTCGCGAGCGCCGGAATGGTGAGCGTGATCCGCTCCACGAACGGCTCGTGCTTCGCCTCCGCGGGGACGGCCAGCCGGTCGCGAATCTCGAGCGTGGGCGCGTGCGGAAACAGGGAGGCGGTGTGCCCGTCGGGACCGAGCCCGTTCAGCACGAAGTCGAATGTGATTCCCCGCAGCTCCTGCTCATACTCGGCGGCCGCCTGCTTGGGTTCGAGCTCGCCCTTGATCCGGTGCACCGCCGCCGGCGGCCGTTCGAGCCGGTCGAGCAGCGCGTCCTTGACCATCCCGAAGTTCGAGCGCTCGTCGTCCGGCGGCACGCAGCGCTCGTCCCCCCACCAGACCTCGGTCCCGCTCCAGTCGGGCTCCAGCTCAGCCGCCAGCTCGTAGGCGCGCCGCGGCGTACCGCCGCCGGTCAGGACGACGTGGCCGCTGGAGCGAGCGACCGCGGCGAGCCGTTCGGCAACCCAGCGCGCAGCCGACTCGGCGTCATCCTCGATCTGAAGCCGGACGTCTATAGCTCCCCCGCCGCCAGCTCGCGCGAGCGCTCCATCGCCGCCTGGATCGCGTTCAGGAACGCCGCGCGCACCCCGGCTCGCTCGAGCTCCCGGATCGCGCGGATCGTCGTCCCGCCCGGCGACGTCACGGCCTCGCGCAGCTCGACTGGATGGATCTTCTCGTCGCGGAGCAGCTTGGCCGTCCCGAACATCGTCTGGATCACCAGCTGCGTCGAGACTTCGCGCGAGAGGCCGAGCAGGATCCCGGCCTCGATCATGGCCTCGGAGAGGAGCGCGAAGTAGGCCGGCCCCGAGCCGGAGACGGCCGTGACCGCGTCCATGTACCGCTCGGGCACGCGGACGACGCGGCCGAGGTGCGAGAGCACCTCCTCCGCCAGCTCGAGATGGGTGTCGTCGGCGTGCGCGCCCGCGCACACGCCCGCGATCGCCTCGTGCACGACCGCCGGAGCGTTGGGCATCGACCGCACCACCGGTACGCCGGGCGTGATCCGCTCCTCGATCATCGCCGTCGGGATCGCGGCGGCCACGGAGAGCACCGTCTGCTCCGGCGAGAGGACGGCGCCGATCTCACCGAGCAGCACCGGGAAGTCTTGCGGCTTGACCGCGATCACGACCACGGCGGCTCCGGACACGGCTGCCTCGTTCGAGAGCGTCGTCTCGATCCCGTAGCGATCGGCGAGCTCCGCGATCCGCTCCTCGCGCCTCCCGGTCGCGACGATCTCGCGCGGCTCACGCCAGCCGGAGCTCAACAGCCCGGCGATCAGCGACTCGCCGATCGTGCCGGCGCCGAGGACGGCCAATCGCCGCTCGTCCACTGCCATGGGGGGGAGTCTAGGCCGCGGCACGAAACCGGATGAGCCCGCGCCCGAGCCCGGCGAGCAAGTAGACGCTCGCGAGGCCGGCCCACTCGCCGTAGGGCTCGAGCAGCGCCGCGGTCTCGGCGGTCTCGACGCGCCTGCCGTTCGCCGGCGAGCAGAGCTTGATCAACCCGAGGTCGCCGACGAGCCCCTGCTCGGTGCGCCCGAGCCCCTGCAGGCAGACGACGCCCGTCGACCACGGGCCGAGGCCGGGCTCGCGCGCGAGTCGCTTGGCGACCGAGTAGGTCGGCAGCGCGTGCAGCCGCTCGAGGTCGATCGAGCGGCACAGCCGCACCAGCGCGGCCGCTCTCCGCGCGTGCAGCCCGAGCCGGCGCAGCTCGGCCGTCCCGAGCCGGCCGAGGCTGTCGGCGGTCGGCGGCTCCCAGAGCCCGGAGGGATGACGCGGCGAGGTCCGGCGGATGATGTTGCGCTCGATCTCCTTCGCCTGGTGCCAGGTGACGAGCTGTCCGGCGAGCGCGCGCAGCAGAGCGTGCGCCACGGTGGCGAGGCGGAGCGGCCGCAGGCCGCGCAGCACAAGCGTGGCGCGGCCGATCAATGGATCGTCGGCGAAGCGCTCGAGGAACTCGGAGTGATCGTCGTCGAGCCCCAGCACGAAGCGGAGCCGGTCGAGCCCCGCTTCGCTCTCCGAGCGGATCAGGACGATTCCGTCAGGACGCTGCCAGGCGCCCGCGACCTCGCCGCCGGGCAGAGCAACCGTCAGCCTGCCGTTCCGGAACTGCCGAGTCGCGTCGGTTGCGAGTCGTGCCGAGAGCCGCAGCGAGTACGGGCCGCTGGGCCGGATCGGCGTCTCGAGAGCCACGAAGCCAACGATAGGGATCGCGTCCGACGCGTGACGTCGAGAAGCTCTTTCGCAACGTCTCAACTCGATCGTCCGCAGCGATGGAGGCAAACTTGGCGTCGTAGAGAAACATCTCGGGCTCCTCTCTCTTGAGATCAAGTATCTTTAGATCAAAAGAGTAGCACTGATAAGGCTTGACGTCAAGACTTTTTGTGTCAAGATAATCAGCCATGAGAAGGCGCGCTCAGGAGCAGGACCACGTCGATCGCTTCCTGAAGGAGTTCGCGGAGAGCTTCCCCTCGGTCGATCTCACGGTCGAGGGGATCGTCGACCGCATCAACGGCCTGAACCGCCGGATCCTTCGGGAGATGGAGGAAACGCTCCAGGACTTCGACCTCACCTTCGGCGAGTACAAGGTCCTCGGCTCGCTCCGCCGAGCCGGCCCGCCCTATCGCCGCTCGCCCGGGGAGCTCGCGAAGCAGGAGGAGCTGTCGAGCGGGGCGATGACGAACCGGCTCGACCGACTCGAGCAGGCCGGTTTCGTCCGGCGGATTCCGGACCTCGCGGATCGTCGCTCGATTCAAGTCGAGCTCACCGAGGCGGGCAAGCGCGCGTGGGAAGACGCGTTCGCCGCGCAGGCCGAGAAGGAGGCGCTGGTCGCCTCCGCGCTCGGGTCGCAGGAGCGGGAGGAGCTGAATTCGCTGCTTCGCGGGATGATGCTCGCCTTCGAGCAGCGGGAGGCCGGGCAGAAGTCCAAGATGTAGGCGTGGCGGAGTCGATCGATCCCGGCGCCGACATCGGGCACGTCCACCTGAAGGTTTCCGACCTCGACCGCGCGCTCGCCTTCTACCGCGACGTGCTCGGCTTCGAGTTGATGCTTCGCCACCGGGACGAGGCGGCGTTCCTGAGCGCCGGCGGCTACCACCACCACATCGGCCTGAACACATGGCAGAGCCGGGGCGGCTCACCCCCGCCGCCCGGCACGACGGGCCTGTTCCACGTCGCGATTCGCTATCCGAGCCGCCAGGCGCTCGCGAAGGCCGTCCGGCAGGTGGTCGAAGCGGGGATCCCACTCACAGGAGCCTCGGACCACGGGGTCAGCGAAGCGATCTACCTCCGCGATCCCGACCAGAACGGGATCGAGCTGTACCACGACCGCCCCAAGGAGGAGTGGCCGCGGGCGCCAGACGGCAGCTTCGCGATGATCACGGAGCCGCTCGACGTCGGCGCGCTGCTTGCCGACGCCTGATCCCCGGGCTTCGGTGCTATACCTAGAGCTGTACAGATGGCGAAGCCTGTAGAGCAGCTCGACCAGGTCGTGATCCGCTTCGCCGGCGACTCCGGAGACGGGATGCAGCTCACCGGCGGCCGGTTCACGAGCGAGACGGCCATGGTCGGCAACGACCTTTCGACTCTGCCCGACTTCCCGGCCGAGATCCGCGCCCCCGCGGGCTCGCTCCCGGGCGTCTCGGGATTCCAGATCCACTTCTCCGACCACGACATCCTCACGCCGGGCGACAACCCGAACGTGCTCGTGGCGATGAACCCGGCCGCGTTGCGCACGAACATCAGGGACCTCGCGCGCGGGGGGACGCTGATCGTCAACACCGACGCCTTCACCGACCGCAACCTCGACAAGGCCGGCTACACGGCGAGCCCGCTCGACGACGATTCGCTCAGCGAGTACCAGGTTCACCGGGTGCCGCTGACCTCGCTCACGATCGAGGCGCTGAAGGAGTTCGACGTCACCAAGCGCGAGGCGGAGCGCTCGAAGAACATGTTCGCGCTCGGGCTGATGTCGTGGCTGTTCACGCGTCCGACCGAGGGAACGATCTCCTTCCTGGAGAAGAAGTTCGCCTCCAAGCCGGAGATCGCGCAGGCGAACATCAGAGCCTTCCAGGCCGGCTACGCCTTCGGTGAGACAGCCGAGGCCTTCACGGCGCAGTACGAGGTCAAGCCGGCGAAGCTCCCGCCCGGCACGTACCGGAACGTGACAGGGAATCAGGCGCTCGCGATGGGTCTGGTAGCGGCGTCGACCCAGAGCAAGCTGCCCCTGTTCCTCGGCGCCTATCCGATCACTCCCGCCTCGGGGATCCTCGAGGAGCTCTCCCGCTACAAGCATTTCGGGATCCGCACCTTCCAGGCCGAGGACGAGATCGCAGCCGTCGGCGCGGCCCTCGGGGCGTCGTTCGGAGGAGCGCTCGGAGTCTCGACCTCGAGCGGCCCCGGCGTCGTCCTGAAGATGGAGACGATCGGGCTTGCGGTTGCGCTCGAGCTGCCGCTGTTGATCCTCGACATCCAGCGCGCCGGCCCCGCGACGGGGATGCCGACCAAGCCGGAGCAGGCCGACCTCCTGCTCGCGCTGTACGGGCGGCACGCCGAATCGCCCGTCCCGGTCGTCGCCGCCTCGACGCCGGGGGGCTGCTTCGACGCCGCGATCGAGGCGGCGCGGATCGCGCTGAAGTACCGGACGCCGGTATTCCTGCTCTCGGACGCCTATCTCGCCAACGGCTCCGAGCCATGGCTGATCCCGGATGCCTCCACGCTTCCCGACATCTCGGTCGAGTTCGCCGACAAGCCCAACCACGAGGGCGCGTTCCAGCCGTATCTCCGCGACGCGGAGACGCTCGCACGGCCCTGGGCGATCCCGGGGACGCCGGGGCTCGAGCACCGAATCGGCGGTCTAGAGAAGGCCGAGGGCACGGGGAACGTCTCCTACGACCCGGACAACCACGACTACATGGTTCGGATCCGGGCGCGGAAGGTGGCCGGCATCGCAGCCGACATCCCCGAGCTCGAGGTGGACGACGACGACGGCGCCGAGCTGCTCGTCCTCGGTTGGGGCGGGACCTACGGCCCGATCGCGGCCGCGGTGCGGCGGGTGCGGAAGAACGGCGGCAAGGTCGCACACGCGCACTTCACGCACCTGAATCCGCTCCCGCGCAACACGAAGGACGTGCTCACGCGCTACGACAAGGTGCTCGTCCCGGAGATGAACCTCGGCCAACTGTCGAAGCTGATCCGCGCCGAGTTCCTCGTCGACGCGGTCGGCTACAACAAGGTGCGCGGGCTTCCGTTCACCTCGTCCGAGCTCGCGGACGCGATTGCGGGGATGCTGTGAGCGAGAACGGCCAAAACGGTGACGGGCTGATCCAGCTCACCGCCAAGGACTTCAAGACCGACCAGGAGGTCCGCTGGTGCCCGGGCTGCGGCGACTACGCGATCCTGGCCGCGGTTCAGAGCTTCATGCCCGAGCTCGGGATCGCGCGCGAGAACATCGTCTTCGTCTCCGGGATCGGCTGCGCGGCCCGCTTCCCCTACTACATGCAGACCTACGGGATGCACTCGATCCACGGGCGCGCGCCCGCGATCGCGACCGGCCTTTCGACGTCGCGTCCCGACCTGTCCGTGTGGGTCGTGACCGGCGACGGCGACGCCCTCTCGATCGGCGGCAATCACTTGATCCACGCGCTGCGCCGCAACGTCAACTTCACGATCCTGCTCTTCAACAACCAGGTCTACGGGCTGACGAAGGGCCAGTACTCGCCGACGAGCCCGGTCGGCCAGCGCTCGGGGTCGACGCCGATGGGCTCGATCGACCATCCCTTCAACCCGATCTCGATCGCGCTCGGCGCCGAGGCGACCTTCGTCGCCCGCTCGATCGACACCGACCGCAAGCACCTGACCGAGGTGCTGCGGGCGGCGGCGAACCACAAGGGCGCCTCCTTCGTCGAGATCTACCAGAACTGCAACGTCTACAACGACGGCGCCTTCGACTTCGTCCGCGAGGACAAGGAGAACCGGATCCGGCTCGAGCACGGGCAGCCGATCCGCTTCGGGGCCGAGGACGAGAAGGGCGTGCGGCTGCGCGCCGACGGCTCCGCTGAGGTCGTCGACGTCGCCGAGGTCGGGGAGGAGTCGCTCCTCGTCCACGACGCCCACGCGCCCGAGCCGTCGATCGCGTTTGCGCTCAGCCGGCTGACGAGGGACAGCTCCGGCGCGGCGCCGATCGGGATCTTCCGGGACGTCGAGCGGGCCGTCTACGACGAGCTGATGGCGGCGCAGATCGACGAAGCGACCGAGAAGGCCGGCGCGGGGGAGCTAGAAGCGCTGCTCCACTCCGGCGACACCTGGACGATCGGCTAGTTCGCCCCTGGCCGGCGGGCTCTCCCGGCCGGCGGAGCCGGCCTCCGAGCCCGCCTGACGCCGCTGGCGGCAAATCGACCAGAGAGGGCTAACCCTCTCCGGCCGATTTCTAAATCTTAGGCACGGGGTCCGTATTGAAATACTGTCCCCTCCGGCCCCGCACCGCCAGCGGCGCCCCAGGAACGAACTAGGCCGCCAGCCGCTCCTCGAGCTCATCGGGCACGACCCGCTCGGTGCGGCCCGTCCGGGTCAGGGTTCCGTACGCGGTCATCGCGAGCCCGGTGATCCCGGCGACGAGGAACGCGAGCTCCGTTCCGCCTACCTCCGAGAGCCAGCCTGCGAGGAGGCCTCCGACCGGCGCGAAGCCGCCGAAGGCGAACAGGTAGAGGCTGAGCACGCGCCCGCGCAGGTGGTCGGGCGCGGTCAGCTGCAGGATCGACTGGCTGTTCGCCGACCAGGTCGTGAAGAAGATGCCGGTCCCGAACAGGAGCAGGGCAGCCCCGATCTCCGTCTCGGCGGGTGCGAGGGCGAGGAGGGCGATGCTGAAGCCGGCGCTTCCGACGAGGAGCGCCTTCCAGCTCGCGCGGCCGAGAGCCGCGCTGCCGAGCGCTCCCACGAGCGCGCCGGCTCCGAAAGCCGCACCCAGCGCCCCGAACACCTCCGGGCCCGCGTGCAGGGTCTTGGACGCGAGCACGGGGATCAGGACATGGAAGTTGAATCCGACCGTGGAGATGGCCGTGGTCATCAGCAGGATCAGGCGGATCTGAGGCGTCCGCCACACGTAGCTCAGCCCCTGCCGCATTCCCGACAGGACGGGTGGCATCCCCTTGCGGTCGAGGGGGAAGAGCTCGGCCTTCCTCATCATCGCGAGCGCTGCCAGCACCGCCAGGAAGCTGGCCGCGTTCAGCGCGAAGCAGACGCCGACTCCCGCGATGCCGATCACGACCCCGCCGATCGCGGGCCCGATCACCCTTGCGCTGTTGAACAGGCTCGCGTTGAGGGCGACGGCGTTCGGGAGCTCGTCACGGCCCACCATCTGGAACGTGAGCGCGTGCCGGTTCGGCGCGTCGAAGACCATCGCCGTTCCGCCGAGGAGAGCGAGCACGTAGACCTCCCACAGCTGCGCGGCCCCGGAGAGCGTCAGGACGGCGAGCACTGCCGAGATCACCATTGAGGCCGCCTGGGTGAGCATGATCACGTGCCGGTTGTCGAGGCGGTCGGCGAGCACGCCCGACGGAAGCGAGAAGAGCGTGAACGGGAAGAAGCGGAGGAAGGCGAGCACCCCGAGCGCGACCGGCGAATGCGTCAGCTGGACGACGAGCCACGCGAGCGCGACGTTTTGCATCCACGTCCCGCTGAGCGAGACGACCTGTCCGGTGAAGAAGAGGCGGTAGTTTCGGTGCCGGCGGAGGCTCGCGAACGTGCGCGCGTTGAGCGCGAGCAGCATCCCCGTCACTCGCCGGCCTCCAGCAGCCGCAACAGCGGCTCGAGCGCCGCGTCGATCGCGGCGCGTTCCTCGGCGGAGAGCTGCTCGATCCGCTCGGCGAGCCACGCGGTCCTGCGTGAGCGGACCGAGCGGAGGACTCGCTCGGCCTCGTCCGTCAACTCGAGCACCTGCCGCCTCCGGTCGCTCTCGTCGGGCACTCGGGTGACGAGACCCGCCTTTTGGAGTCGGTCGATGTAGCCCGACATCGCAGCCGGAGAGATCCGCTCCATCTCCGCCAGTCCCCGAGCGCCGATTCCCGAGTGCTTGCGGATCTGGATCAGGAGGGCGACCTGGCCGCCGGTGACGCCGAGAGCGTGAACCTCCCGGCGCAGCTCGCGGGCGAGCTTGAGCAGGACGGGACGGAGGCGATGTGCGAGCTCCGTGGCTTCGGGGGCCTTTACAGTTTCTTCAAGATCGTTAGCCACGTTAACTATCACTATAACGATTATCGTTTGGCCGTTTCCGGCGGCCCAGCCGGGAACAGACGCGAACGATGGCTTTCAGACGCCGACCACCGAGGCCCACGCCGCCTGCGGACGAGCAGGTCACGCTCGTCCAGGGCGCCCCGCCGCCCCCGCCTCCGGCGGAGCCCCCGCTCGCGCCGCCGCCCGAGCCCGACCGGGAGCTCTGGCCGTGGCTCGTCGTCCTGCTCGTGCTCCTGGCGATTGGGGGCGGACTGGCCGTCTACTTTGCCACCCGCGGCGGCGGCAGCGACAAGTCCGCGGTCACGGTCCCGCGCGTGCTCGGCTTCAAGGAGCAGGCGGCCGTCAACCGGCTTCAACGACTCGGGCTGGGCACGACCGTGACCCGTGCGTTCAGCAAGAAGGGCTCTGGCTTCGTCATCTCTCAGAAGCCGGAGCCGGGCGTCAAGGTGGCTAAGGGCCGTGTCGTCTCACTGACCGTCTCCCGGGGTCCGTCGGCGGTCGTGGTTCCAAACCTGGTCAGCCTGAGCGAGGCCGATGCCGTCGCCCAGCTCACACAGCTGGGGCTTCGAGCCGACGTCGTCCAGGTGCCCTCGAGTCAGAGGAGCGGGAAGGTCGTCGCTCAGAACCCGAAGGGCGGCGAGAGAGTCGCTCCGGGCTCTCGGGTGCGGCTGAACGTCTCCAAGGGCCCGACCCACACGACGACCGTCGTCACGACCGCGCCGACCACGACGACGACCTCGACGACCACGACCACCACGACCACGACCGCGGAGACGACCGTGCCCGACGTCGTCGGCCAGTCGCTCGCGGATGCGACCTACGCCATGAAGGCCGCGAGCCTCCTTCCGGACTCCTATCCGGTCAACTCGGACGAGCCGGGCGGGACGGTCGTCGCGCAAAGTCCCGCGGCCGGCGAGACGGTCCAGCCGGGCACCGTCGTGCGCCTGAACGTCTCGGTCGGTACCACCCGTCCGCTCCTGCCCGTACCCGACGTGACCGCCACGAACGACGAGATCTCGGCGCGCCAGCTCCTGGCGAAGACGTTCACCGTCCGCGCGCTCTTCCGGACGGCGACCAGTCCGGCGCAGCGCGGAGCGGTGCTCGCCCAGTCGCCCAGCCCGGGCACGAAGATCAAGCGCTGGGCGCAGGTGACGATCTATGTGGGCAGGTAACTACCACGCACCACGCACGTGGTAGCTAAGTCGTTGCCGGTGCCGGCTTGCGCCAGCTGACGAGCGGGCTGAGGAAGAACCAGAGCACCGTCGAAAGGAAGCCGAACCAGACGAGCACCTGCAGCAGCGACGGATCGGCGTTGTAGCCGAAGAGCGCGCTCAGGAACTGTCCGGCGGACGAGTCCCCGCTCACGATCCCGTTCATGTTCCACACGTGCTCGATCGTCTGCGGGAGGAGCCGGGCCTCCTGGAACTCTCCGATGCCGCGCGCGAGCAGCCCCGCCGCGAAGATGATCAGCAGCAGTCCGGTGACCGTGAAGAACTGGCGTAGGTTCAGCCGGCGCGAGCCCATGTAGATCATCACCCCGAGGCTGATCGAGAGCGAGAGGCCGAGCACCGAGCCCACGCTCGTCGCCCACGGCGACGAGCTCTCGGAGATCGCGAACAGGAACAGGGCCGATTCCCAGCCTTCGCGCAGGACGGCGAAGAAAGCCACCGCCGCCAGCCCGACCGACGAGCCGGCCGCGATCGCCCCAGCGAGCCGCGACTCCAGCTCGTGCTTGATGTTCATCGCCTGCTTGCGCATCCAGAAGATCATCCAGGTGAGCACGGCGACCGCCGACAGCATGGTCGCTCCCTCGAAGATCTGCTCGCTGCGGCCCTTGAGCTCGCCCATCGTGAAGAACAGGCTGCCGCCGAGTGCGATCGAGAGCGCGACGGCCGCCGCGGTGCCGGCCCAGATCAGGCGGAACGAGCTGCGGTTGTCGGTCTTGCGCAGGTAGCCGAGCACGATGCCGACGATCAGCGAGGCCTCGAGGCCTTCGCGTGTCATCAGTACCGCTGCGCCCACCGCTCTCCCTTCTCAGCTGGTTGTAAGGCATACCTTACAAGCGGCGTGATGATAGGGGCGATAGGCAGTGCTGTCAAACGCGAGATCAGCGTGGCAGCACGATCTCCTCGGCGCCCAGAAAGCGGCCGAGGCTCCGGACCGCGCGCTCGACGGCGCGGGCCGGAAAGCGCACCCCGTCCTCCGGGTAGATCGCCTTCACCACCAGGCGGCGCGCCCGCCGGTCGTACGCAGGATCGAGCCGCCCCACGATGCGGTCGCCGTGGAGGATCGGCAGCACGTAATAGCCGTACTCACGCTTCGCCTTCGGCACGTACATCTCCAGGCGGTAGAAGAAGCCCCAGAGCGCCTCGGCACGGTCGCGATCGTGGATCAAACGGTCGAAGGGGGAGAGAAGCGTGGTCCGAGTGGGAACGGGGCCGTCGGCGGCGTCCGGGTGCGCGCGCCATTCGCCGCGCTCCAGCCAGACACCGAGTGCCCGGCGCCGCTTCTCGGCGAGTCGCTGTTCGGCCTCGCGAAGTGGGACGGTCTCGGTCTCCGGCCACCAACGCTCCGCCAGGTCCCAGAGCCGCTGGCCGTTCTGGCGCCCCGCGACGGTGATCTGGCCACGGCGGTGCAGGAGTTCCAGCATCCAGGTCAGCTGTGCCCGCGTGCCCCACCAGACATGTCGATCAGGATGCCGAGCAGCCCGATGCTCGAGCTCGCGCGAAGGGAGCGGGCCCCGCCGCTCCAGCTCCCGCAGGACGTACCTGCGAAGCGACGCCTGCTCCTTCATGAAGTCCTTCGCCCACTGCTCCCGTTTGAGCGGGCGCCAGGGGCGCCGCATCAGCGCGCGTAGGAGGGGCAGGTCCTCGACCGGGTAGATGAACGCCTTCCACTCGATCAGCTTCTTCTCCTCCCAGAGCAGCCGGTCGAGCTCCTCGGGGTCGTAGGGTCCGAGGCGGCTCCAGAGCACGAGCCGCTGCGGTGTCGCAACCGTCGAGATCGGGTCCATCTGCAGGAACCCGAGCCTGCGCACGGTGTCGAGGACCGAGGTCGCCGAGCCGTCGAGCAGCTGCGTTCGGACCGCGATCCGCCTCGCCTGCTCCAGTGTCAGAGGGCGGGTCAGGCTGCTGCGAGCACGTCCGTGACGCGCTCCTGCCGGCTGTCCCGGTAGTCCGGCCCGAGCGCCTGCTCGAGCCTCTGCTCGAGCTCTCCGCTTGCCGCCAGCTCCTCGACGATGTCGGCGCCGCCGACGAGCTCGCCGTGGATGAAGATCTGCGGGACCGTCGGCCAGCCGGAGAGCGCCGACAGCTCCTCGCGGATGCGCGGGTCGGGGAGGATGTTGATCGCCGTCACCGGCGCGCCGGCCTCGCGCAGTGCACGGAGCGCGCGCTCGGAGTTCCCACACATGACGAAGTCCGGCGTCCCCTTCATGAAGAAGGCCACCGGCTCCTCGGACACGATCGTCTGGATCCTCTTTCGCAACTCGCTCATTGGCTTCCTTTCGTCTTGATCCTCAGCTCGTGAATAGTGCCGTCTGCGAGCGGCTCCGCGAGCGCGTCGTAGACGAGCCGGTGCTGCTCGACGAGGGACAGTCCCTCGAACCGGCGGCTCGCCACGGTCACCTGGAAGTGGTCGCCGCCGCCGGTCCGGTCGTCGACGGACAGCTCGGTCGCATCCGGAAACGCCTCCCCCAGAAGCTGTTCGAGCGCATCGCGACCCACCGTCCGCATCGTAGTCTGTCGGCGATGGCAGAGATTGGTCTTTTCCCGCTCGAGCTCGTCCTGCTCCCGACCGAGCGCGTCCCGCTCCATATCTTCGAGGATCGCTACAAGGAGCTGATCGGCGAGTGCCTGGCGCGGGAGGGCGAGTTCGGGCTCGTGCTCGCCGACGACCGCGGGCTGCGCGAGGTCGGTACGCGCGCCGCGGTGACCGAGGTGCTGGAGCGGTTCCCGGACGGGCGGCTGAACATCGTCGTCGAGGGCCGCGAGCGGTTTCGGCTCGTGGAGCTGACGAAGGGGCGCTCCTTCCAGACGGCCGAGATCGAGCCGATCGCCGACGAAGAGGACGTTCCGGACGAGTCGGACGTCGAGCGCGCGCTCGAGCAGTTCTCCGCGCTGCGCGAGATCGCCTCCTCCGACGTCGAGGATCCCGAGCCCGAGGCCGGACAGCTCTCCTTCCAGCTCGCCGCCCGAGTCGACTTCGGGGCGGAGGTCAAGCAGCAGCTGCTCGAGCAGCGCTCCGAGGCCCGCCGCCTGCACGTCGTCGCCGAGCTGCTCGAGAACGCCGCGCAGACGATGGCGCTCGAGCGCGAGGTGCGCGAGCGCGCCTCCCAGAACGGGAAGGTAACGCTGGACTAGCGTCCGCCGTCGCGGTGGTGCGCCAGATATTCGAGCAGGTCGGCGCGGGTCAGCATCCCGGTCGGTCGCCCGGCCCGCGCGACGACGACGGCCGCGCTCCCGCCGGTCAGGTCGGCGAAGACCTGATCGACGGATTCAGTCGCATCGACCGCCGCCAGCGGTGGATCCATCGCCGACGCGACCTCCTCGTTCAACGAATCGGGGTTCCTGAACACGCGGTCGAGCAGGCCGCGCTCCTGCAGCGACCCGATCACGTCCGCCAGCGTCTCGACCGGCTCGTTGCGGACGACCGGGAGCTGTGAGATCGAGTAGCGCTGCATCAGGTCGATCGCCTCGCCCACCTTCTGGTGGGACTCGATCGTGACGAGAGCGGGGAGCTCCGGCTCCTCGACGCGCTTGAAGCGCAGCACCTCTTCGACGGTCGGCATCGGGGCCTTCCGCTCCAGGAAGCCGAGGTCGATCATGTAGTTGTCGTCGTAGAACTTGGACAGGTAGGCGCGCCCCGAGTCGGGGATGAGCGTGACGACTGTCTTGCCCGCGCCGAGCTGCTTGGCGATCTTGATCGCCGCGTGCACCGCGGTCCCGCCCGAGCCGCCGATCAGGAGGCCCTCCTCGCGCGCCATCCGGCGCGCGGTCACGAACGAGTCCCGGTCGGAGACGGTCTCCCACTGGTCGACGACCGCGGGGTCGAACGTCTTCGGCCAGAAGTCCTCTCCGACGCCTTCGACCAGGTACGGATGCATCTTCTCGCCGGAGGTATAGATGGAGCCCTCAGGGTCGGCTCCGACGATCAGGACGTCCGGCTTCTGCTCCTTGAGATAGCGAGCGGCGCCGGTGATCGTTCCGCCCGTGCCGACGGCAATCACGAGCGCGTCGATCTCGCCGCCGGTCTGGTCCCAGATCTCCGGGCCCGTGGTCTCGTAGTGGGCGTCGGGGTTGCCGGGGTTCGTGTACTGGTCGGGCTTGTATGCGCCCGGGATCTCCTCCGCGAGCCGGTCGGAGACCGAGTAGTAGCTCTCCGGCGACTCGGGCGCGACGGCGTAGGGGCAGATCACGACCTCGGCGCCGTATGCGCGCAGGAGCGAGATCTTCTCCTGGCTCATCTTGTCGGGCATGACGAAGATGCAGCGATAGCCCTTCAGCGCGGCCGCGATCGCGAGGCCGGTGCCGGTGTTGCCCGAGGTCGGCTCGACGATCGTCCCGCCTGGCTTGAGCTTTCCGTCCCGCTCGGCCTCCTCGATCATCTTGATCCCGATCCGGTCCTTGATCGACCCGCCGGGGTTGAGGTACTCGAGCTTGGCAACGACCGTGGCAGCCTCCGGGGGGACGATCCGCTGCAACCGGACGAGCGGGGTCGAGCCGACGAGGTCGAGAACGGTCGGGTACTCGCGCGGCATGCTCCGAGAAGAGTAGTGTGCCTTCGTATGAACATCACCGTCATTGGACGCGGGAACGTGGGCGGCGGCCTCGCCAAGCGGTGGCGGAACGCCGGTCACGAGGTGGACGAGCTCGGCCAGGACGGCGGGGACGCCTCAGGAGCGGACGTGGTGCTGCTGGCGGTTCCCGCCGCGGCCGTCGCGAACGCGCTCGGCAAGGTCAGCGGGCTCGAGGGCAAGGTCACGATCGACGCGACGAACAGGGTCGGCACGCCGCCGCCGGACGGGTTCGATTCCCTAGCTGCACAGGTGAAGTCGATCACCGGCGGGCCGACGGCGAAGGCGTTCAACCTCAACCTCGCGCGCATCTACGACGAGATCGGCAACCAAGGCGTCACCCCGGGCAACCTCTACTGCGCCGACGACGACGCCCGCGACGTGACGGAGCAGCTGATCCGAGACGCGGGCTACGAGCCCGTCTCCGCCGGCAACCTGGACTCCGCCGGCGCGCAGGAGGACGCGATCAGCCTCTGGTTCGCGCTGGCGAACGCGCAGGGCGCCGTCTTCTACCGCTTCTGGAAACCCGGCGAAATCTAGCGCGCCCTGGCCGGCTTCCGCTCCCGCCCGGCGAGCCGGGCTCCAATCGACACGGAGAGGGCCGAGCCCCTCGCGCCGATCTTTAAGTCGTAGTTACGGCGGAGCCCCACAGGACGGGCTCCGCGGAGCCTGACGCCGCTGGCCGCACGCTGCCTTACAGGTCTGTGCCAAGCACTCTCCCCTCCGGTATCGCACCGCCCGCGGCGCCCCAGGAACGCACTCGAGGCTTGATGTGAAATGGGCCGCGCGAACCCTGTCATCTCGATTACGACCGAAGGCCAGGTCGATAGCCTGCTTGCTGGTGGCGAGGCGCCCTCTAATCCCTCCAGATCCTCCGCTCACAGACGACGAAATCATCCTGCGACCACGACGCGTCGAAGACGTGCCGTTGATCGCCGAGGCATCACACGACCCGGAGACTAGATGCTGGTTAGATGACGAGCCGCTCACCGCGGATCGGCAGCGTGACAGCATCGCTCGAGCAGAGGAAAGGTGGCGCAGCGGTGAGAGCGCGCCCTTCGTGATCGCGGATGCGGCGACCGATGCGCCACTCGGGCTTCTCAACCTGCAGTTCGAAGACGATCAAGAGGTCGCAGGGCTTGCCGTCTCCGTGTTTCCACGGGAACGGGGGCGCGGTGTCGCCTCGAGAGCGCTTCGGCTCGGGGCAATCTGGGGGCTACGTGAGGTCGGACTTCACCGGGTATACGCCGAGACGGCGGTGGAGAACGTGGCATCAGCTCGTGCAATCGAGAGAGCAGGGTTTCTCCGCGAGGGTCTGCTTCGTGCGCACTGCAAGACACACGGGCGGAGGCACGACTGCATCATCTTCTCCCTCGTTCCAGAAGACATCCGCCACGTCGAGAATCGGGATTTCGCATCTTCTAATGGCGAAAGTGGCGGCGGTGCGTAAGCACCATCGCTGCGCCGGCCTGCTCGACCGCCTCGATCACCTCTGAGTCGCGCTTCGAGCCGCCCGGCTGGATGACCGCGCGCACGCCCGCGTCGAGCGCGAGCTGCGGGCCGTCGGCGAATGGGAAGAGCGCGTCCGACGCGAGCACAGCACCGCCCAGGTCGTGGCCGCGCTCGCGCGCCTTTTCGACCGCCAGGCGCGCCGCGTCGACCCGGCTCTGCTGCCCGGCCCCGATCCCGATCGCCTGCCGGTCCCGGGCGATCACGATCGCGTTGGAGGTGACGTGCTTGCACACCGTCCACGCGAAGAGGAGATCCGTCCACTGCGCCTCGTCGAGGGAGCCGCAGACGACTGTCATCTCGTCGCGCGGGTCGTGGCCACGGTCGGGCTCCTGGACGAGGACGCCGCCCGGGACGCGCTTCGCGTCGAGCGCGTTCGTGAGCTCGAGCGCCGGTCCGGCCAGGATCCGGGGCGCGGGCTTTCGCCGGAGCGCCTCGAGCCCCGCCTCGTCGTAGGAGGGCGCGTACAGGACGTCCACGAACCGCTCGGCCAGCGCCTCGCCGAGCTCGCGCGACACGGGGCGGTTGACGGCGGAGACCAGCCCGAAGGCCGACAGCGGATCGCCGGCGAGCGCGAGCTCGTACGCCTCCTCGATCGTCGCAGCAACGGCGACCCCGCATGGATTCGCGTGCTTGACGATCACGCAGGCGGGCTCCGGGCCGAGCTCCTCGAGCAGCGTGCGGGCGGCCGCCAGGTCGTAGAGGTTGATGAAGGACAGCTCGCGCCCGTGAAGCTGCTCGACGCCGGAGAGCAGGTGCGCCCCGGCGGCGGCGAGCCTGTAGTAGCCGGCCCGCTGGTGCGGGTTCTCCCCGTAGGCGAGGTCGCGCTCCTTCTCGAGCGCCGGAAGGAGCAGGTCGGGGATCCGCTCGTCGCCGCCCAGCCAGCGCGTTACCGCCGCGTCGTAGGCGGAGGTGTGCGCGAATGCCTTCACGGCGAGCCGGCGGCGCGTCTCGTCCGAGACCTGACCCGAGTCGCGCAGCTCGTCCAGCACGACGGCGTAATCCTCCGGATTCGAGACGGCGGAGACGTGGGCGAAGTTCTTGGCCGCGCCGCGAAGCATCGCGGGGCCCCCGACGTCGATCATCTCGACGCTCGGCTCTCGCTCGAACGGGTACAGGTTGACGACCACGATGTCGAACGGCTCGATCTCGTGCTCGTCGAGGGTCGCGAGGTCGTCTTCGCGGTCGCGACGGGCCAGGATGCCGGCGTGGACGCGGGGATGGAGCGTCTTGACGCGGCCTCCGAGCATCTGCGGGACCTCGATCACAGTTGTCTCGAGCCCAAGCTCGCGCAGGTACGCGTCGGTCGACCCGCCGGTCGTGACCAGCTCGACGCCCAGCTCGTCCAGTCCGCGCGCGAGCTCGTCGAGCCCGGTTTTGTCGAACGTCGAGATCAGCGCTCGCAAAGCTCACGCACCACCTTCGGCAGCAGCTCGTGCTCGACGGCCTGCACCCGCTCTCGGAGCGTCTCCGCGGTATCTCCGGGCTCGACCGGGACTCGCTCGGCCGCGATCACCGGGCCGGAGTCGATCCCCTCGTCGACGTAATGCACGGTGGCCGCGGTCTCGGGAACTCCTGCCGCGAGCACGTCCTCGATCGGATGCGCGCCCGGAAAGTCGGGCAGCGGCGCCGAGTGTGTATTGACGATCCGGCCCTCGAAGCGGTCGAGGAACGGCTTGCGCAGCAGGTGCATGTAGCCGGCGCAAACGACGATTCGGACACCGTTCGATTCCAGCCAGTCCGCCATCGCCGTGTCTCGCTCCTCGCGGGTCGCGAAATCGCCCTCTTCGAAGACAGCCGTCGCGATTCCCGCATTTCCCGCGCGCTCGAGCGCCCGCGCGCCGGCTTTGTTGGAAGCGACGGCGGCGATCGGCAGGTCCGCATCGATCAGCGCCTGCAGGTTTGTCCCCTCGCCGGAGACCAGCACTCCGATCACACGATCCTCCCGATCACGAGCGACTCTCCCGGATCCGGGACGACGGCGCAATAGCCGATCCCGAGGTTGAACACGCGTCGCAGCTCGTCCTCCTCGACGTGGCGCGCGAGCCACTCGAACACCGGCGGCCGCTCCCACGAGTCCCACTCGATCTCGGCCCGCAGGCCCTCGGGGAGGATGCGGGAGAGGTTGCCGAGGATCCCGCCCTGGGTTACGTGCGCGAGGCCGCGGACGTCGGCGCGCGCGCGAAGCGCTGTGACGTCGTCCAGGTAGCAGCGCGTGGGCGCGAGCAGGTCGTCGCCGTCGTAGTCCTCCTCCTCGAGCAGCCGGCGGACGAGCGTGAACCCGTTTGCGTGCACTCCCGAGGAGGGGAACCCGACGACGGCGTCACCGGCCCCGATTCGGCTCCCGTCGACGAGCTCGTCGCGGGCAACCATGCCCACGCACGTCCCGGCGAAGTCGATCTCCTGCTCCCGGTAGATGCCCGGCAGCTCGGCCGTCTCTCCTCCGACGAGCCTGCAGCCGGTCGCGCGGCAGACCTCGGCGGCGCCCTCGACGAGGTCGGCGACCTGCTCGAGCTCGATGCGGTTGGCGGCCACGTAGTCGAGGAAGAAGAGCGGCTCGGCCCCCGTCGTCAGCACGTCGTTGATGCAGTGGGCAGCGATGTCGCCGCCGCAGTTGCGCAGCTTCCCTCGCTGCCTGGCCACGATCAGCTTCGTTCCGACCGAGTCGGTCGAGGCTGCGAGCAGCCGGTCGTCGTCGAGCGGAAAGAGCCCGGCGAAGGCGCCGAATCCGGTCGCGCCCGTCGATTCGACCGCCGCTCGGATCCGCTCCACGACGGCCTCGCCCTTCTCGATCGAGACCCCTGCCTGTTCATAGGTCGCGCCCCGTTCTTCCATCATCCTGATCCTAGACTTCGGTCCGGTGGAAGCCGTGCCCTCTCTGCTGACGAGCTGGTCCTTCGAGCCGCTGCAGATCGTCCCGACCGCGGTCGTCGCGCTCCTGTATGCGCGCCGCGTGCGCACGCTCGCGCGTGCGGGAACGCCGGTTTCGCGCTGGCGGATCTGGAGCTTCGCGACCGGGAACGTCCTCGTCCTGCTCGCGCTCGTCTCCCCGATCGACGCCTTCGGGGAGCACGAGTTCCTGTTCTTCCACATGATCCAGCACATCCTGCTGGGCGACCTCGCCCCGCTCGCCTTTGTCGCGGGGTTGAACGGCCCGATCCTTCGACCCGTCTTGTCGCTGCCCGGCGTCTGGCGGCTGCGCGTGCTCGCGCATCCGCTCGTCGCGCTGCCGTTGTGGGCCGTCGACCTCTACGTCTGGCACCTGCCGTTCCTTTACCAAGGCGCGCTCCATCACAGCGCCGTGCACGCGCTCGAGCACTTCTGCTTCTTCTCCTTCGGCGCGCTGATGTGGGCATCCGTGCTCGAGACGCTGCCGGCGCCAGAATGGTTCGGAACCGGTGCGAAGCTCGGCTATGTCGCAGTCGTGCGGGTGCTCGAGACCGTGCTCGGGAATATCTTCATCTGGGCGGGGACGGTCTTCTATCCGTTCTACGAGCACCCGACGAACCGCTGGGGGATCAGCCCGCTCGGCGACCAGCAGATCGCGGGGGCGGTGATGATGATCGAGGGCTCGATCGTCACGATCGCCGCGCTCGCGTGGCTGTTCCTGCGCATGGCCGAGGAGAGCGAGCTGCGCCAGCAGCTGCTCGAGCGGGGGATGGACGAGCGCGCGGTGAAGCGAGCAGTCCGCTACGGCCGCGCGAGCGTGCTCGATCCCTGAGCGCGACTCTCGCCACACCTTCGCCCCACAATCGTAACCCTGGGGTCAGACCCCTGAGGGAGGCGGAGGCGCCTCGAATCAGCCAGCCGTCTCAGTTCGAGTTGCGGGCCACTCCATTTCGGGGGTCAGACCCCTCGAGGGTGGTTGAGGGTTAGGGGCGGAGCAGGACCTCGCGGTCTCGCGCTGAATTTCCTAGCCGGTTTCACATGCGCTCGAGCGGTCTCCACCACGTCGATCTGGTCGTATCGTCGATCGAGCGCAGCCTTCCCTTCTACCGAGATCTCCTCGGCCCGCTCGGATGGCACGGGGTGAGCGAGGTGAAGGGGGAGCGCGGAGAGACCATTTGGTACCTCTGGGGCCCGGGAACGTCGATCGGCCTCCGTGAGGCGCAGTCGGAGGGGAAGCACGACCGTTATCAGGTCGGGCTCCACCATCTCGCGCTCGAAGCCTCGTCCCGAGCGGTCGTCGACGACCGCAGCGAGTGGCTCGCGGCCCAGGGCGCGGAGATCGAAAGCGGCCCAGAGGAGTACTGGTACACGCCGGGTTACTACGCGGTCTTCTTCTTCGATCCCGACGGGATCAAGCTGGAGCTCGTGCACGTCCCGGCACAGGCGGCATAACCGAAAGGAGCACGATGTCCACGACGCCTCCTGAGCAGCCTCCCGCAGGCGGGCCTTCGCGCCCGGCCTACGGGTACAGCGCTCCGAACGTCGCTCGGATGCCGATTCCCGGCAACGCCGAGTTCGCGGTCTACCTCCTCGTCGAGGTGATCTTCGTCCTCATCTGGGTCATCGCCGACAGCGTCAACACGGCGACCTGGGTGAGCGTGACCACTGCGCTGACCTTCGGCTATCTGATCAGCCGGGGCATCGCGAAAGCAGGCAAGGTCCTCGAGCAGTAGGGGTCGAGGGGCGCACTCGGTCAGCCGAGTGCGCCCTCAAGCCCTCGTGGGCTCGAAGCGCATCTTCGCCAGCTCGCGCCCCTCGGGTATCCGCGTCGGATACTCACCCGTAAGGCAGGCGCGGCAGAAGTTCTCGGCCGGGCGCTGCGTCGATTCCTGGAGCCCGTCGAGAGACAGATATGCGAGCGACGTCGCGCCGATGCTCTCCCGCAGCTCCTCCACGCTCTGCTCGGCGGCAATCAGCTGCTGCGCGTCCCCGAAGTCGATGCCGTAGAAGCAGGGCGAGACGATCGGCGGCGACGAGACCCGGACGTGTACCTCGGTCGCACCGGCTTCGTGCAGCATCGAGACGATCTGCCTCGTGGTGTTGCCGCGCACGATCGAGTCGTCGACGACGACCACGCGCTTGCCTGCCACGTCGGCGAGCGGGTTGTACTTGACCCGGATGCCCTGCTCGCGCATGCCCTGCTCGGGCTGGATGAACGTCCGGCCGACGTAGCGATTCTTGATCAGCCCCTCGCTGAACGGAATCCCGCTCGCGCGTGCGAAGCCGATCGCGGCCGGCGTGCCGGAGTCCGGGATCGGCATCACGAGGTCGGCCTCGACCGGCGCCTCCTGCGCGAGCCGCTCTCCCATCCGCACGCGGGCGCCGTGGACTTCGACGCCGTCGATTCTCGAGTCGGGGCGCGCGAGGTAGAAGACCTCGAAGATGCAGAACTTGCCCGGACCGGCCTGCGGCACGGCCTGCGTCGCGTGCACGCCCCCCTCGTCGATCAGGACGAGCTCACCGGGATGGATCTCCCGCTCGAACGTCGCGCCGACGAGGTCGAGCGCGCAGCTCTCGGAGGCGACGACCGGATCCCCGTCGATCCGGCCGAGACAGAGCGGGCGGAAACCGTGCGGGTCGCGGAAGGCGATCAGCTTGCCCTCCGAGATCGCGGTGACGGTGAAGGCGCCCTCGAGCCGTGCCATGGCGTTCGCGACCGCCTCGTCGAGCGGCGCCTCGTCGTTCGCGATCAGCGCGGCGATCACCTCGGTGTCCGAGGTCGAGCGCAACGTGACGCCGGCCTCCGCCAGCTCCCGCCGCACCTCCTCGACGTTCGTGAGGTTGCCGTTGTGTCCGAGCGCCACCGTCCGGACCCGTCCGTGCTGGACGAGTGGCTGCGCGTTCGCCCAGTGCGTCGAGCCGGTCGTCGAATAGCGCGTATGGCCGATTGCGATCTCTCCGCGAAGCCCTCGGAGCGTCTGCTCGTCGAACACCTGCGTGACGAGTCCGAGCTCGCGAACGGCGGTCAGCCGCCCGTTCTCGGCGACCGCGATCCCGGCCGATTCCTGCCCGCGGTGCTGGAGCGCGAACAGGCCGAAATACGCGAGACGGGAAACGTCACGCTCGTCGGATCGGATTCCGAAGACGCCACACATGTCAGCTTTCCCCCCAGGCCTTGCGCAGCCGGCTCACGGGGATCCCTGCGAGCTTAGCGCCTCCGACCACCCCGATCTGGCGCAGCGGGACGCCGGAGAGGGACGCGAGCTCGTCCGGAGAGCAGGCGATCACGACCTGGCCGCCGCCCTCGCCGAAGAGCGATGCGGGGTCGGAGGGAAGGTCGAGCTCCGCTCCGACGCCGCTTGCGATCGCCGCCTCGGCGCAGCAGACGGCGAGCCCGCCCTCCGAGGCGTCGTGAGCGAGCGAGAGCAGGGGAGCCGATCGCCATAGGAACTCGACGAGCTCCGCCTCCGCCGCGAGATCGAGCGGCGCGGGACGTCCGCCCGGCGAGCCGTAGAGGGCCTGGTACTCGGAGCCGTTCAGTGACAGCGCGATTGCCCCAGCCAGCAGCACCGCGTCCCCTTCCCGCCACGTCCCGGGAATCAGCCTGACGTCCTGGACGAGGCCGACGCAGCCGACGACGGGCGTGGGGTGGATCGGACGGCCTTCGGTCTCGTTGTAGAGAGAGACGTTGCCCGAGACGACGGGGATGCCGAGCGCTTCGCACGCGGCGGCCATGCCCTCGATCGCCTCCGCGAGCTCCCAGCCGATCTCCGGCCGCTCGGGATTGCCGAAGTTGAGGCAGTCCGTGACCGCGAGCGGCTCTCCGCCGGCGCAGGCCACGTTCCGGGCCGCCTCGAGCACGGCGGCCGCCCCGCCGGTCTGCGGATCGAGCCGGCAGACGCGGCCGGAGCCGTCGAGCGAGACGGCGAGGCCGCGCAGCGACGGACGCAGGCGGAGGACCGCGGCGTCCAGGCCGGGCCGCCTGACCGTTCGCGAGCCGACGAGATGGTCGTAGCGGTGATAGATCCAGCCGCGGCTACGGACGTTCGGCGACGCGAGCAGCTCGAGGAGCGCGGCCTCGTCCGAGGGCGCCCGGAGCGCGGGCGGCTCGGGAGCGGGGGAACGCGGCCTGCGCTCGACCTCGTAGCGCGGAGCCTCCTCGGTCAGGAGCTCGGCCGGAATCGAGGCAACCGTCTCGCCGTCGTGGAAGCAGCGCAGCTGACCGGTGTCCGTGACCGTTCCGATCTCCGCGTAGCCGAGCTCCCAGTGGCGGCAGACCTCCTCGACGCGCTCCAGCATCGCCGGGCGCACGACGGCGACCATCCGCTCCTGGCTCTCCGAGATCATGATCTCCCACGGCTCCATTCCCTCCTCGCGCAGCGGCACGCGGTCGAGATGGACGTCGATGCCGGCACCGTCGCGCGCCATTTCGGCGAGCGAGGACGCGAGCCCTGCGGCGCCGAGATCCTGGAGCGACTCGACGAGGCCGCTCTCCACCAGCTCGATGCTGGTCTCGATCAGCTTCTTGCCGGTGAACGGGTCGCCCACCTGAACCGACGGCCGCTTCTCGTGTGTCTCCTCGCCGAGCTCCTGGCTCGCGAGCACGCTCGCCCCGCCGATGCCGTCGCGGCCGGTCGTCGCCCCGAACAGGACGACGGTGTGCCCGGTCCCACGCGCCCGTGCACGCGTGACGCGGTCGGAAGGGAGAAGGCCGACGCACATCGCGTTCACGAGGCAGTTGTCGCGGTAGGCAGGGTCGAAGACGGTGTCGCCGCCGATGGTCGGAATGCCCGCACTGTTCCCGTAATGGCCGATCCCCTCGACCGCGCGCTCGAAGTGCCAGTCGGGCTCGGCGAACCGGAGGCCGTCGAGGAGCGCGACCGGGCGCGCCCCCATCGCGACGACGTCGCGCAGGATCCCGCCGATCCCCGTTGCGGCTCCCTGGAACGGCTCGACCGCGGAGGGATGGTTGTGGCTCTCGACCTTGAACGCGACTGCCTCGCCCTCGCCGAGGTCGATCACGCCGGCGTTCTCGCCCGGCCCCTGTAGGACGCGGGTACCCGACGACGGCAGCCGCCCAAGCAGCGGAGCCGAATGCTTGTACGCGCAATGCTCGGACCAGAGGAGGGAGAAGACTGCGAGCTCGAAGTGGTTCGGCTCGCGCCCGAGCAGCTCGCGGATCCTCTCCAGCTCCCCATCGGTGAGTCCGAGTGCGCGATGGAGGGGCTGTTCTGCGACCGGCGTCAGAAACGAAATTGTAGTTGCCGCCACTGACGACCCGTAGTGCGCGGCTAGGCTCGACGCGTGGCGCGCGGATACCTCCCGCTCCTCCTTGCGCTCGGTGCGATCTGGGGGGCCTCGTTCCTGTTCATCGAGGTTGCCGACCGGGCGCTCGCACCGACGACGCTGATGGCCGGGCGCCTGCTCGTGTCCGCTGCGGTGCTCCTGCCCGTCCTGATCGTCTCGATGGGGTTGAGGCCGGCGCTGTCCGCGCTGCGGGCCGCGGCGCTCACCGGGCTCGTCGCCGGGATCGTCGCCGCCGCGCTGCCCTTCACGCTGATCGCCTGGGGGCAGAAGCACATCGACTCCGGAACGGCGGCGATCGCGAACGCGTCGATGCCGATCTTCGTCGTGCTGCTCGCCCTGCGCGTCAGGCGGAGCGAGCGCGTGACCGGACTCCGCCTCGTGGGCGTGCTTCTCGGTTTCGTCGGCGTGGGGGTGCTCGCCGGGGCCAATCCCAGTGGCGGCTGGTGGGCGGTGGTCGGGACGCTCGCCGTCGTCCTCGCCGCCTTCTCGTACGCCGTCGGCGCGCTGTACGCCCAGCACCACGTCGACCGCGTGTCGGTGCTCGTCTTCTCGACCGCGCAGTGCATCGCCGGCGGGCTCGTGCTGCTGCCCTTCGGGCTCGCCCAGCTGCCCTCTGACGTTCCCGGATGGAAACCGATCGGATCGGTGCTCGCCCTCGGGGTCGCCGGAACCGCGATCGGAACACTCCTCTACTACCGGCTCGTCGAGTCCTACGGCTCGACCCG
>DASWEE010000070.1:0-32513 GCA_036394915.1 Gaiellaceae bacterium | reverse complement strand
GTCGGAGAGCTCCGGGCGGGGATTTCCGATCTTGCGCTGACGACCGACATCATCGTCGGCTTTCCCGGCGAGACCGAGGCCGACTTTCGCGAGACGCTCGAGGTCGTGGAGGAGGTGCGCTACGACGGCGCGTTCACGTTCGTCTACTCGCCGCGAGCCGGGACGGAGGCTGCGACGATGCCGGATCAGGTGCCGGACGAGCTCAAGCGCGAGCGGATCGAGCGGCTCGTCGATGTCGTGCAGCGCAACGCCCGCGAGCGGAACAACGAGCGGATCGGGATGGTCGAGGAGGTGCTCGTCGAAGGCCCGAGCCGAACCGATCCGTCGCTCCTGCGCGGCCGCACGCGGCGGAATACGACGGTCAACTTCGCCGGGAGGGCGCAACCGGGCGACCTCGTCGGGGTCAGGATCACCGGCAGCACGTCGACGACGCTCCAGGGCGAGGAGCTCGTCGCCACCGCGGCGTAGTGCGAACGCTCCTCTGGGAAGGGTGCTGCAACATCCGCGACCTCGGCGGCCTGCCCACCGAGGACGGCTCCGAGACCCGCTTTCGCGCGGTCGTGCGCGCCGACAACGTCACGCAGCTGTCGGACCAGGGCTGGAACGCGCTCAGGGACTACGGCGTCCGCCGGATCGTCGACCTCCGCTTCGACGAGGAGCTGGAGGCCGGCAGGAGCCACCCTGACGAGATCGAGGTCGTCCACTCGCCGCTCGCCCCCGAGATCGCCGTCTTCCACGAGATCGACAAGCTCCTCGCCGGGATTACCGAGCCGGTCGCGTGGCGCCGCGGCAACTATCTGGCCGTCCTCGAGCGGCTCGGCGACAACTTCGCCGCCGCGGTCAGCGCGGTGGCGAGGGCGCCGGAAGGCACCGTGCTCGTCCACTGCGCCGGCGGAGTCGATCGCACCGGCCTCGTCGTCGCCCTCCTGCTTCGCGTCGCAGGAGTCGGAGTCGACACGGTGGCCGCGGACTACGCAGAGAGCGAGCAGAGCTGGGCTCCGTTCGTGGCCGAATGGGTCGATTCCGCCCCGGACGAGGACGAGCGCTCAAAGCGCCGGCTGCTCGCGGTGATGCCCGCGGCGGCAATGCGCGACGTCCTGGTCGAGATCGACCGCCGCCACGGTAGCGCCGAGGGCTACCTCCGGGAGGCGGGGCTCGACGCCGAGGATCTCGCGCTCGCGCGGGCGCGCCTGCGTGACTGAGCTCGTGCTCGCGCTCTTCGGGCCGACCGCGTCCGGCAAGACGGCGGTGGCCGAGGCCGTCGCCGATCGGATCCCGGCCGACGTCGTCTCCGCCGACTCGATGCAGGTGTACCGCGGGCTGCCCATCCTCACGAACCAGCCGGAGCGGTCGACGAAGCTCGTCGCGATCTGGGCGCTCGAGCACGAGGCCGCGGTCGGCGAGTTCCAGCGGCTCGCCCACGCGGCGATCGACGAGATCCTGGCCTCCGGGCGAACGCCGGTCGTCACGGGCGGGACCGGCCTGTATCTCCGGGCGGCGCTCGGGGAGCTGGAGCTGCCGCCCGCGCCCGCCCCCGGCGCCCGGGGCCGCTGGCAGGCCGTGTACGACGAGGAAGGGGCGAATGCGGCCCATGCTCTCCTTGCGGAGTCCGATCCCGAGGCCGCTGCCGCCGTTCATCCCAACGACCGGCGGCGCGTCGTCCGCGCGCTCGAGCTCGCGGAGGCCGGGCATTCACTCGCCCCGGATCAGGACCGCCTGTGGTCGCAGGAGACGCGATATCCGACGCTGATCTTCGGGCTCGAGCTCCCGCGTGACGAGCTCGACCGCCGGATCGAGGCCCGAACGGAGGCCATGTTCGACGCGGGCGTGCAGGAGGAGGTCCGCCACGCGCTCGACCGCCCGATCTCGCGGACGGCGCGCCAGGCGCTCGGCTTGGAGGAGATCGCGACGCTCCCGAGCGACGAGGCGCTACGGGAGCTCGTCCGGCGAACCCGTCGCTATGCCGCCTACCAGCGCAAGTGGATGCGGCGCATACCGGGCCTTGTTAGCCTGAACGCCGATCGCCCCCCGGGCGAGGTGGCGGATGAGATTCTCGAAGTGGCACGGGCTCGGCAACGATTACCTGCTGGTCGAGCGGGCTGAGCTCGCCTTGCCGCTGACCCCCGAACGTGTGAAGAAGCTGTGCGACTACCACTTCGGCGTCGGGTCGGACGGGATCCTGGAGGTCGTGTCAGCCGACGGATCCGTGGCCGAGGTCGTGATCTGGAATCCGGACGGCTCGACCGCGGAGCTCTCGGGCAACGGCACCCGCATCGCCGCCCGCTGGCTGGCGCGCCGGAGCGGCGCCGGCGAGGTGCGGATCCGCGTCGGGCCCCGCGAGGTCGTCGCCCGCATGCAGGAGGGCCGGGAGGTCGAGATGGACGTCGGCGAGTTCGAGGTGGGGGAGAGGGAGGCGATCGACGTCGGCGGCGACACCGTCGAGCTCACACCGGTGTCAGTGGGGAATCCGCACGCCGTCATCCGCCGGGATCCGGACCGGGAGGAGCTGCTGCGCCTGGGCCCACTCGTCGAGCGGCACGAGCGCTTCCCGGAGCGAACGAACGTCCAGCTCGTGCGCGTCGACGGTCCGCACGATCTCGCCGTCGGGGTCTGGGAGCGCGGCGCGGGCGAGACGCTCTCCTCCGGCACGAGCTCGGTCGCGGCCGCCGCCGCGGCCGTGGCGAACGGGTGGTGTGAGAGCCCCGTGACGGTGCATCTCGCGGGCGGAGACCTGCGCGTCGACCTCGAGGGCGGCCGTGCGCGCCTGACGGGCCCCGCGCAGGAGATCTGCGCCGTCGAGCTGTCCGAGGAGTTCGAGCTCGGATGAAGTTCGCGCGCCGGCTCGACGAAGTTCCTCCGTATCTGTTCGCGGAGCTCGAGCGGAAGATCAGCGCGATGGAGCGGGAGGGGATCGACGTGATCAGCCTCGGGATCGGCGACCCGGACCTGCCGACGCCGGAGCCGGTGATCGAGGCCGCGGCCCGCGCGATCCGCGATCCGCAGACGCACGACTACCCGACGAACCACGGCACGCAGGCCTTCCGCGAGGCCGTGAGCCGGTTCTACCGGGACCGGTTCGGCGTCGAGCTGAACCCGGACGGGGAAATCGTCCCCGTGCTCGGGGGAAAGGAGGGCGTCTCCCACGTCGCGCTCGTCTGCCTCGACCCCGGCGACGTCTGCCTCTCACCCGATCCGGGCTACCCGCCCTACACGTCGGGGCCGTTGTTCGCAGGCGCCGAGGTCCACTACCTGCCGCTCGCCGAGGAGAACGGCTTCGTGCCCGACCTCGATTCCATCCCCGCCGAGACAGCCGTCCGGGCGAACCTCCTGTTCCTCAACTATCCGAACAACCCGACCGGTGCGGTCGCCCCCGAGGGCCTGTTCGAGCGGGCGGTCGAATTCGGGCGCGAGCACGACCTAATCGTCGTCCACGACAGCGCCTACTCGGAGATCTGCTTCGACGGCTACCGGGCGCCGAGCTTCCTCTCCACTCCGGGAGCGAAGGACGTCGGCGTCGAGATCTTCTCGCTTTCGAAGGGCTGGAACATGACCGGCTGGCGCTGCGCGCTGATGGCCGGAAACGCGGAGCTGGTCGACCGCTACCGGCATCTGAAGACGAACATCGACTCGGGCATGTTCGAGGCGATGCAGGCGGCCGCGGCGGCCGCCCTGACGGAGGCGCGCGACTTCCCACGCGAGATGTCGGAGATCTACGAGCGCCGCCGCGACCTCGTCGCGGGTGCGCTGCGGGCGATCGGGCTCGACGTGACGCCGCCGTTGGCGACGCCGTACTTCTGGGCGCGCGTGCCGGAGGGATGGACGTCCGAGAGCTTCGCCGAGCTCGTGCTCGAGCGCTCGGCGGTGGTCGTCTCGCCGGGATCTGCCTACGGCCCGAGCGGCGAAGGCTTCGTCCGGATCTCGCTCACGATCCCGGACGAACGGCTCGAGGAAGCGGTAGGGCGGATCGAGTCCGCCCTCGCGGAAGCCCCGTTTCAAACGTCATAATCTCCTCGTGACCCATCGCCAGCCCGACCCCGCTCCGGGAGCGGAACCTGAGCGGGGTTTTCTCGTCGCCGTACCGGCTCAGGGGTCCGATTCCGACGCAGAGATCGCCGAGCTGGGCGAGCTCGCCCGCACCGCCGGCGTCGAGCCGGTCGGGACGCTCGTGCAGCAGCGCGCGATGCCGGACCGGCGCACATACGTCGGAAAAGGGAAGCTGGAGGAGCTGAAGCACGCCTATGCGGACTCGGGCGCCGAGTCGCTGCTCGTCGACGACGAGCTCACGCCGCCGCAGCAGCGAAATCTCGAGAACGCCCTCACGGCGCGCGTCGTCGACCGGACGCAGCTGATCCTCGACATCTTCGCCCAGCACGCGCGAAGCGCCGAGGGCAAGCTCCAGGTCGAGCTCGCGCAGCTGGAATACAACCTGCCGCGCATGCGCGGCCTCTGGCAGCACCTCGAGCGTCTGGGCGGTGGCGTCGGGACACGCGGCCCCGGCGAGTCCCAGCTCGAGACCGACCGGCGGCTCGCCCGCCGGCGGGTCGCGCTCCTGCGCCGCCGCCTGCGCGAGCTCGGCAAGCAGCGCGAGACG
Source organism: Gaiellaceae bacterium (assembly GCA_036394915.1). Classification (GTDB taxonomy): domain Bacteria; phylum Actinomycetota; class Thermoleophilia; order Gaiellales; family Gaiellaceae; genus JACDER01. The sequence goes on along the minus strand of DASWEE010000070.1, from coordinate 27,922 downwards.
CGCCGCAGGGAGCGCAGCAAGACCGACATCCCAACGGTTGCGCTCGCCGGCTACACGAACGTCGGCAAGTCCACGCTCCTGAACGCCCTCACCGGAGCGGGGGCCTCCGTCAACGACCGCCTCTTCGAGACGCTCGACCCGACCACGCGTGCGTTCGAGCACGACGGGCGCCGCTACCTGCTCACCGACACGGTCGGGTTCATCCGCCGCCTGCCGCACCAGCTGGTGGAGGGGTTTGCCGCCACGCTCGAGGAGACGCTCGTCTCCGACCTCGTCCTCCACGTCGTCGACGCCTCGGCATCGGACGAGGAGATCGACGAGACGACGGCGGCGGTCAACGCCGTCCTGACGGAGATCGGAGCGGACGCGCTCCCGCGTGAGGTCGTCCTGAACAAGATCGATGTCGTCGACTCCTTCCAGCGCCGCCGCCTCGCGAACCGGTTCCCCGGGGCGCTGCACGTGTCCGCGAGCACCGGCGAAGGCCTCGACGATTTCCGTGCCCGGATCGCCGAGCGGTTCGCGGAGCGGTTCGAGGCGGTGCGGCTCCTGATCCCGTACGAGGACGGAGCGAAGCTGAACGAGCTGTACGGGCTCGGCGCGCCGGTCGACGAGCGCACGGACCTGCCCGAAGGTGTGCTCGTGCGAGCCCGGCTGCCCCGGCGCGAGCTGCGCCGCTTCGCGCGCTATCTGGTCGCCGAGGCCGAAGCTCCCGCCGCCTCGAGAATGTGAAGGGGATCGCAATTCGCCGTCTCCGCGAGGAGGCCGTCGTGCCTGCCAGGGCCTATCCCGGTGACGCCGGGCTCGACCTGGCCGCCTGCGACCGCGTCGAGCTCGGACCGGGGGAGAGGGCGATCGTCGCCACCGGTCTCGCCGTCGCGATTCCCAAGGGATACGCGGGTTTCGTCCAGCCCCGTTCCGGGCTTGCGGCCGAGCACGGGATCTCGGTTGTGAACGCGCCGGGGCTGATCGACTCCGGCTACCGCGGGGAGGTACGAGTGGTGCTGCTGAACACGGATGCGGCGCGACCGTTCGTGGTCGAGCCCGGCATGCGAATCGCCCAGCTCGTCGTCCTGCCGGTTGCCGAGCTCGACGTCGTCGAGGTGGAGGAGCTCCCGGCGAGCGAGCGCGGCGAGCGCGGATTCGGCTCGTCGGCGGCGTGATGGCGGTCGAGCCGCGCATCCGGGTCTCGGCGGTGCTCCGGTGGCGGGGGCGGCTGCTGCTCTGCAGCCAGGAGAAGCCCGGGAAGAAGTACTGGCTCCTGCCCGGTGGAGGGGTGAAATCGGGGGAGAGCCTCGTCGAGGCGCTGCACCGCGAGCTGCTGGAGGAGGTGGGGCTCGACGAGAACGTGTCCTTCGAGGGCCCGATCGCGATCGTGGACTCGATCGACCCCGTGCGGAGCTTCGCGGCCAAGCACGTTGTGCACATCATCTTCTCGGGCGAGCTCAGCGGCCGCTCGCTCGAGGCGGTCACGTCGCAGGACGCCGCGGTGCGCGGCCACCGGTTGTTCTCCGTCGAGGAGCTCGAGGGCGTCGTGCTCCATCCGCCGATCCAGCGTTTCCTGGCCCGCTGGCGCCCGGGAGACCCGGTCGTGTACCTCGGCGCGCTCTGGGCGCCCTAGCACGCCTAGTCGACGATCGAGCACGCGTCGGGCGGTATGTGCACCCGGACCCGGTCGCCCGGCACTCGAATCGAGCTCTGCACCAACAGCGGCAGGCGCCCGGCCTCGAGCTCGTACTCGTAGTGATCGCCGAGGAACGCGACGGCATGGACACGGGCGTCGAACGTGTTCGTACCGTTCAGCGCCGAATCGCCCGCGGCCAATGTCACGGCTTCGGGCCGGACGGCCACCGTGACCGAGGCTGCGGTCGAGACAGGTGTCTGAGCCGCCGCTCTCAGCACGAGACCGGAGTCGTCGATCTCGACTTCGACCGTCCTGCCGTTGACGGCCAAGACCCTGCCCCTGAGCAGGTTGACGCGGCCGACGAACTCGGCGACGAACCGGTTCGCCGGAGCGCGGTAGATGTCCTCCGGGGTCCCAATCTGCTGGACGACGCCCCTGTCCATGACCGCGATGAAATCGCTCATCGAGAGCGCCTCGTCCTGATCGTGCGTCACGAACACGGTCGTCAGCCCGAGGTTGTGCTGGAGCTCCTTGACCCACGTCCTCGCCCGCTCGCGCAGCTTCGCGTCGAGGTTCGAGAACGGCTCGTCGAGGAGCAGCACCGACGGCGAATACACGAGCGCGCGGGCGAGCGCGACGCGCTGCTGCTGTCCGCCCGAGAGCTGGTGCGGATACCTGTCGGCCAAGGGGCTCATCTCGACGAGCTCGAGCGTCTCGAGCACCCGCGAGCGGATCGCCTTTCTCTTCAACCGCCTGATCTTCAGGGGGAAGGCGAGGTTCTCGGCCACCGTCATGTGCGGCCAGACCGCATACGACTGGAACACGATCCCAAGGTTGCGCCGCTCCGCGGCGATGTCGATCCCTCGACCGGCGTCGAAGAAGGTCTCGTTTCCGACGGCAATCCGGCCCGCCTCGGGCCGGTGGAACCCCGCGATCGACAGCAGCGTCGTCGACTTCCCGCAACCGCTCGGGCCAAGGAGGGTGAAGAGCTTTCCGTCATCGACCCGGAAGCCGACGTCGTGGAGCGCCAATTGGTCGCTGAACTTCTTGACCAGCCCGTTGACCTGGATCTCAGGCATTGTGTCGACCTCCCAGTGCCCCGAGCTTGAACAGTCTTGCACTGAGGGCCAGCACGATGACCGTCACGCCGACCTGCACCATTGCGAGGGCAGCCACCTGGCCCACGAAGCCTTGCTGGAACTGCGACAGCATCGTCGTTCCCATCACGTCGGTCCCCGGTTTGACGAGGAAGACGGCAGGATCGTAGTCGTTCAGGATCTCGATGAACATGATCGCGAAGGCGGCGAAGATGGCCGGACGCAGCAGGGGGAGGACGATCGACCGGCTGGTTCTCCACCAACTTGCGCCTACGGACCGAGCGGCGCGGTCGAGCTCCTCGCCGATCCGCGCCATCGTCGGGTACATGACGATGTACGCGAAGGGAAGATCGCGGACGCAGAAGGCGACCATGATCCCCCAGATGTTGCTTCGCAACCAGTCGCCGACCACGCCCGTCACGAGGAAGGCCCAGAAGAATCCGATGCCGATGATGATTCCGGGCGTCGCACGCGGGTAGAGCATCGCGAACGGCAGCGTGCGCCGCAGCGGGAACCGTGACCGGTGTGCGACGAGCGTTGCGGCCGTGACGAGAATCGTCGTCAGGACAGCGCCGGCGAGGGAGATGATGGCGCTGTTCTCGATTGCGCTTCGGAACTCACCGGTGCCGAGGTCGGTCCAGTTCGTCCATGTAAACAGCTCCCAGGGGGCGATCAACGGCGTCAGCACGCTGACGACCGACGTCAGCCCCAGCCCGAGGACGGGAATCAGGACGCCGAAGATCAGATAGAGAGAGAGCGCGATCGCAAGCGGCCAGCGCCATCTTCGCAGCGGGATCAGCGCCGCCTGGGCTCCCCGCCCGGCAATGGAGACGAATCGCTCCTCGGATCCGAGCAGACGGTTCCGGAGTACCAGAAGCACGGTTGCGACAAGCAGCAGGAGCACCGCGCCGGCGCTGACCGAGGGCGGATCAGGGGTCGACGCGTTTGTCCAGTGGTTGTAGAGGTAGGTCGAGATCATCTGGATGTTGCGGGGCGTGCCGAGCAGAAGCGGGATCCCGAGGGATGCGATCGCGAGCGTGAAGATGAGCGTGGCGCTGTTCAGAAGCGCCGGACGGAGCATCGGAACGGTCACACTGCGCACGACCCGGAGTGGGCTCGCCCCCGAGCTGCGAGCCGCATCTTCGAGCGAAGAATCAGCTCGCGCAAGGGCCGCGCGGCAGGTCAAGAAGGCGACCGGCAGGAGGCGGACGGCCTCGAGCACGGCCATTCCCGGAATCGTGTCGAGCGGAAGGGTCGGGAGATGCAGATGCTCTGAAATGAGTCCTGCCAGGTACCCGCCCGGCCCCCAGATCTCGATCCAGCCTACGATCATCCCGAGCGCCGGAAGCAGGAGCGGCAGGAGTACAAGGGCGCCGAACGCCTTCCTGCCGGGAAGATCGGTCCGGATGACGAGGATTGCGACCAGGCCTCCGAAGACGACCGCAAGGAACGTCGTGATCGCTGCGTACTGCAGGGTGTTCAACGCCGCATCCCAGAACGCGGGGTCGCCGAGCAGCTCCCGGTAGGCCTTCACCGTGAAGGCGCCGCCGGCCTCGTATAGAGGCCGGTCGCGGAACGAGGAGTAGATCAGGGGAAGGAACGGGCCCAGGACGAGTCCGAGCACCAGCACCCAGAGCGCCCAGTGGAAGCCTCCGGCGCGGATGGCGGGACGCCGTGGGCGGGGGAGCGTCGCCGGGGGTGCGGATGCGGACGTCGTCACCTGGACCCGTTCCGGTCGGCGTCGGCTAGCCGAAGATGCCGTGCCAGCGCGAGGCGAACTTCGGTCGCGCGTTGACGAGCTTGGGGATCGGGCTCACGAGGAACACGTGCTTCTTGCCGACTGCCTTGTAGACCGCATCGACGGTGTTGGCGCAGCCGCCCGACGGCTTGAAGCCCTTCATGAACGCCGTGAAGCCTGCCTCGCACATCGCCTGCTGGCCGGCCTTCGAGTAGATGTAGTCGAGGAACAGCTTTGCCGAGGCGGGACTCGACGCTTTCTTCGTGATTGCGATCCCTCGCGGGATCAGCGGCTCCGCGTCGTGGATGTATGTCCAGTCGAGGAGCTTCGCCAGATTCGAGTCGGTCGCAATGTTGAGGCGGATGGTGGGCGAGCTCAGAATCGCGACCTTCGCGCCGCCCTGGGATACGAGCGTCCTCTGCGTGGCGACACCGGTCGTCGGCTTCAGGCGCTTGCCGATCTTTTGGAGCGCCGACCAGCCTTTCAGCTGGACATAGCCGTAGAGGCCGGTGTAGCCGAACGTGTTCTCCACCGTGTAGCCGGTGACCTTGTCGTAGGTGTTGGCGTCGTTCGCGATCTCCGCGACGGTACGCGGCTTCTTGTTCCCCAGGAGCAACTTGTTCCAGAAGATCACCGCCGGGTCGGGCGACATCACGTAGATGCCCTTGAACGACCTGACGTAGCGCGGGAAGCGGTTGAGGCCGATCGGGGTGAAGTCCATCGCATACCCCTTGCGGCGCGCGTAGATCCAGAGATTCGGAGCGCTGGCGATCAGCATGTCGGCCGTTCGGCTTCCCTGCGCCGCCTCGGCCGCGTACTTCGAGAAGATCGTGTTGTCCTCGAGGTCGTACTCGGTTACCTTGATCCACGGGTACTTGTCGTTGAACTTGGCAGCGAGCGTACTCCAGTTCCTCCCCGGCGGGTTCCCGTAGACGATCAGACCGGACTCGCTCTTCGACTGCTTGATGAGCTGGGCGATCGTCGGCTTCTTCTTTTCCTTGCCGGACGTGCTCGAGCTCGCGATCGCCGCCACCGCGAGCATGGTCACGACTACGAGCAAGAGAGCCGAAAGACGCCGCACGCGTGTCGTCACTTCCATCGTTCCTCCTCCATCGAAGCCTGCGGACGGCTTCATTGCCGCCGCGCGGCGGCATGTTTTGCTCCAAAAGGGTCAAAGTCCATGCTTTTGCGCGTTATCGCGTAATCGTCCTTTTCGGCGGTTTTGTTCTTAAACACCGTCGAGAGGGCCGCTCGTACCGGCTTACACTTTCCGAATGGAGCGGACGAAGCTCTGGCACCGGCCACGCCTCTCGACGCAGATCCTTCTGCTCGGGCTCGCCATCGTCGTCCTCACGCTGGCGACGGGCGTCGGCGTCTCGATCGTGCAGGCGCGGCGGCAGCTCGACCGCCGGGCCGGCGTCCAGTCGCTCGCGATCGCACGCACGGTGTCGCAGATGCCCTCCATCATCGACGCCTTCAAACTCAAGAAGCCATCCTTCGTCATCGAGCCGATCGCCGAGCGGATCCGCAAGAAGACGCACTCCGAATTCGTCGTCGTCGGGAACCGGGAGGGCATTCGCTACTCGCACCCGGACCGGTGGAAGATCGGGAAGCGGGTGTCGACTGACCCGAGCATCGCTCTGTCGGGGCGCGAATACGTTGGCGTCCAGACCGGCACGCTGGGGAAGTCGGTGCGGGCCAAGGTCCCGATCCGAGACGGTGGCCGGGTGATCGGGTTCGTCTCGGTCGGCGTGCTCGAGCGGAAGTTGACTGAGCAGCTGATCGCCGACCTCCCTGTGATCTTGATCCCGGCCGGCATCGGGCTTCTGCTCGGCACGATCGGGGCGGCGCTGCTCGCCCGCCGGATCAAACGCCAGACCTTCGGCCTCGAGCCCGACGAGATCGCAGCCCTGTTCGAGCAGCGCGAGGCGATGCTGCACGGCATCCGCGAGGGGACGATTACCGCCGACAGAACCGGCCGCGTCACGCTCGTCAACGACGAAGCGCGCCGCCTCCTCGGGCTCGACTCCGACCCGATCGGGCGCCACGTCACGGAGATCGTGCCCTCGGGACACGTAAGAGAGGTGATGGCAGGGAAGATCGAGGAGTCTGACCAGGTCGTGCTCGTGGACGACCGCGTGCTGGTCGTCAACCGGATGCCGGTCGAGCTCCGCGGCAAGGGGATCGGCGCGGTGATCACGCTCCGCGATCGGACGGAGCTGGAGGGGCTCGTGCGCGAGCTGAACGACGTGCGCAGTCTCGCGGACGCGCTCCGCGCACAGGAGCACGAGTTCTCGCATCGTCTTCACGTCGTCGCGGGGCTGCTCGAGGTCGGCCGCTACGACGAGGCGATCGGTTTCATCAAGAACGAGTCGCTCGTTCACCAAGCGCTCGTCGCGGCGATCGTGGACTGGGTAGCTGATCCTGCGCTCGTGGGCCTTCTGCTCGGCAAGGCCGCCGTCGCCTCGGAGCGGGGCATCGATCTGCGAGTGACCGAGGACACGAAACTTCCCGAAGAGCTATCCGACTCGCGCGAGCTCGTGACAGTCCTCGGCAACCTGATCGACAATGCCCTCGACTCGACCGCCGCGACCGGGTCGGGCTGGATCGAGGTAACCGTCCGCGACGATCCAACGGGTGTCGTCGTGAGAGTCCATGACTCTGGTCCCGGCGTCGATCCGGCCGTCGTCGAGGAGATCTTCAGGGACGGTTTCACGACGAAGGTCGCGACGGGTGTCGGCCGCCGAGGGCTCGGGCTGGCGCTCGTCAGCCAGGTGGCGCAAAGGCACGAGGGCACGATCAGCGTGGAGAACTCCGACGGCGCGGTCTTCACCGTCTTCCTACCGCACGCGAAAAGGCCGACAGAAGCGGTGGCGCCATGATCTCCACACTTGTCGTCGACGACGACCCGATGACGGCGTCGATCCACCGCTCCTACGTGGAGCGCGTGCATGGATTCGAGGTGGTCGGCGAGGCACACAGCGGCGCCGAGGCGCTCGAACAGGTTCGTCGCCTGCACCCATGCCTGCTCCTGCTCGACATCTACCTCCCCGACATGAGCGGCCTCGAGGTCTTGCGGCGGCTGCGCGAGCCCGGATCGCCTCGGGTCGACGTGATTGCCGTGACTGCGGCGAAGGATGTGGACACGCTGAGGACGGCCATCCACGGCGGCGTGATCCATTACCTGGTGAAGCCCTTCTTCTTCGACACGCTCCGCGAGCGGCTCGAGAACTACGCGGCGCTGCGGCACCGGCTCGACAGGCTGGACGCCGCTGACCAGGCGGATATCGACCACGTCTTCTCGCTCCTCCGCTTCCACGGGCACAGATCGCTGCCAAAGGGGATCTCACGGCCCACGGTCGAGGTGGTCGTCAAGGCGGTACGCTCAGCGGAGAGGGACGTCACCGCGGTTGATGTCGCGAACCGCGCCGGCATCAGCAGGGGTACGGCCCGACGGTACCTCGAGTATCTGGCTGCGATCGGGGCGGTCGAGCTCTCCCTCAGATACGGATCGACAGGCCGTCCAGAACACCTCTACCGTTGGGCCGACCAGCCCGTGCTCGAGCTGTCGTAGTGCTCCTGGGATGACAGCGGGGGAGCGGCTTCGCGCCGCGATGGAGGCGGAGCGGCCGCTCCAAATCGTCGGAGCCGTGAACGCGTATGCCGCGATGCTCGCCGAGCGCGCCGGCTTTCGCGCGCTCTACCTCTCGGGCGCCGGCGTCGCCAATTACTCGCTCGGGCTACCGGATCTCGGGATCACACACCCCGGCGACGTGCTTGTCGACGCTGTACGCATCACCGCGGCGAGCGATCTGCCGCTCCTCGTCGACATCGACACGGGCTGGGGCCATGCTTTACGATCCACCGCGCTGTCCGCGAGCTGGAGCGGGCGGGCGCGGCGGGCATCCAGATCGAGGACCAGGTCGTCGCCAAGCGCTGCGGCCACCGTCCCGGCAAGGAGGTCGTCGAAACGGCGGAGATGGTCGATCGCCTTCGCGCCGCTGTGACCGCGCGCCGCGATCCCACCTTCGTGATCGTCGCCCGCACCGACGCGGCGGACGCCGTCGAGCGGGCGGCGGCGTACGAGGCGGCCGGGGCCGACGTGATCTTCGCGGAGGCACAGCGGGCGCTCGACGATTATCGCCGCGTCGTCGACGCTGTCTCGGTCCCGGTGCTGGCGAACCTGACGGAGTTCGGAGTGACGCCACTCTTCACGCTCGACGACCTCCGCGACGCGGGTGTGACGATCGCGCTCTATCCGCTGTCGGCCGCGCGTGCCGCCGCCCGTGCCGCCGAGCGCGTCTACTGCCAGATTCGAGAGCGAGGGACGCAACGCGACGTCGTCGACGCGATGCAGACCCGTGACGAGCTGTACGAGGTGCTCGACTACCTCCGCTACGAACGGGCGCTCGACGCCCTGCGAGGCAAGAGATGACGCAGCTCAACCTCCGGCCGCAGACCGACGCGCTGCTCGTCGAGCTCACACGCTACGCGCTCGAGGCGGGCGACTTCCCGGAACCGACGCTCGGCACCGCGCGGCTCGTGCTCGCGGACTCGCTCGGCTGCGCCGCACTCGCCTCGACGCACGAGACCTGCCGACCCCTGTTGGGCCCTGTCGTGCCCGGCACCATCGTGCCGAACGGCGCCCGTGTCCCGGCGACGCCGTACGAGCTCGACCCGGTGGAGGCGGCCTTCCAGACCGGAGCGCTGATCCGCTGGCTCGACTACAACGATACGTGGCTCGCGGCGGAGTGGGGGCATCCCTCCGACAACCTCGGCGCGATCCTCGCCATCGCCGATTACCTCGCGCGATCGGGGCAGCCGGTGACCGTCGCCGATGTCCTCGACGCCGCGGTGATCGCACACGAGATTCAGGGCGTGCTCGCGCTCGACAACGCCTTCAACCGCGTCGGGCTCGACCACGTCATCCTCGTGAAAGTCGCCTCGACCGCCGCAGTGGCGCGGCTGCTCGGCCTCGACGAGAACCAGCTCGCCGCCGCGCTCTCGAACGCGTGGATCGACGGCCATCCGCTCCGCACCTACAGGCACGCGCCCAACACGGGCTCCAGGAAGTCGTGGGCAGCCGGCGACGCGGTCGCCCGCGCGGTGAGGCTCGCGCTCCTCGCCGGGCGCGGCGAGATGGGTTATCCATCCGCGCTGACGGCGCCGCAGTGGGGGTTCCAGGACGCACTCCTCGGCGGCCGCGAGATCCGGCTCGCGCGGCCACTCGGTACCTTCGTGATGGACAACGTGCTCTTCAAGGCGTTCCCGGCGGAGTTCCATGCTCAGACCGCCGCCGAGTGCGCACTCCGCCTCCATCCGCAAGTGCGCGATCGCCTGGACGACATCGCGCGCATCGAGATCCGAACGCAGGAGCCGGCGCTGCGGATAATCGACAAGACAGGCCCACTCCACAACCCGGCCGACCGCGACCACTCGCTCCAGTACGTCACCGTTGTCGCGCTCGTCTACGGCGACCTGACCGACCGCCACTACGAGGACGAGGTCGCAGCCGACCCGCGGATCGACCGGCTGCTCGGGGTCTGCTTCGTCAGGGAGGAGGCGCGTTACACGAGGGACTACCTCGAACCGTCGAAGCGCTCGATCGGGAATGCCGTCCGCATCGTGTTCGCCGACGGCTCTTCGACAGAGCTCATCGAGGTTGAGTATCCGCTCGGACACCCGCGCCGACGCGGCGAGGTGCTACCGCTCCTGCGCGAGAAGCTGCGCACCAACCTCGCAAAAGCGTACGGCGAGCGCGCGGGGCGGCTGACCGAGCTCCTGCTCGACGACCCGCAGCTGCCCGCGCTGCCGGTCGACGAGCTGATGGGCGAGCTGGCCGCTCGCTGACGTGAAGTGGTTCGAGAGCTTTTCCGGCGCGGCGATCAAAAGCGCCCGCCGCGCTCTCTCGCCCGCGCGGCTGAGACCTCGTGCGCCCGCGCTTCGAGCGCGTCCTGCAACTGCTCAAGCTCCGGCAACTCGCCCGTTCGGTGAGCGGCGGCTTGTGCCAGGATCCAGTCGGCGAGCCACGGGTTCCGAGGCAGGAGCGGTCCGTGGAGGTACGTGCCGACGACACGCCCGGCGCGGCAGCCCTCGTAGCCGCTCTCGCCGTCGTTGCCGAAGCCCGCGACGACGCGGCCGAGCGGCTCGGCGCCGTCCTCGAGCTGCGTGCGCCCGCCGTGGTTCTCGAATCCCGCGAGCGTCTGTCCCGCCCAGTCGCACTCGAGGAGGACGTCTCCGATCATCCGCCTGCCGCCGTGGATCGTGTGCAGGGGAAGCAGCCCCGCACCGGGCAGCTCCGTGCCGTTCCGGTCGCGGTAGAAGCGCCCGAGCAGCTGGTAGCCGCCGCAGACGGCCAGCACGGCTGCACCGCCGTCAACCGCCTCCTCGAGTGCGGGCCCCTTCGCGGCCATGTCGGGCGCGATCAGGGTCTGCTCGCGATCCTGGCCGCCGCCGACGTAGTAGAGGTCGTGGTCGCCGGGCCTGACTTCCTCCCCGAGGCTGATCGGCTCGACCTCGAGCTCGTGGCCCCGCCAGGCTGCCCGGCGCGCCAGGACGGCGATGTTGCCGCGATCGGCGTAGATGTTCAGGTAGTCCGGGTACAGGTGCCCGACTCGGATCTTCACGCGGCTTGCTCCCAATACGGCCGCGCGAACCCGCGCTCCGACACGATCTGCCGAAGTGCGAGCATCGCCGTATACGTAGGGAGGACGACGAGCTCGCCGCCGGGAGGCGTCTGCGCGAGGCCACGGTCGAGCGCCTCGGCGAGGTCGGGCACCACCTCGGTCGCCTCGCTCGGAAAGCCCCCGTAGCGGAAGCGAAGGCCAAGCTCGGCCGCGCGGTCGCCAGAGGCGATGATCCGCTCCAGCCCGCCCTCGAGCAGGGGCTCGAAGTCGACGTCCCAGATCCACGACACGTCCTGGCCGTCGGCGATCCCGTCGTTTAGCGCCACCAGCACGAGCCGGGGGACGCCCCCGTCGACGAGCGTCCGCAGGACCTCGTTCGCGCCCGACGGGTTCTTGATCAGCAGGACGAGCACCGTCCGGTCTCCGACCACGATCCGCTCGAAGCGGCCGAACGCGGGGCTGAAGCGCTCGAGGCCTGCACGGATCTCCTCGAGGCTCGCTCCCACGACCTGGGCGAGCGCAGCCGCCGCCACCGCGTTGTAGACGTTGTAGAGGCCGGGCAGCCGCAACTCGACGTTCACATTGCCGCCCGGCGTGTGCAGCTCGAAGGACACGCCCGCGAGACCAGAGAGCTCGATGTTCCGGGCGGCGACGTCGAGGGGGGGCCGCGCGTGCCCGCATCTGGGACACCGGTAGTCCCCGAGATGGCCGACGTAGGCGGCGGCGAAGTCGTAGGGCGTCCCGCACACGATGCAGTACTTGGAGTCGGCTGCGTGCTGAAGGGCCGGCCGTGCCCGGCGTGGGTCGTCGAGGCCGAAGACGATCGACCGCTCCCGCTCGCGCGCGAGATCGCCGACCTGGGGATCGTCGCCGTTGACGACGAGCCGCGCCGCGGGGTCGAGCGCCCGCACCGCCGCGCGCCAGCGGTCGGCGACGTGCTCCAGCTCGCCGTAGCGGTCAAGCTGGTCGCGGAAGAGGTTGGCGAGGCAGACGGCCCGGGGAGACACACGGCGGGCGATCTCCGGCAAGGCGGCCTCGTCGACCTCGAACAGCCCGAGCTCGGCGTCACGCGCCGCGAGGAGGGCGGAGGCGACCCCCGAGACGAGGTTGGCCCCGGCCCGATTGTGCGCGAGCCGCCTCTTGCCGCCGAGAATCGTTGCCACCATTGCGGCTGTGGTGGTCTTGCCGTTCGTGGCCGAGATCAGCAGCGAGCCAAGCGGTAGGCGTGCGGCGAGGCGGTCGATCGCCCCGGGATCGAGCTTCCAGAGCAGCTTGCCGGGGATGGTCGTCCCGCCGCCGGTGCGCACGAGCCGGGAGAGCCCGCCGGCGGCGCGGGCGGCCAGGATCTCGGCAGAGAGCGGGATTCGCATCGGTCCGAGCGTATCGGTTCGCAGCGTGAGGATTCGGGCCCGCAACCGGATAGTGCAGGCATGAAGACCTTCGCGATCGCCGCGCTGGCACTCGCGCTCGGCGACGCCGGATCTCAGCCCGGAGGCCGCATCGCCTTCTCGGCCGGGCCGCTCGAACCGGGGCGCTCGAACATCTATGTCTTCGACCTCGGCAGCAAGAAGCTGACGCGGCTCACGCATGACCGAGGTGTTCATTTCGATCCGGCGTTGTCGCCGGATGGACGCCGTATCGCCTTCCGCTCACGGATCGGCGACGAGAACTACGAGGTGCGCGTCGTCAACACGGACGGAACGGGGCTGCGCGATCTCACGAACAACCCGGCGATGGACTATGCGCCAGCGTGGTCGCCTGACGGAAGGCAGATCGCGTTCGCCTCCGAACGCCGGTTCCCCCTCCCGCACGTCTGGGTGATGAACGCCGACGGGTCGCATGCCCACGTGCTCACGCGCGCCTTCACCGGAGAGTACCCGGCCTGGTCCCCGGACGGGAAGCGGCTCGCATTCGCCACCAACGCTCAGCTGACGGACACGGGCTTCGAGATCGTCGTCGTCGATGTGAACGGAAGGAACGCCCGCCGACTGACCCACAACCGTGCGAACGACATGGGTCCCGCGTGGTCGCCCAACGGCAGGTGGATCGCCTTCGAATCGGGTAGGGCAAGCAAACGGAATCTCAACGACATCTATGTCATGCACCCGGACGGAAGCAAGGTGCGTCGCGTGACGCGCGGCGGCGGCGAGCTGCCCGGCTGGTCGCCCGACGGGAAGTGGATCGCGTACGTGGCTCCCGGAGGCCTCGCGGTCGTCCACCCGGACGGGACATCCAAGCGCAGGCTGCAGCTCGGTCTCGAGCTCGCGAACTTCGCGTCCTGGTCGCGCTAAGCGGCGGCTGCGAGAACCGCGAGCCGGTCGAGACAGACAGCGCCTTCGGACGGTGCCCGAACGGCGGGGAGCGACCGCTCCTCGAAGTCCCGTACTGGCTTGAAGCGCTTCCTGTGGACGACACGGCCCTTGTCGAGCACGAGCAGCGTGCCTTCGTCGATCTCGCGCTTGCGTAGCGCCACGCCGGTGTAGTGCTCGACGACCTCGAGTGCGAGACCGGTCGAGGCGAAGAACGTCGCCCGCTTGCTCTCGCCGACCCAGAGCGGCCGTCCGACGCCGCGCGCGCAATACACGAGACCGGGCTTGCGCTCGTCGATCCAGGCCGACGCCATCGAGCCGCGCAGGCGCTCGAGCTCGCGCGCTCGGCTGCCGGTGAGCTCGGCGAGCGCGAAGATCGCCTCGGAGTCCACGGTCATGTGGGGCTCGGCGCGCTCGAAGCCGTACTCGGCGAAGATCTCCTCGTCGTTGAGGATGATGCCGTTGTGGATCCCGACTACCGCGCCATGCCGGATCGGGTGGTTGTTGGCGGCGATCGTGGGGTGACCCTTGGTGTAGTCGCGTACGTGTACGAGCACCTTGGTCGCCGATTGCGGGATCTCGACTCGGTCGAGCAGCGCGCTGGCACCGCTTAGCTGCTTGCAGACCTGGATCCCGCCCTCACCGCGATAGGCATAGCCAACCGCATCGGCGCCACGCTCGGCGATCCCGGCGAGGAGAGCCTGAGCTGCGAGCGTCCGATCGACGTCGCAGTCCGCACTCAGGCTGTATCCGGCGATTCCGCACATGTTGCGAGCCTAGACTCCTCCTCGGACGTTCGACCCCGCCAAGCTTGTGCGACTGGCACTTTCGGCGTTATTCGTTCTGACGAGCGGTTTTCCTTGAAGTTAGTACACCAAACGGTTTGAGTTTGTAACTTCTTTGTTAGCAAAACCAGAGGATACGCTGCGGAAGTGGAGAGGTTTTCGTTCGTCGATTGCCACAGTCACGTCATTCCTTCAGGGGATGACGGAGCCCAGTCGATCGAGGAGGGACTGTCCCTTTGCCGCGAGGCGGCGCGCTGCGGGACCAGGATCCTGTTCGCGACGCCGCACGTCTGGCCCCACGTTCCGCTGACTGACAAGCGGATGCGGGCGATCCGCGCCGCCTACGACGAGATGCGACCGCAGGCCGGCCTCGAGCTACGGCTGGGGTTCGAATTGACTCCCATGCACGCACTCCTACAGGACGATCCGGCCCGCTACGAGCTTGCCGGCACCGGTCACGTCCTGATGGAGGTTCCGTTCACAGGCACGGCCGAGCTCGTCTTCGCCCTGGGAGAGCACGTCGTGAGCGCGGGTCTCACGCCGCTGATCGCCCACCCGGAGCGGACGGAGGCGGTTCTCGACGAGCCGGCACTCGCCGGCGCCTTCGCCGAGCGGGGCTGGCCGCTGCAGGTCAACGCGACGAGCCTGCTCGGCCGGCACGGGTCGGCCGTCGAATCGCTCGCGTGGAGCTTGATCGAGGACGGGACGGCGACGATCGTCGCTTCGGACGGCCACAGGTCGACCCGACCGGCTCGCCTCGACACGGCCTACAAGGCTGTCGCGCGGCGAGTGGGGGAGGGGGCGGCGGCGCTCTTCGACGGCTCGGTGCTCGGGCTGGCTAGCCCGAAACGGGAATCATTTCCCGCAGAGTCGAAAGCCGTCTGAGCGTCTCGAGCTCGATCTGGCGGACGCGCTCCCTCGTCAGCCCGAGCCTGCGCCCGATGTCCTCGAGCGTCTTCGGATCGGAGCCGTCGAGCCCGTAGCGGAGAGCAAGCACCTGCCGCTCGCGGTCTGAAAGCGTCCCCAGCGCCTCCGCGAGTGCCTGGCTGCGGAGCGAGACCTCGACCTCCTCCTCGGGCAGCGGATCGTCGCCGGCCACGAAATCGCCGAAGACTGCGTCCTCCTGCTCGCCGACCGGCTGGTCGAGGCTAAGCGATGCACGGGCCGCGGCCCGGACCTCGTAGGCCTGGTGGAGAGGCAGGCCAGCCTCCTCGGCGATCTCCGCCAGGGTCGGCTCGCGCCCGAGCTGCGTCCAGAGCATCCGCTCGGCGCGGTTCATCTTCTGCTTGCGCTCGACGATGTGAACCGGCATGCGAATCGTCCGAGCCTTGTCGGCGAGAGCACGCGCGACCGCCTGGCGGATCCACCAGGTCGCATAGGTGGAGAACTTGTAGCCGCGCCGCCAGTCGAACTTCTCGACCGCGCGGATCAGGCCGAGTGTCCCCTCCTGGATCAGATCGAGGAACGGAAGCCCCTGGTTCCGGTAGTTCTTGGCAATCGAGACGACGAGGCGGAGGTTCGACTGGATCATCCGCTGCTTGGCCGGCATCTCCCCGCGCTCGACCTTCTTCGCCAGCTCGACTTCCTGGGCCGCGGTCAGCAGTGGATGCCTGCCCGCTTCGCGCAGAAACAGCTGGAGCGCGTCGGTGGTGGTTTCGTAGGAGAGCGCGAGCGGCTGCGGAGGTGGGGGCTCGGGGGCGCGCTCGATGACGTCGATACCGCGCTGTTCGAGCTCGCGATAGAGCGCGTCGACCTCGATCGGATCGAGACCGTGTGCCTCGATCAGATCGGTCACCTCGGCCAGCGCCACCGAGCCTGCCTGTTCGGCTTCCTCGATGAACTGCTTCAGGTCGTCGTAGTTGAGGAGTTCCTCGTTGAGGACCGTCATCTGGCCGCTGTCTGCTCCCCGGTGCCCATCCTCGCGGAAAACATACCCGTTTCCGGCATCGCGCACGAATCGGCGTGCTGTCGCTGAGGCTACGGGCGCGAGCCCGGATACCTGAAGATCGCCCACGCGGTCTCGTGGTACTTGCCGCAATGCCGGCACTCGTAGTACCGCTCGCCCTCGCGGACGCGCTCGACCCAGCTGTGCAGGCCGAGCAGGCAGCGCAGCTTCTTCGCCATCAGCCGGCGGCGACCGTAAAGCTGTCGCCCAGGAACGTGACCGTGAGGTTCGGCCGGCCGGGCTGCCATCCGAGCCCGCTGATCGAAACCGCGCCCGGAAAGCCCCGTTTCGAGACGTCGCCGCCGCAGGCGACCCAGTCGATCGCCCCGGAGCCCTCCGGTTGAACGGCGATCTGGTTGCCGACGCCGATCCGGAAAGGGGTGTTGAAGTAGCCGTCGACGAGGCAGGAGGTCTCGCTGCTGGAGTGGTTCTCGATCGTCAGCCAGCCGCGGGCGCCGGCCGGAGTGGAGCGGGTCTTCGCTATCCCGATGCCGTAGTTCGGGGTGTAACTGCGGGTTCCCGAGCTGTCTGAGCCGTACGCGCGCCGCGGGGCGCTTTGCTTCGCGCCGCCGCCACACGCCGCTGCGGAGACGATCAGGACGGCGAGGAGGGCGGCCCCCACGAAACGTCTCGACATTCTCCAGCTTGACATAACGTCTGTTCTCGTGTGCCGGCCTGGGACCATAAATTCGCCGAGCCCGTTTCGCTTTCGTCCACTCCTCGCGTTAGCTTTCCGCTTGCACGTACGGCTCCCGCGTTGAGCTTCGACCTACTTGCGATCGGTACTCGGCGCACCGCGGACACTAGAGGGCTGTCCGGAGACTTTCAAGGCCCCCGGGGAAGCAAAGGTCGCATTTTGCGAAGACTTCTTTTCGAGCGTCCGGGTGCCGTTAGGATCGGGCTCGAGAAGATGGATCACCTTCCCCGCCCTCCGAGCATCGATCACGGCGTCGCGTCGTTCCTGTGGGGCTTCGGCCTCGGCCTCTTCATCTGGCTCGGACTGCTCGCGATCGGGATCTCAAAGGCGACGTCGTTCATCCTCGCGGCGATTGCCGCCGCCGCGATCTTCCTCTACGTGCGGATCTACGGCGAGGAAGAGCTCCGCCGCTAGGTTCGGCGCGACGTCTCGGCCTGCCGCTCGCGCCGGCGCAGCCTCATCCGATGCCGGGCGACCGGAGCGCCTGCCTCCGGCGTAGCCCGCCGCCGTTCGATCGCCGTTCCGCCGTCCGTTGCCACCGCCGCCGGTGGAGCCGCGGGTTCAGCGGCCGGCCGCCGTCTGCGCAGCAACGGCTCGGTTCGCGGCCCGGTCGTGTCGAAGACGAAGCCGAACACGAGCCCGAGACCGAACGCGAGCACGGCGACGTATTCCTTCAGGTCGCCGACGAGACCGCCGAGCCCGATCGAGCCGGACCAGCTGTTGATGTGGCTCTGGAACCAGTTCGCATGCGGCTGCGCGGCAAGGACCACCCACCCGACAGCGATCAGAACCGGCAGGAAGCCGACGAGGAAGACGTGCAGCGACACGCGCGGCCACCCCCACTTCGTCCAGCCTCCGAGCAGCTGCGAGAGCGCCATGACGAGCCCGGCTCCGGCGATCAGGCCGTAGACGGCCCAGTAACCGCCCGTCGTGCCGGCGTCGATCTGAGTCCCGATCCAGACGAGCAGGCCGGCCAGGCCGGCGCCGATCAGCGTCATGCTTGCTCGTGTCAATCCATACATGTGATCACCTCGTCGAGGTTGTTCCCCGCTGCCGTAAAACCAACCCGGGCTACAGCGCGAGCCGGCGCGTGTCGAAGTGGCTCGAATAGAGCTCGACACGGAATTGCTCGAGCGCCCGCTCGGCGTCGGCCTCGAAGACGTGCTCGACGACGCCGATCTCGCGGTCGTTGTGGAACGGCAGGTCGACGTGCTCACGCGAGACGAGGTTGATCGACTGACTCGCGCAATCAGGGCAGCGCACGGCGAGCCCGAGGAGACCCGCCGTCGTGCCGGGAGCGAGGAGCGAGAACGAGGACGGAAACACCGGCCGCGACCTGCCCTCGAGGTAGCAGAAGAAGCTCCAGGGCCACTCTCCGCAGCGGATGCGGCCGGCGGCGAGCTCGGCCAGCTCGGAGCCCGCCTCCCCCACGCCGTCGGTCATCAGATCGACGAACGGCCCCGCTTCGAGCCCCAGTGGAGCCCAGTCCAGCTCGTCGTGGGAGACGAGGCCCGGATGCTCGCCGCCGCAGCGACAGGCAAACGTGATCTGGAACAACGCGGGGTGGGCGGTCCCGGGCAGGCGCTCGAGCCGGCGAAAGTCCGACAGCGTCACCGTGGCCTCCCCGAGCTCGGGACACGACAGCACGTAGCGCGTCCTCAGCGGGTCGTACATCACCCAATTGTGCGCGCCTGCGCGGACGTGAAACGCGCGCTTCAGTACTGAATCAGCGACAGAACGTCGTAGCCCGGGATCTGCGAACGGCCGTTCAGGAACGTCAGCTCGATCAGGAACGCGAATCCCACGACCTTGCCGCCGAGCTGCTCGACGAGCTCGGCCATCGCCCTTGCGGTCCCTCCCGTCGCCAGCACGTCGTCGTGGACGAGCACGCTCGCACCACCTCGAATCGCGTCGGCCTGGAGCTCGAGCACGTTGGAGCCGTACTCGAGGGCGTACTCCATGCTGATCGTCTCGAGCGGAAGCTTCCCCGGCCGGCGGGCGGGCACGAACCCGCAGCCGAGCTTGTACGCGAGCGCGGCGCCGAAGAAGAACCCACGCGCCTCGCCCCCGACGACGACCTGCGGCCGCCGGGGGGCCGCCCACTCGCCCATCCGGTCGACCACCTCCCGCAGCGCCTTCGCGTCGGCGAGCAGCGGCATGATGTCCTTGAAGCCGATTCCAGGTGTCGGGAAGTCCTGGACGTCTCGGATCCTCGCCTTCAGGTCGACCGGCATCTACCTGCGCACGACATGGCGCAGGTCGCGCCAGAAGAGGAGCTGCGACAGCTCCTGGGCGAGGCTCGCGAGCGACTGGAGATCCTCCATCCCCGCCTTGCGGCGCTCGGGGTTGCGGGACCGGAGCGCCGGCCCCACCAGCTGCTCGACGACGCTCGCTTCCTGGCCCGCCGACGTCCGGAAGCGGCGGAGGTTCCGCGGCGCGATCCCGAAGCGCGCGAGCTTCGCGCACGCGCCGGCGATCTCGACGTCGCTCTCGCCGTAGCGCTTCTCCTTGCCGCTGCCGCGCGGCTCGAGCAGACCGAACTCCTCCAGCTCTCGCGCGACCTCCTCGCCGATCCCCGCGCGCTTGCACAGCTCGGCGAGCGGCAGCTCGTCCTCCTCGGTGAGGCCGATCGGGCGCCTGCGGCGGCGCAGCTTTCCCGAGGGCGTGGCCAGCTCCTGCTGGATCACCCGCAGCGGCAGGAACTCGTCCCTCTGGAGCCGGAGAATCGTGCGCAGACGCTCGACGTCGTCCTCGTCGAACAGGCGGTAGCCCCCGCGCGTCCGGCGTGGCTTCAGGAGACCCTGGTCCTCGAGGTAGCGGATCTTCGAGATCGAGATGTCCGGGAATTCGCCCTGAAGCCGGCTGCAGACCGTCCCGATCGTCAGCGGCTCGTCTGCTCTCTTGGTCTCTGTCGTCGCGCTCATCGGTTCAGGAAGGTGAGCCGGTACTTGCCGATCTGGACCTCGTCGCCGTCCTCGAGCTGGGCGGATTCGATCCGGTGACGGTTCAGGAAGGTGCCGTTGAGGCTGCCCTCGTCCTGGATGAAGAACGAGCCGTCGCGCTCGATCAGGATGGCGTGCTTTCGGGAGACGGTCACGTCGTCGAGGAAGATCTCGCAGTCCGGCGAGCGGCCGATCACCGTGCGCTCGCCCGCAGGGTGGAAGGTCTCCCCCGCTCTACCGCCGCCCGAGCGGACGACGAGCGCCGGCCCCTTGATCCCCACGTCCTCGAGCGTGGCCGATGCTTCGTCCTCGTCCTCGGGCGTGTACGCCAGCGTCGTCTCGTCGCCGGGTTCCTCCTTGACGAGCAGCGCGCCGCACTTCGAGCAGTAGTTGGCGGCTTCCGGGTTCTGGAACCCGCATTCAGGGCAGTAGACGTGGCTCAAGGGGTGCCTTTCCTCCAGGGGTCAACCTGAAGTTGAGATTCTACCTTCGAGCCTCGGTCTCCTGCCCCTGCATTACGACGTCCTCGACCAGCGCGCGCAGCTCCTCCTCGAGCTCGTTCGACTCTTCCTCGGTCCTTCCCTCCGCGTACAGGTGCAGGACCGGCTCGTCCGGATCGGGCAGCGCCTGGGCCCAGCCCCGCTCGTCGAAGAACTTGACGCCGTCCAGGAGATCGAGCTCGCGGTCTTTCAGGCGCTCCGACAGCACGCGCATGACGAGCCCCTTGAGCGCCCACGCGCAGGGCAGCTGTCTATGGACGAGCGTCGACGCCGGCAGCTCGGCTACGAGCTTCGAGAGCGGTTGCTCCAGCGGCGCAAGCAGCTCCAGGAGCTTGCACAGGCTCGCCATCGCGTCATAGGCGGGCAGGAACTCCGGAAACACGTAGCCGCCCCCGACCGCGCCGGCGAAGATGACGCCCTCTTCCGCCGCTGCCTTCGTCAGCTCGGCCAGCGAGGCCGGCGTTCGGATCACTTCCAGCTCGCTGCCCTCGAGCAGCGTGTCCACCTGGCTCGTGACCGTGATCGGGAACGCGAGCTTCCCCTGCCGCCCTTCCGTGTCGAGCAGCCGGACGAAGAGCAGGAGCGCCTGGTCGACCGGGATCTCCCGGGCCTGCTCGTCGATCAGGTACAGGCGCTCGGCGGCGCGGTCGAAGACGACGCCGAGATCGGCGCCGACCGCCCGGACGAGCCGCTTCGCCTGGCCGATCGTCTCCCGGAGCTCCGCAGCGCCCGCGGATGCCTCTGCCGTCGGCGTCCCGTGCGCCGAGACCGACTCCACGCGGAGCGGGCCGAGCAGGACCGGCAGCACGAACGACGAGGCCGAGTAGCCGTAGTCGACGACGATGCGGAACCGGCGCTCGCGAATCGCCTCGACGTCGAGCCCGGCCAGCAGGTCCTCGGCGTAGGCCTCGCGGACACGCGCCGGGTAGTCGAGGTCTCCGACCTCGTGATGAGGGGCGCGGCGGAAGTCGTGCCGGAAGTAGTGCTTCTCGATCTCCTTCTGGCGCGCGGGGCTCAGCTGGATGCCCGACTGCTCGAAGAACCGGATCTGGACGAGCTCCGGGTCGGCGCTGCTCGTTCCGACATGGAACCCCGCCCCGTACCCGTGCGCCTTGACGAGATGACGCCCGACGGCAGCGGGGAGCACACGCAGGTCGGCGACGTTGAGCCCGGTCGAGTTGAGCCCGGTGATCATCGCCCGCTGGATCATCCGTGTCGCCGGCGAGGCCTCGCGGCTGGAGACCACGTTGACGCCCCGCTCGAGGACGGTGCCGAGACCGGCCGCCAGCCGCACGGCGATCTCCGGCGTCAAGTCGACGTCGACGAGGCCCGAGACGAGGTCCTTCTCGAACAGCCGCGCCGAGGCCCGCGACTCCCAGATCAGGCTCTCGTGGATCTGCGCCCCCGACTCGACCTCCTTGTTCGGGTAGATGCGGACGTTCGGCATCACGACGCTCTCCTCGCCGATCGTGACCTCGTCGCCGATCGCAACACCCTCGTGGATCCGGACGTTCGAGCGGATGTCGCACGAGCGGCCCACGATTGCCCCCTCGATCAGGGCACTGCGCCCGACGTGGGTGGAAACATCGATCACCGAGCGGGTCGTGCGGGCGCGCTCTCGAAGGGTCACGTTGGCCCCGAGCACGGAGTAGGCGCCCACCGTCGCCTGGGCGGCAACGCGGCAGTAGTTGCCGATGAACGCGGGCGCCTCGATCGCGTCGAT
This sequence comes from Gaiellaceae bacterium, assembly GCA_036394915.1. Lineage (GTDB taxonomy): Bacteria > Actinomycetota > Thermoleophilia > Gaiellales > Gaiellaceae > JACDER01. The sequence goes on along the minus strand of DASWEE010000070.1, from coordinate 5,939 downwards.
GTCGTCCACTTCCGCGCTCTCGCTCAGCCAGATGTTCCCGCGCAGCTGCAGGCCAGGGATGTCGAGCTGGACGAGGCCGTCGAGCGCGTCGAAGTTCGCCTGTGCGTACTGGCCGAGGTCGCCCACGTCCTGCCAGTAGCCGTCGGCGACGTAGCCGTAGAGCGGTCGACCCATCTCGAGCAGAAGCGGGAACAGCTCCTTGGAGAAGTCGTACGGCCTGTCGGCCGGGATGTGCCGTAGCACCTCCGGCTCGAGCACGTAGATCCCCGTGTTGATCGTGTCCGAGAACACCTGGCCCCAGGACGGCTTCTCGAGGAAGCGCTCGATTCGTCCCTCCTCATCGGTCACGACGATGCCGAACTCGAGTGGGTTCGCGACCGACTTGAGCCCGATCGTCACGGCCGCTTCGCGCTCGCGGTGGAACTCGATCAGCGAGGTCAGGTCGATGTCGCAGAGCGCGTCGCCGGAGATGATGAGGATCGTCTCGTCGAGGTCGCCGGCGGCGAGCTTGACCGATCCCGCCGTCCCGAGCGGAGATTCCTCGACCGAGTAGTCGATCGAGATCCCGAGTGCCTCGCCGTCGCCGAAGTAGCTTCGAATCGCCTGCGGCAGGAAGGCGAGCGTGATCACGACGTCCTCCAGGCCGTGCTTCATCAGCAGTTCGAGGATGTGCTCGATGCACGGCTTGCCGACGATCGGCACCATCGGCTTCGGCTGGTTGGAGGTCAGCGGCCGCAGGCGCGTCCCCTCCCCGCCCGCCATCACGACCGCCTTCACGCTTGCTTCACCTCCCTGAGCGCCGAGAAGATGTAGACGGCGCCGGCGACGACCGCGAGACCGAAGCCGACCCAGAAGATCCACAGCGGCCAGTCCGTCCCCTTGTGCGTCGCAAGCACCAGGCCAATCGCGGCGTAGAGGACCCAGGTGGCGAGCTTGCCGAGGAAGCTGACGGAGAAGTCGTAGCCGCGAGGGACGACGAGCTTGTACCCGCCGACCAGCGCGACGTCCCTGGCCAGGATCAGGAGCGCAGCCCAGGGGAGCCGGTCGGCGACGAAGAGCAGCAGCACGGCGGCGTCGATCATCAGGCGGTCGGCGAGCGGGTCGGCGACCTTGCCGAACTCGGACTCGACGTGCCAGCGGCGAGCCAGCCACCCGTCGATCTGGTCGGTGATCCCGGCGGCGCCGAAGACGATCGCCGCTGCCCAGCTGTGGCCGCCGTCCGAAGCGAGCACGAGGGCGACGAAGAGCGGGATCAGCGCCAGCCGCAGCAGCGTAAGCGCGTTCGGAATGTGCGTGAGCGGTGCGGGAACGGCGCGCGAGACCATCGGCCCAAGGATAGTTCCACCGTGCCCGGGGCCACCATCCTCCGCCCCACTGCGAGCATATCCGCGAAATTCGCGCAGGTGGGAAACGAGACGGCGTCAGAACTGTGACGATGCGGGGCGTGCCCGAAGCGCTGACCCTTCCCGGCTTCGTCGACGCGCACAGCCACACGTTCCAGCGCGCGCTCCACGGCTCGCAGGAGGGCGCCGATTTCTGGTCGTGGCGCGACGCCATGCTCGCGCTCGCGGAGCACCAGACGCCCGAGACGATACGTACCGAGTACGAGCAGACTTACCGCGAGCTACGCGCCGGCGGCTACACCGCCGTCGGAGAGTTCCACTATCTCGGCCTCGGCGAGGCGCGCGCGGCGGCAGAGGCGGCGGCCGAGGCCGGGATCGCGCTCGTGCTCCTGCTCACCGCGTACGCCCGCGGCGGCCTCGAGCGCTTCCGGCAGGCGTCGGTCGCCGACTACCTGGGCCAGGTCGAGCAGCTCCAGGTGGACGGCCTCCGGGTCGGCCTCGCCCCCCACTCTGTGCGCGCCTGTCCGCGGGACTGGCTCAAGGAGATCGGCCGGTATGCGGAGGAGCATGGGCTCGTCCTCCACGTCCACGCCGACGAGCAGCCCCGCGAGATCGAGGAGTCCTTGGCCGAGCATCGCCGGCGCCCGATCGAGGTGCTCGCCGACACCGGTTGTCTCGGGCCGCTGACGACGATCGTCCACGCCACGCACGCAAACGACCGCGAGCTCGACCTCGTCGCCGGCGCCAAGGCTCGGATCTGCGTCTGCCCGACGACCGAGGCGAACCTCGGCGACGGCTACGTACCCGTTTCCCGAATCCGCGAGCGCGGAATCAACCTCTGTATCGGCTCCGATTCGAACGCCCGCATCGACCCGCTCGAGGAGCTGCGCGAGCTCGAGGGGATCGCCCGCCGCGAAGCCGGCAGGCGCAACGTCATCGATCCTTCGTCCCTGCTCCAGATCGGGGCAGGCGAGGGGGCGGCAGCGCTCGGGCTCGAGGCCTGGGACGAGGTCGAAGTCGATCTCTCCCACGCGTCTCTGCGCGGGGTCGAAGATCGTGACGTTCCGGCGGCGCTCGTGATGGGCTGCGGCGCAGACGTGTTCCGGTGATGTACCGCTGGGTCGAGCACACCGGCGAGCTCGAGCTCGAGGTCGAAGCGGAGAGCGAGGAGGGCGTGTTTGCCGAGGCACTCGCCGCCTTCGCCGAGCTGCTCGACGGTGAGGCGGCCGGAATGCCGCTCACGCGCAGGCTACGCGTCGAGGGCAGGGACAGAGCCATCCTGCTCGCCGACTGGCTGCAGGAGCTGGTCTTCCTGGCCGAGACGGAGGCGTTCGTGCCCGCGCGGCTGGCCGACATCGAATTGAGTCCATCCGAGGCGAGAACTGTTGTCGAGGGCCGTAGCGGCTCCCCTCCCCCACTCGTCAAGGCGGTCACATACCACGGGCTGGAGCTCGAGCCCGTCGACGGTAGCTGGCGTGCCCGGGTCGTGCTCGATGTCTGAGCTTCGGCGCGTCGACGAGACGCTATGGGAGATCCCCAGCGACGCCCGCCCCGACATGCGCGTCCCCGCGCGTGTCTTCGCCGACGAGGAGCTGCTCGCGGCGATCGAGAGCGACCAGTCGCTCGACCAGCTTCAGAACGTCGCCACCCTGCCGGGAATCGTGGAGGCAGCGCTCGCGATGCCCGACATCCACCAGGGCTACGGGTTCCCGGTCGGCGGCGTGGCCGCCACGGAGCTTCCGGACGGAGTCGTCTCACCCGGCGGCGTCGGCTACGACATCAACTGCGGCGTGCGCCTGCTGGCCGCGCCGTTCTCGGCAGACGAGCTCGGTGGGCGTCGAGAGGCGCTCGTGCACGAGTTGTCGCGCAGGATTCCCGCGGGTGCCGGGCGAGGCGGGCCGGTCAAGCTCCAGGGAGCCGAGCTCGACCGCATTCTGCTCGAAGGGCCGGCCGCTCTCGTCGCGACCCATGGATTCGGCACCGACGAGGACGTCGAGCGGACGGAGTCTCGCGGCCGCCTCGAGGGAGCCGACCTGTCGGCGGTCTCGGAACGCGCGCGCGGCCGCGGCGCAGGCCAGGTCGGAACGGCCGGCTCGGGGAACCACTTCGTCGAGGTCCAGCGTGTAGCACGCATCTTCGACGCCTCGGCGGCGGATGCTTTCGGCCTCGCGGAGGGCCAGGTGACGGTGCTCATTCACTCGGGCTCGCGTGGCCTCGGCCATCAGGTCTGCACGGACTACGTCAAGCAGATGGACGCGGCGATCTCGCGCTACGGGATCGAGCTGCCCGACCGCCAGCTCGCCTGCGCTCCCGCATCCTCGGAGGAAGGTCGTGCCTACCTGGCGGCGATGGCGGCCGCGGCGAACTTCGCCTGGGCCAACCGCCATGCGATCGCCCATCGCGTCAGGGAATCGATTCGAGACGTGCTCGGCGAGAACGAGGCCGTCGACACCAGGCAGGTCTACGACGTGGCGCACAACGTCGCCAAGGTCGAGCGCTACGGGGGGCGCGACGTGCTCGTCCATCGCAAAGGGGCGACCCGGGCCTTCCCCAGAGGATCGGACGAGATCCCCGCTGCCTATCGGGACGTCGGACAGCCGGTGTTCATCCCGGGAAGCATGGGAACGAGCAGCTTCGTGCTCGCGGGCGAGCCGGGCTCGATGGAGCGCTCGTTCGGCACGACGTGTCACGGCGCGGGCAGGCTCATGAGTCGCACCGGCGCACGCAAGAAGATCGACGGTGCGGAGCTTCGCCGCCAGCTCGAGGCGCAGGGCATCGTCGTTCGCTCTCCCTCGAACCGAGGGCTCGCCGAGGAGGCGCCGTTCGCCTACAAGGACGTCGAGCGCGTCGTCGAGATCGTCGAGCGAGCCGGGCTCGCCCGGCGGGTCGTCCAGCTGGTTCCGCTGGGAGTCGTCAAAGGCTAGTGCCCGCGGGGCCGGGGCTTCCGGCCCTTGCTGATCGTCAGGTTCACCTTCGTGCCGACCGAGACGACGAAGTCGGCGCCCGGACGCTGAGCGAGGACACGTCCCTTCGGCCTGGCCTTCGAGTACTTGCGCGTGATGCGCCCGGTCGTGCAGGCCGCATCCTTGATAGCGGCCTTCGCAGCCCTTTCGGTCAGGCCGACCACGTCGGGCACCAGGCAGAACGCCGCCGGAGGTGGCGGAGGAGGCGGCGGTGGCGGAGGTGGAGGTGGTGGCGGGGGCCCCGGCGGAGGCGGCGGAGGCGGCGGGGGCCCCGGCGGCGGTGGCGGAGGTGGAGGCGGTGGCGGAGGTGGAGGCGGCGGAGTGCTGTAGGCCGTGAAATCGGCGCTGACGCCCCGGTCCCGGTCCATCGTGAACGTGCAGGTGAAGTTGACGCCGCTGCAGTCGCCGCCCCAGCCGGCGAGGAACGAGCCTCCCGCCGGGGTCGCCGTCAGCGTGACCTGCGAGCCCGAGGCGAAGGGTGCGGAGCACGTCTGTCCACATTCGATCCCGGGAACGTTGCTGGAGACCGTCCCGGCGCCTGTTCCGACTCTCGTGACCGTGAGCGTGTAGCCGCGGATGATCGTCTCGCTTCCCGACGCTGAGTTGTCCGCGGGATTCGGGTCTTCGGCGTACCCGTTGCTGGTGACCGTTGCGCTCGCGGACATGACCTGTCGGTCGGGCGAAGTCACGTGCACGTCGGCGGCGACGCTCTGATCGCGGATCAGCGTCGGAAACTTGCAGACGACCTTCCCGTTGCTCGCGTACGTGTTGATGCAGAACGGAGGTGTGACCCCCTGGCCTGGTGTGACGGAAACGACCTGGAGCGAGGGCGGGAGCGTGATCTCGAGGACGACTCCGTCGCCGCTCGGAGGGCTGTACGCGTCGTCCGGGCCCCCGTTGGTGACGACGGCCTCGAACGAGAACTGCTGTCCCACGAGCGCCGGATCGGGTATGCCGCTGATGCCGACGCCGAGGTCCTCCTCCCGGGGTAGGACGTTCGTGACGTCCGCAGCCTGGTTGTTGTTCGTGTCCGGGTCGGACACGCTGGACATGACGGAAGCGCTGGTGAGCCCCCCACCCGGGTGGACCCGGAACGAGTAGTTGATCGCGACCGACGACCCGGGCTGGATCGTCCCGACGCTGCAGAGGATCGGCCCAGAGCTGGGCGGCTGGCATGACGAGCTGGAGACGAACTCCCCGGCCACGGGACTGACCGCGATCCCGACGTTCGTCGCCGCATTCGGCCCAGTGTTGGTCACGTTCATCCCGTAGACGACCGTGTCGTAGGCCTTCGCGGGCTCGGGCGAGTGCGTGAGCGTGAGCGAGAGATCCGCGGAAGCGTCCCGCGCCGAGAGCACGCTCCCGCCGGCCTTCGAGGGAGCGCTACCGGCGAGCACCGCGGCCAGGGCGAGCGCCAGCAGAAGGCCTGCGATCGACCCCAATCGCCTCGAGAAGCTATTCCGCTGCATCCTCATGTCGCCTCGGAGCGAGAGACGCTATCACCAAGAGCGGCCGCCCTATGGTGCTTCGCCGTAGCCGATGCAGGAGTACTGATGCTCACCCGGCTTCGAGGCCCAGGAATCGGAGGCCGCGGAGGTGTTTAGGCCACTAATGGGCCACCAAACAGTCGGGG
>DASWEE010000069.1:0-6361 GCA_036394915.1 Gaiellaceae bacterium | reverse complement strand
GATCGGGATCACGATCAGGTCGGCGTAGATGAAGGCGATCACGCCCGAGAACGAGATCCCGCCGGCCCAGAGCACCGCGGCGAGCGGCACGTTTCCGACCGAGCAGACGAAGGAGATCACCGCGACGAGCGGGCCGACGATCACGTTCTCGACCAGGCGCAGCCCGCTCGGCGCGTCGGTCACGAACAGGTCGTTGAAGAACGATGCCGGTAGCAGCGCGATGAACCCGGCGATCACGAACCCGCCGACGATCTCCTTCCAGAGCATCTCCCAGTCGCCCCGGAAGTTGTGCGCGACGTCCGACCACGCGGAGACCGAGGTCAGCCGCTCGCGCCAGGAGATCCCCTCGGATACCGCCGTCGCATGCTGGTGCCCCGCCTGGGCGGCTTCAGCATGGCGGCGCGCCTCGGCCTCGAGGCGGCGAGTGATCAAGAGGCGGGTCCCGAGCCACATCAGGGCGATCAGGAAGATGCCGCCGACGAACTCCGCGAGCGTGAACTGCCACCCGATGAAGATCCACATCACGATTCCGATCTCGAACACGAGGTTCGTGGACGCGAACTGGAACACCATCGCGGCCGCGAAGCTCGCCCCCCGTTGGAACATCGAGCGCGCAATCGCGGTCGCGGCGTAGCTGCAGGACGAGGAGGCCGCCCCCAGCCCTGTCGCCAGCGCCACCGAGCGCAGGCCGCTCCCGCCGAGCGCCCGCTCCATCCGCGAGCGCGGCACCCACGCCTGGACGACCCCGGAGAGCATGAAGCCGAGCACGAGCGCCCACCAGACCTCCCAGGCCATCTGGAACGCCATCCAGAGACCATCGCCGATCCTGTCCAGCACGACCACGGTGACCTTAGCCAGGCCAGATCACGAGCGGGCGAGTTAGTTAACGGCTGACCGAGGACGCGCCCTGCAGGATCCAGGGCAGAGTCGTTTCGGCGCGCGTCCCGACGATCTTGCCGCTGCGAATGTCGACGACCTTGAGCAGGTCCGGCTCGGATCCGTCGACGTAGACGAACGCGCGATTGCCGTAGATCTGCAAGGGGAGGACCTCTCCGTCCTTGAAGCGGTGAAAGCGAGGTGTCCCGCCGAGCGAGTACCCGGTGAGGCCTGCTCCGGGAGGCATCGGAGCCGGCGTGGCGCCCACTGTGGTCGTGTATCCGGGCGTGTGGCCCCGTGAGCCGGTGGCGAGCAACGTGTTACCCGCGATGGCGAACCAGTCGGTCGAGTCGTCGACGATCGTCGTCGCCCAGGTGCTCGTGTCGACGAGCGCGAGCCCGGCCCGGATGTATTGCGTGTGCTCGCCGCCCCCGCTGTCCGTGTACGGATGATCCTCCCAGCCGGTCACGGCGAGAAACCCGTTTGGCAAGACGCGAGCCATGCGGCTCACGCTCTCCACCGGTCGCTTGTTCACGGCTGCAACGGTGCGGCCGATCCCGAGCGAGTGATACGCCACCGACAGTGATTGCAGGTCGACGTCGGCGACGAGGCCGTTCGGCGAGACGACGAACGCCCGCGATCCGTCTGGCTTGACTGCGAGGCCTGGTGCGACCGACTTGTAACCGAGCTGGGACTCGGCGCCCATGGGCTCGAACCCGCCGTCGATTCGATCGAGCGTCAGAGTGCGGGCGGCCCCGCGAGCGTCGATCGCAGTCAGCGCCACCGGCCCGATCCGCGCGGCGGGGACGGACATGACGACGAGGCGATCGCCGCCGCGGCGGACCCAGAGTGGGTTGCCCTCAGCCAGGCGGCTCCGATCGAGCACGCGCATTGCAAGGGGATCGACGACGACGACTTCGGCCGGCAGCCGGCAGCAGTGCCCGACGATCGCGATCAGCCTGTCGGGCGCAGGCCAGAAGGCTCCATACGTGTACCCCGACCCGAGGGAGAGATCGCCGCTGGGAGCGAGCGACGCGACGCTGACGAACCGGAATGAGGACGTGGGTTCGGTGCTTGGGTCGGTGGTCACGCTCTGAAGCTCCACGGCGAGCGTTGCCTTGTCCGGCGAATAGGCCCAGTCCCCGCCCCACGGGCCCAGTTCCAGCCGCTGCCCCGGCAAGGGCCGTAGGTTCTTCGCGTTCAGCCTGACCAGGTAGTTCGTGGTACCGTCGCCGGTGACACCGAGCGGACCGGCCGAGACCTGCGGGCGCGTTTGTGCGGATCCGGCTGCCAAAAGAGCGACCGCCCCGACGGCGGCCGCTGCAAACGCCTTCGCGGCCAACGGCCTCCTCCCCACGTCCGTTTAGACGTACGCCCGAAGGCGTTGGTTGGCGCCGGATCTATTCGACGGTAACGGTCTTCGCCAGATTCCGCGGCTGATCCACATTCAGGCCGCGGAGCCGCGCGATCCGGTACGCGAGCAATTGCAGCGGAACGACCGCGAGGACAGCCTGCAGGAACGCGGGCGTGCGCGGGACGTAGATGACGTCGTCGGCATGGTGCTGGATGTCCTCGTTCCCGTCGGTCGCGATCGCGATCACGTGCGCGCCGCGGGCTCTCGTCTCCTGGATATTGGACACGATCTTGTCGTAGACGTGGATGTTGGTCGCGACCACGACCACCGGAGTTCCCTGCTCGAGCAGCGCGATCGGCCCGTGCTTCATCTCCCCCGCGGAGTAGGCCTCGGTCGGGATGTAAGAGATCTCCTTCAGCTTGAGCGCGCCTTCGAGTGCGACCGCCAGGCCGATGTGACGGCCGAGATAAAGGAAGAAGGGCTCGTTGTAGAAGCGCTGGGCAATCTCCTCGATCGGATGGCTTGCGTCGAGGAACTCGGCGAGCTTGTCCGGCAGCTCGTGCACCTGGTCGAGGATGAACTCGAGCTCTTCCGGATCCATCGTCTTCCGCACCTGGGCGAGCTTGAGCCCGATCAGGTACAGGAGCGCGACCTGGGCCGTGAAGGTCTTGGAGGCTGCCACGCAGACCTCCATCCCGCAGCGCGTATACAGGACGGAGTCGACCTCGCGTGTGATCTGCGTCCCCATCAGGTTCGTGATCGCGAGCGTGCGCGCCCCGCGCTCGCGCGCGAGCTTCATCGCGTTGACGGTGTCGCGGGTCTCGCCCGACTGGGAGATGCCGATCACGAGCGTGTCCTTCGAGAGCACCGGATTCCGGTAGATCCACTCGCTGGCAATGTCCGGCTCGACCGGGATCCGCGCCCACTCCTCGATCGCGTAGCGCCCGACCACGCCCGCGTGGTAGGCGGTGCCGCAGGCGACAATCACGATCCGGCGCAGGTTCCGCATCTGCTCCTCGTCCAGCTCGAGCTCCTCCAGCTCGAGGCGGCCGCGTCGAACCCGGTCGCCGACCGTCTCCCGGACGGAGTCCGGCTGCTCGTAGATCTCCTTGAGCATGAAGGTCTCGTAGCCGCCCTTCTCGGCGCTCTCGATGTCCCAGTCCACCTCGATCGTGTCGCGGTGCTCGAGCTCGCCGTCCTCGACGCTGTAGAAGGTGGCGCCCTCCGGCGTGATCGAGACGACCTCGCCGTCCTCGATCAGCTGGACGCGCCTCGTCTCGGTCAGGAACGCGGCGATGGACGAGGCTAGGAAGGTTTCGTCCGTCCCCAGCCCGACGACGAGCGGGCACTGCAGCCTCGCGCCGACGAGCATGTCGGGGTGGTCGCGGTGGATGGCGACGAAGGCGAAGTGGCCCTCGAGCTCGCGGTACGCCGCGCGCACGGCTGCCGCGAGATCACCCTCGTAGTGGCGCTCGATCAGGTGGACGACGACCTCCGCGTCGGTCTCGGAGCTGAACTGGTGGCCGTCGGCCTGGAGGGAGGTCTTGAGCTCGCGGTAGTTCTCGACGATCCCGTTGAGCACGATCGCGATCTTGGCGCCGTCGCAGCCGGTCAGCGGATGGGCGTTCTCCTCACAGACCCGGCCGTGCGTCGCCCAGCGGGTGTGCCCGAGCCCGGTCGTCGCGCCGGAGTGGTTGCCGCCTGCGGCCTCCTTGAGCTCGGCGAGGTTGCCCACGGCCCGGACGTAGTCCAGCCCGCCCTCCTCGAGCAGCGCGATCCCGGCCGAGTCGTAGCCCCGGTACTCGAGACGCTCCAGGCCGGCGACGAGGAGCGGCTTCGACGCTCTCGGGCCGACGTATCCGATGATTCCGCACATCCGCGGTGCCTCCTATCTTCCGGAAAACGCCTCCCGAAAAACGTCGAGCCCGGCGCGCTGATCTTCGGCGATCAGCTACCGAGCTCTCGTCGAACGAGAGCCGAGATCCTACCACAGAGCCTCCGCGCTTCCTCCTCGCTTTCAGCCTCCGCAAGCACCCGAACGACGGGCTCGGTGCCCGACGGACGGACGAGAACACGCCCCTGCCGGCCAAGCTCGTTGTCGATGCGCGCGACCTCGTGCGAGAGCCGCCTGGGGAGCTCTCGCGTCGAGACGGGGACGTTCTCCTTCACCTGCGGAAAGCGCTGCATCGCCGCAGCCGCTTCGGCGAGAGGACGGCCTTCGAGCGCGGCGCACAGCAGCAGGGCCGAGACGAGGCCGTCGCCCGTCACGTGCCCGTCGAGCCAGATCAGGTGACCCGACTGCTCGCCGCCGAGCTTGCCTCGCTCGCGCCTGAGCGCCTCGAGCACGTACCTGTCGCCGACGTCGGTGGTGACCACGCGGATCCCATGCTCGGCCATCAGGGCGTGGAAGCCGAGATTCGTCATCGAGGTGACCACGACGAGATCGACGCCGAGATGGAGGGCGAGGATGGCGAGGATCTGGTCGCCGTCGACGGTCTCGCCTGCGTGGTCCACCGCCATCATGCGGTCGCCGTCGCCGTCGAACGCGATCCCGAAGGGCACGCGCTCCTCGCGCACAGAGCGCGCGAGGAGCGCTAGGTCTGTCGCGCCGCATTCAACGTTGATGTTGCTTCCGTCCGGGTGGTTGGCGACCGCGATCACATCCGCCCCCAGCCGGCGGAAGGCCTCCGGAGCGATTGCGGAGAAGGCGCCATTCGCGCAGTCGACCGCAACCCGCAGCCTTGAGAGATCCGAGCCGAAGCGATCGACGACATGCTCGAGGTAGCGATCGGCGACCCCGTCGTCGCGCTCGACCGCTCCACCATCTCCGCCCTCCTCGTCCAGCAGGCCCTCGATCTCCTCCTCGGCCGCGTCGGAGAGCTTGGCACCGTCGCCGTCGAAGAGCTTGACCCCGTTGTACTCGGGCGGATTGTGCGAGGCGGAGACGACCGCTCCCAGGTCGAGTGCATAGAGCGCTACGGCCGGCGTCGGGAGCACGCCGCCGAGGACTGCCGTGCCCCCGGTCGAGACGATCCCTCGTGCGAGCGCCTCCTCGAGCTCAGGACCCGAGCCGCGCGTATCGCGGCCGACGAGCACCCGTCCGCCGCCCGACCAGATCGTCGCCGCGCGGCCGAGCCGCTCCGCGAGCTCGGGCGTCAGGCTCTCGCCGACCACCCCGCGGACCCCGTCGGTCCCGAAGTAGCGGCGCGCCACCTAGCGCTTGGAGAACTGCGGCGCCTTGCGGGCCTTGTGCAAGCCGGCTTTCTTGCGCTCGACGATGCGTGCGTCGCGCGTCAGGAAGCCCGCCCGCTTGAGCGGCTCGCGCAGGGCCGGGTCGGCCTCGACGAGCGCGCGGGCGATCCCGTGGCGAACGGCCCCCGCCTGTCCACTCGGCCCGCCGCCGTGCACGCGGACACGAAGATCGAACGTCCCCTCGACGCCCGCGACCTGCAGCGGCGCGAGGATGACGGAGCGGTGGGCGCGGCGCGGGAAGTACTCCTCGATCGTCTTGCCGTTGAACCAGGTCGTTCCGTCGCCCGGGCGCAGGATCACGCGCGCGACGGCGGTCTTGCGCTTCCCGGTGCCCGAGTACTGGGCTCGCTCTGTCTGTGCGGAGCTCATGTGAGATCCAGGGGCTTGGGCGCCTGTGCCTCGTGGGGATGCTCGGGGCCGGCGTAGATCTTCAGCTTCAGCAGCTGCGCGCGCGCGAGGCGGTTGCGCGGCAGCATCCCCTTGACGGCCTTGCGCAGCACCTCGGTCGGCCGCCGCGCGAGCTCCTCGCGGAGCGGACGCTCCTTGAGACCGCCCGGGTAGCCCGAGTGCCGCCGGTACATCTTCTCGTCCAGCTTCTTGCCGGTGACGCCGATCTTCTCGGCGTTCACGACGACGACGAAGTCGCCCGTGTCGGTGTGCGGGGTGTACTGGGGCTTGCGCTTGCCGCGCAGCGTGTCGGCGATGCGCGTGGCCAGCCGCCCGAGGGTCTGACCCTCTGCGTCGACGACGTACCAGTCGCGAGCAACCTCGCCGGGTTTTGCGTTCCAGGTCTTCATGGACAGAAAAGCGGCGGACAAGAGGCCCGCCGAAGGTGGATGGTAGCAAGACATCCGGCCTCGTTCGGGCTCCGCTCAGGAC
>DASWEE010000068.1:0-2648 GCA_036394915.1 Gaiellaceae bacterium | reverse complement strand
GTACGGCGTCTCGATGCGGCCGGGCGGCGCGGCGCCGCCGTCGATCTTGCCGGCCGAGACCTCGTCGAGCACCGCCTCGACGAGGGCCGGCTCGATCTCCCAGTGCTCGCCGCCGAGCTCCTCGAAGCGGCGTAGCGGCTCCGTGATGGCTCCGCGGGCCGCGCCGCGGTCGAGATGCTCGAGGCGGAAGTAGTTCGCGAGCACGTTGGGGAGGCGCGGCTTGAAGGCATCGAGCTTCGCCAGCGATTCCTCGCGGACTCCGAGCAGGACGCTGACACGGACGTTCCGGCGGTCGAGCAGGCCCGCGAGCGCCGCGGCGAGCCGGGACGCGGGTCCATTGACGCCGTGATAGACGAAGAACTCCTCGAGCTGGTCGAGGATCACGTATAGGTCTCCGCCGTCCTCGACGCGGTCGACGATTGCGTCGAGCGCCACGAGCGGATCGTCCGCCCACGAGCGCAGAACCGCGACGTTGTCGGTCTTTCCGAGCTCGTGAGCCACACCGGCGCTGAGCAATGAGCTCTTGCCCACGCCGCTCGCCCCGTAGAGGACCGTGAGCCTCGAGGCCATCAGGTTTGCGAGGATGAGCGTCCGCTCCCGCTCGCGACCGAAGAAGAGGCGCGCATCGGTTTCCGAATCCTCGAACGGCGCCAGTCCTCTGTAGGGGCTCGGCGGCGGGGGCGCGATCATGCCGGCGCCGCCACGCGGCCGAGCAGGGACTGCGCGTACTCCTCGAGGCCGACGTCGAAGATGTCGACGCTTTGCTGGCGCCAGAACTCGCGCTCGATCGGGCTCGGGGCGGGCTGAATTGCCCACGAGCGGTAGCGAACGTCGTCCAGCCAGATGCGATGAAGGAAGACGCGCAGGTTCCACTCGTGGAGGGCGTAGCCGAGGAAGATGTAGTGGCTGCGACGCAACCGCGCCGCGAGGGTTACGGGGATCACGCTTGCGATGTCGCTCTGCACGAGGTAGTCGATGTAGTCGTCCTCGCTCACGACGAAGCTCTCCCATTCGCGCGCGGGACGGCGGTCGACCTGGCCGTGGATCTTCAGGATGACGGTCCGCTCTGCGAGGGAGAGTTCGGCGTAGGCGTTCGGAAGGTCGATCACCGTCGTTCGGCCGTCGGGCGCGAGATGCAGGAATCGCCCGCGATCGCGGCCGACGGCGATATAAGAAACGACGTCGACTTCCTCGCCGACATCCGCAAACGCGCGTTCGAGCGCGTTGTCGTACGCCGTCGTGACGATCAGCTGCGCAGGCGCGGACTGCGACCGCAGCACGCCGGCAAGCTCGGCGAGAAACCGGTGCACAGGCCCCGGTTCGTAGTCCTCGTCGAATAGTGCGTGGAGCTCGTCGTAGAGCGGACCGAGCCCGTGCTTGACCGCGATGTACTGCGAGACACGCGGCAGGTCACGACCGTCCTCGAGCGGATAGCCGAAGACGCGCGCGAGGTGCGCGGCGATCTCGCCCTCGACGACAACCCGTGGATTGTCGGCCGCGCCGCCGCAAGCGGCGGTACCGAGCATCGTGACGAGCCGTCCGCCGAGCGCAGCTCGAATGACCTCGTCGTAGTGATCCGCGGCCGGAGGCGGCGGTGCAGCCGGGTCGAGAGTGGCTTCCTGGCGAAGGATCGCACTGTGCAGTTGCTTGAGCGCGGGACTCGGCTCGATGCCCAGCCCGCCGACAAGGGCCTCTCGGGCGTCCTGATAGACGTTGAGAGCGTCTGCCTGACGACCCGCCCGATAGAGCGCGAGCATGAGATGCGCGCGAAGCCGCTCGCGGAGCGGATGCTCGGCGACCAGCGACGTCAGCTCCCCTACGAGCTCCCCATGCCGCCCCAGCTCGAGTTCCGCGCCCAGTCGCTCCTCGAGCACGGCCAGGCGAAGATCCTCGAGCTCGGCGATCTCGGCCTGCGCGAACCCGTCGAATGCGAAGTCCTGCAGCGGCGGGCCGCGCCACAGCTCGAGCGCCTCCCGCGAGAGCGTGGCGCGCCGCTCCGGGCCGGCTTCCGAAGCCTCGGCGACAAGCCACCGGAACCGGTCGGCATCGAGGCTGCCCGGCTGCACGCGCAGCGTGTAGCCGAGTGAGCTGGTCGCGATCAGCTCACTCCCGAGCAGCTTCCGTAGGTGTGAGACGAAGTTCTGCAGCGAGGTCAGCGCGGTCCGCGGCGGTCGCTCGCCCCACAGCGCGTCGATCAGCCTGTCGCTGGAGACGATCTCGCCGGCGTGCAAAAGCAGCAGCGCCAAGACGGCACGCTGCTTCTGTCCCCCTAGCGGAAGGTTGCGGCCGTCCGCGTCAACCCCGAGCGGCCCGAGAATGCGGAACTCGAGCACATACTCCTTCTAACACCCCACAGCCGCGGAGAAAAGGGCTGGAGGAAATGAATTTTTGGGCAATTCGGGCTCCTCTGAGCAGTGGCAGTGATCTATCGGCGGGTGGCGGCGTCCAACGCCGCGGCGAGCGGTCCGGCGAGCAGGCGCGCATAGGTGTCGGTGATGTGGCTCGTGTCGCGGTACGTGATGATCGTCCCGATGACGGTCGGGCACACGCCGCTCGCGCAGAACCACTGCAGCGTGTGAACGTAACCGGCGCGCGCCGCCCGCGCCTCGCGTTGCACCGACGAGTACGCCGCCGCCTCGGCGGGCGTG
>DASWEE010000067.1:0-7681 GCA_036394915.1 Gaiellaceae bacterium | reverse complement strand
GAGTCGTCGCCTCCGGGCTCGCGCTCGCGCTCGGGGCGGTCATCGCCTGGGCGCTCGCCGGCAAGGTGATCCCTTCGCTCTTTCCCGACGGCGGCCGGTTCGCGCGGCTCCGTTCTCCTGTCGGCTACTGGAACGCGCTCGCACTGCTCGCGACGGTCGCGCTCGTGCTCGGGCTCTGGCTCGCGACCGACTCGGGCCGGCGCAGGCTGGAGCGGGTGGCCGGCGCAGTGCTCGTGTACGGGGCGATCGTCTCGGTCGTCTTGACCTACTCGCGGAGCGGGGTCGCGATCGCCGTGCTCGGAGCGCTCGCCTGGGTGCTCGCGGGCGGGGCGGCGTTCGAGGCGCTTGCGACACTCGCCTTCGCCGGGATCGCGGCCGCTCCCGTGCTTGCGTTCGCCTTCGCGAGCTCGGGAATCACCGACGACGGTCAGTCCCACGCGACGCGCGTCCACGACGGCGCGCTGTTCGCGCCGGTGCTGGTCGGCGGGGCGGCGCTCGCCGGTGGGCTCGCATTCGTGCTCTTGCGTTCCCGTCCGGTTTCCGAGCGGGCGAAACGGCTCGCTGTCAGGGGCACGCTCGGAGCCGTTGCCTTCGCGGTGGTCCTCGTCCTGATCCTGCTGGTCGTGCGCGCGGGCGGGCCGGGCCCGTGGGTCGAGGCGCGCTGGCACGACTTCACGAGCGCGAGCGACGTTCCCGGCCAGGAGTCAGGCCGCTTCGGATCGATCAGCTCCAACCACCGCTGGACGTGGTGGCAGGAGGCCTGGCGCGGGTTCGAGCACTCGCCGGCGGAGGGGCGCGGCGCCGGCTCGTTCCCGATCGTCAACCTGCTCGAGCGGCCGAGTGAGATCACGGTCACGCAGCCGCACAACCTCCTGCTCCAGTCGCTGAGCGACACCGGGGTGATCGGCTTCCTGCTGCTCGCCGGCGCGATCGTGGCCGCGGTGGTCGTTGCCGTCCGCCGCGCCCGAGGCGCGGGGCTCGCGCTCGCGATCGGCGCCGGCGCGTACTTCCTCCAGTCGCTCGTCGACGTGGACTGGGACTTCGTCGCGACGAGCGCGCCGCTGTTCTTCGTGCTCGGCGTGCTGGCGGCGAGGGGCGCGAGACCGGCTGCGCGACCGGTCTGGGCGCTGTGGGCGGCGGCGGCCGCCTGCGTCGCGGCGGCCTCGCTGCTCGTGCCCTGGCTCTCCGTCCGCAAGACGGAGGATGCCTACGCGGCGATCGACCGCGATCCGGCTGTCGCCGCCTCCGATGCCGAGCAGGCGAACTCCTTGAACCCGCTTTCCTTCGAGCCGCTCTACGCGCTCGCCGCGGCGCGGGAGCGGCAGGGGCGGCTCGACGACGCCGAGCGTGCCTATGCCCGCGCGGTCCGGCTTCAGCCGGAGAACCCCCACACCTGGTACGAGCTCGGTTCCTTCGAGCTCGACACCCACGATCGCAGGGCCGCCTGTGCGTTTCTCACGCGCTCGTTCGAGCTCGATCCGTTCGATTCGGATACGCGCGGGCTCCGCCGTAGGGCTTGCGGCTAGATGAACCGAACCGCACACGAGATGCGAAGCGCATGGGATGCGATCGCCGATCTCGACGAGCGCCTCTACGTCGGCGATCCCGAGCGGGCCGAGGATGAGCTCATGGCCCTGTTCGGCCGCCTCGGAGCCGATCCACGCGGGGGAACGTGCGTGGAGGTCGGTTGCGGCTCGGGGCGGATGACGCCTCACCTTGCCGATCGCTTCGATCGGGTCATCGCGGTGGACGTCTCGCCCCGAATGATCGCCAGGGCAGAAGAACGAGCTCGCGCGCGCGGTCTCGGGAATGTCGTATTCGAGCAGACGAGTGGAATGGATCTCGCGCCGGTTGCCTCGAGCAGTGCCGGCACGATCGTCTGCTACCTCGTCCTGCAGCACCTCCCGAGCCGGGAGCTCCTTTCGAGGTACCTCGCGGAGTTCGCCCGGATCCTCGAGCGGGGCGGAGAGGCATTCGTCCACCTACCGGTTCTGGGCGAGGGCCTGGTACCTCGACTTTGGCGGCAGGCCCGGAACGTTGCCGTCCCGGTCGTATCGGCCCTCACGAACCGGCCTTCGTCCCGCGCCTCTTTTCGCGGTTACCGCGCGACCTGGGGCGAGGTGCAGCGGATGCTCGCAGAGCACGAGTTGACGATCGTCGGGCACGACGTGCTCCGGCACTCTCCCTACCGCTTCAGCGTTGAGGTCTTTCTACGGCTGCGGCGCCGTCGCTAGGAGGTGCCGACGACGTAGGCGACGTCCGCGCGGCCCATCGCCTTGGGGCGGATGCCGTCCAGCGGGCCGACGACCTTGACCCGCATCGCGTGGGCCAGCCGGATCGCCTCGGGCCGGTAGCCGCGCTTGTACATGATCACGCTCTTCGGGTAGTCGGCCCGGCGCGCGTTTCCGACGCTGCCGATCTTGTAGCCGAAGTGACGCAGCTGTCCCGCGGTCGCCGCCGCCGCGCCGCTCTGTCCGTTTCCGTTCAGCACCATCACGACCGTCTGTGAGGGGGCAAGCTTAGGCTTCCCCGCCAGCGAGTCCGGGCCGGTCTTGGTCTTGTCGAGGGACGGGGTGGACTGGTGCAGCGCGGCGTTCCGGAGGTGGTGCGCGAAGGGTTTCGCCACGAGCACGATTCCCGCGACGAGGATCACGACCGCCTCGAGCACGGCGATCGCGCCGAGCGTGAACGAGAGCCTCCGCCAGCTGTGCGCGGGCAGCTCAATCGAGGTGACGAGCGAATGATCCAAGGCGAGTCCGGGATTCGCCTCGGCCGGTCAGCTTCCTTCCCGCTCCCAGGTTTGACGGAGACCTTCTTCGAGCGTGAGGCTCGGTGTCCACTGGAGCTCGCGGGCGGCGAGATTCGGGTCGAGGACGCTGCGTTGAATCTCGCCGAGCCGCTCCGGTGCGAACTCGGGCTCGCTCTCCGTCCCCGAGGCGCGTCGGCAGAGCTCGTGCAGCTCGAGCACCGAGGTCTCGACGCCGCTGCCGATGTTGAAGACGCCCTCCGCCTCGACGGCCGAGAGGGTCGCGGCGACGATGTCCGCGACGTGGACGAAGTCCCGCGTCTGCCGCCCGTGCCCGTAGATCGTCGCCGGCTCGCCGCTCCTCATCCGCTCGAAGAAGATCGCTACCACTCCGCCTTCGAGTCCGGCCTCTTGGCGGGGGCCGTAGACGTTCGCGTACCGAAGCGAGGTGTGGCCGCCGCCGTGGAGGCGGTTCCAGGTGCCGACGTACGTCTCCGCCGCCAGCTTCGCTGCGCCGTAGGGCGAGATCGGCTCGAGCGGGTCGTTCTCCCTGGCCGGGCGCTCGCACTCGCCGTAGATCGCGCCGCCGGTCGAGGAGAAGACGAGCTTCGCTCCCTGCTCCTGCGTGGCCTGGAGCACCTGGACCGAGCCGAGGACGTTGACGGAGGCATCCTCGGCGGGGCGCGAGACCGAGACTCGGACGTCCGCCTGCGCGGCTAGGTGGAAGCAGACCTCGGGGCGGAAGCGGGCGAAGGGCTCTGCCAGCGGCTCGCGCACGTCGAGCTCGAGCAGCTCGGCGCCCGCAGGAACCTGCTCGCGTTTCCCGCGCGCGAGGTTGTCGAGGACGAGCACGTCGTCGCCGCGCTCGAGCAGCGCTTCGACGAGGTGCGAGCCGATGAAGCCCGCCCCTCCGGTCACGATCGCCCGCACGTCCTTATCCTAAGCCGCTTGATGGCGACCCCCTCCGTCGGACCTCGTACTCGCCAGGGCGCTGCAACGCGCGGCCTCGCCGCGTCCTCAGTCGCGCCCGTAGCCTCCGGCTACGAACGCTCCCTGCGTCCTTGCGACGCCGGCGTTTCGCGGCTGGCGAGCACGATCTCCGCCGAAGGTGGCCGCTGATGTTCGTCACCTTCGAGGGCCTCGACGGCTCGGGAAAGACGACCCAGGCGAGGCTGCTCGGCCAGCGGCTCGCGGGGGAGGGGCGCGAGGTGGTCGCGACGCGGGAGCCGGGCGGGACCCCGCTCGGCGAGCGGATCCGCCACCTGTTGCTGCACGGCGACGATGTGTCGCCGTGGGCGGAGGCGGCGCTGTTCGCGGCGGCG
Organism: Gaiellaceae bacterium; assembly: GCA_036394915.1. GTDB lineage: Bacteria > Actinomycetota > Thermoleophilia > Gaiellales > Gaiellaceae > JACDER01. The sequence goes on along the minus strand of DASWEE010000067.1, from coordinate 3,613 downwards.
CGGGCGGAGCTGGTCGAGCGGGTGATTCGTCCGGCCCTCGAGCGCGGCGCCGACGTCGTCTGCGACCGGTACGTCGACTCGTCTCTCGCCTACCAAGGGATCGCGCGTGGTCTAGGAGTCGAGCGCGTCCTCGACCTCAACCTCGCGGTCGTGGGCGGGCTGCTCCCCGACCGGACGTTCGTGCTGCTCGTCGATCCTGCGGACGCTGCGGGGCGAAGCAGGCGCCGGCGCGACCGGATCGAGCGGGAAGGAACGGAGTTCCATGCATCCCTCGACCGCGCCTACCGAGAGCTTGCCCAGCTCTTTCCGGAGCGGATCGTGTCCCTCGACGGATCGGCCCCGCCCGAGGAGATCGCCGAGTCTGTGTGGGCCGAGTGCTCCGGCCTGGCGGGGTAGCCCTACTCGTACTGCAGCGCCGACAGGACGTTCAGCCTGGCTGCGCGCCTGGCCGGAAGCACCGCCGCGACGATCCCGATTAGGACGGTCACCAGTACGAACACGAGGAGCCGTCCGTACGGGAGGGCAAACACCACGCCGTTTCCCTTCAGCGCCTGCGAGATCAGGAAGCCGAGAAAGACTCCGAGCCCGATACCGAGCGCGCCGCCGATCAGCGAGGTGACGACGCTCTCGTGCCGGATCATCCGCCGCACCTGCCGGCGCGTCATCCCCACGGCCCGCAACATCCCGAGCTCGCGCGTCCGCTCGAAGACCGAGAGCACGAGCGTGTTCACGATTCCGAACAGGCTGATGATCACCGAGAGGCCGAGCAGCACGTAGAGGAGGTTGAGCAGGTTGAAGATGAACTTCTCCTGCTCGTGCTTGAACTGTGCCTGGGTCTCGATCTTGGCGTCCGGGAACGCGGCGGCAGCGCGTTCCAGCTTGGCCGTGTTCGCCGCGCTCACGCCGCCCACGATCCGGATCAGGGTCAGCTGGTTCTCGGGGTTCGCGTAGTTCGCGTCGAACGTGCCCGTCGAGATCGTGACCGTGCCGAACGGGGAGCCGCCCTGTGGCGGAGTGAAGATGCCTTTCAGCCGCAGGTGCAGGATCCGGCCGGTCGGCGTCTCCAGCGCGAGCGGCGAGCCGAGCGAGAGGCCGTGGTCCTTCGCGTACGACTTGTCAACGAAGGCGCCGTCCTGCCCGAGCCGGGCCGGCACAGCTGGGCTTCCCCGGTACCACTCGACGTGCAGCACCTTGCTCATGCCCTTGTCGACCGCGCTGACGTTCACGGTCTTGCCGAAGATACGGCCGGAGCCGGCGCGAACGGAGGAGATCGTCTGGATCCCGGGGGTCGCGGCGACCCGGTCCGCCGCGGCAGCCGAGAGGGGAGCGAAGTTGCTCGTCGCAAGGGCGTAATCCGTTCTGAACAGATTGTCGACGGCTCCTTCGAACCCGCTGCGCAGGCCCTGCGCGAAGACGGTCACGAACGTCACCAGCGCGAGCGCGATCATCAGGGCGGCAGCCGTGGAGGCCGTGCGCGCAGGGTTGCGTCGCGCGTTGTCGACGGCCAGCTCGCCGGCGACTCCACCCACACGCCTGCCGGGCCAGCCGAGGACGGACGCCAGCGGCCGCACGACCTTCGGGGCGAAGATCGACATTCCCACGAACATGAGCACGCATCCGAAGCCCATCGCGATCAGGTGCTGCGCGACCGAGATGTGGTGGACGAAGGCGCCGTAGCACACGAGCGCGGTGCCCAGCGCGAGCACGCCGATGCCGGCCGGGGGCCCGAATCGCGCGAGCCGGCCCGGCGGAAGCACCGAGCCTTCCCGGACCGCCGCGATCGGCGGGACGCGCGTCGCGCGGCGCGCTGGTCGGAAGCTCGCGAGCACCGTGACGAGCGTTCCGACGAGCAGGCTGACGATCACCGTTCTAGGCGCGAAAACCGTGCCTGCCTTCGGCAGGTCGAGCCCGACCGCCGTGAAGGCGGCGCTGAGGCCCTTGGCGAGTCCGAACCCGACCGCGAGCCCGAGCAGCGAGGCGAACGCCCCGATCACGAGCGCTTCCAAGAGCACGGAGCGCAGGATCTGCCGGCGGGTCGCGCCGATCGTCCGCAGCGTCGCGAACTCCCTCGTTCGCTGCGCGACCGTGATCGAGAGCGTGTTCGTGATCACGAAGCCGCCGACGAACAAAGCGATTCCCCCGAATGCCAGCAGCGCCTTCTGGAGGAAGCTGGTGAAGCCGTTGACGCTCTTCGCGTCCTCCTTCGCCTGGGCGGCCGCGTCGCGTACCTGCGCGGTCGGAGGCAGCAACGGCCGGATCTCCGACAGGAGCCGGCTCGCCGGGACGTCCGGCTTCGCCTCGACGCGGATCACGTCGAGCCCGTGCTGCTTGCCAAGCAAATCCTGGGCGGTGCGGAGGTCGAAGGCTGCGATCGTGGCGCCCCCGATCGAGCTCACTCCTGAGAGCTCCACGATCCCGACGACGCGCGACCGGTGGACGCCCGAATGGGTCTCGATCCCAATCTGGTCGCCGACCGCAAAGCCCTTCTTGGCTGCGGTTGCCTTGTCGATCGCAACCTCGCCCGAGCCGGATGGCCAGTGCCCTTGGACGAGCGTCAGCGGGTTGAGCTTGCGCAGGCCCGGATCGATTCCGTAGGCGAGGTTCGGTGCACCGCCGCCGCTCCCGATCGTCTTCCCCGACTTGTCGATGAGCTTCGTCTGCTCGTCGGTGACCGAGCCGGCCGCGGCCTTGACGTCCGGGAGGGCGCGCACGCGGGTGAGCACCGAGGCCGGAAAGGAGGGCGGGGTCTGGTCCGCGCCGTTGTCGCCGGTGAACGCGACCTTGCTGGTGATCACCGCGCTCGTGTTCTTGTAGGAGCCGGTGAAGACCGAGTGGAAGCCCTTGTTGATCGTGTCCGTGAGGACGAACGTGCCGGCGATCATCGCGACGCCGAGCACGATCGAGAGCGCGGTCAGAACCGCGCGGAGCTTCCGGCCGGCGAGCCCCTTCAGGGCGACGCTCGTCACCGGGTCTCCAGCTCGGTCATGACCGCGACCACGTCGGCAGCGTTCGAGCCGCCGTTCTGCTTCACGATCAACCCGTCGTCGAGGAACAGGATCCGGTCGGCGATCGCGGCCGCGCGCGCTTCGTGCGTCACCATCACCGTCGTCTGTCCGAGCCTCTCGACCGACTCGCGCACGAGCTCGAGGATCTCTCCGCCAGTCTTCGAGTCGAGGTTTCCCGTCGGCTCGTCGGCGAAGACGATCGCAGGCCGGGAGGCGAGCGCGCGGGCAATCGCGACCCGCTGCTGCTGCCCACCCGAGAGCTCGGAGGGTCGGTGCTTGCGCCGGTCGGCGAGACCGGTCTGCTCGAGCAGCTCGTCGAGCCAGGCGCGGTCGGGCTTCTCGCCCGCGATCGAGAGCGGCAGCGCCACGTTCTCCTCCGCGCTCAGCATCGGCAGCAGGTTGAAGAACTGGAAGACGAAGCCGATCTGACGGCGGCGGAGCTTCGTCAGCTCGGTGTCGCCAAGCGTCGTGATCTCGGCGCCTGCGATTCGAACCGAGCCGCTCGTGGGCCGGTCGAGTCCGGCGAGGATGTGCATGAGCGTCGACTTGCCGGAGCCCGACGGTCCCATGACGGCCACGAGCTCGCCTCGGCCGACCTCGAGCGAGAC
>DASWEE010000066.1:0-3036 GCA_036394915.1 Gaiellaceae bacterium | reverse complement strand
AGGGCCGCTACATCCGGCAGGTGACGCTGACGACGACGATGGGCCCGGGGATCAAGGTCGACCCGTCCCGCACGCGCGGGATCGTCGAGGAGGACGGAAGCGCCGATTCCGCGCAGGCGGAATCGGCTACAGTGCCCGCCTGATCAGACGACTACGACCGTCGAAGACCGCTGGCAGCCGACAGGCAGAAGTCCAGCGCAGGCGGGGACTGAACGGGAGTGATCGACGCTCTCTTCTTGGCCCGCCTCGGGCGGGCTAGTCATTTCCGGAGGAAGTGACGCGTGGAGAAGAGCCAGAAAGAGAGGATCGTCGCGGATCTGACCGAGCGGCTGCGCTCGACGGAGACGCTGATCGTCGCCGACTACCGCGGGCTGACGATGCCGCAGGTCGACGCCCTGCGTACCGAGTTGCTCACGCACGGCGCGCGCTTCCAGGTGGTCAAGAACACGCTCACCCGGCGCGCGGCCGAGGCTGCGGGTGCAGAGCACCTGCTCGCCCTGCTGGACGGGCCGACGGCGATCGCCTTCCTCGACAGCGATGGCGATCCCGCTGCGGTCGCGAAGGCGCTCCGCGCGGCCGCGCGGGAGACCCAGGTGATCGAGGTTCGCGGCGGCGTCTTCCAGGGCCGGCCCGTCGGCTCGGAGGAAATCGCGACGCTCGCGACGTTGCCGTCCCTCGACGTGCTGCGCGGCCAGCTGGTCGGCGCGATCGCGGCGCCGCTGTCGACGGTGGTCGGACTGTTCAACGCGCCGCTCCGCGACCTCGTCGGCGTGCTGCAGGCTCGCATCGATCAACTACAAGCAGAAGGAGAGAGCTAGATGCCAACGGATACCGCGAAGATCGTTGACGAGCTGGGGAAGATGACGGTGCTCGAGCTCGTCGAGCTGAAGAACGCGCTCGAGGAGACCTGGGGCGTCACCGCCGCGGCGCCGGTCGCCGTGGCTGCGCCCGGAGCGGGGGACGGCGCTGCGCCGGCCGAGGAGAAGACCGCGTTCGACGTCGTGCTCACGGGCGCCGGCGACAAGAAGATCCAGGTGATCAAGGTCGTCCGCGCGATCACGGGGCTCGGCCTCAAGGAGGCCAAGGACCTCGTCGACGGCGCGCCCAACCCCGTCAAGGAAGGCGTGGCGCAGGACGAGGCCGACTCGATCAAGTCACAGCTCGAAGAGGCCGGAGCAGCGGTCGAGGTCAAGTAGCGACACGACGCATGGGGTTGAAGAAGGCCGCCTCTCGGGGCGGCCTTCCCGTTTGAGGGATGTCCCAGGCCCGTTTGAGGGATGTCCCCAGTCGCGACTCCAGCCGACAGGAAAGCCATGAAAACGATCTCTCTCCTGGCCTGCCTCTTCGTCGCCGGCATCCTCGCCTCGTTTGCGGTTGCGGGGCCGCCGCCCGACAAGGGCAAGCCTCAACAGAGCACGACGACGACACACGGAAAGGGTCACGCCGGCAAGGTCACGCTTTGCCACAAGGCCGGCCCGAACAAGTACGTCAAGGTCAAGGTCAGCAAGAACTCCGTCAAGGCGCATCTGAAGCACGGTGACGTGGAGCCCGCTGCGGACGGTTCCTGTCCGACGCCCCCGCCGCCGCCGACCACGGCAGCGACGACCACCGACTCCGACTAGCCTTCTCCGGAACAGGGCGCTGAAGGGCCGCCTCCGGGCGGCCCTTCGATCTTGTGACAAAGTGTCACAAAGTCGGCTGGCCCTTTCCATTTCTGCGCTTCCGCGCTACCATTGCCGCCAGCACGTGGGCCTCTGGGGTCCGCCTTGCGATGGCACCCTCTTTTTGGGTACCCTTGCAGGTCGCGCTGACGTTCCGCCGTTTTCGCCTGTCCGAGATTTCTGATTCTTCGCCGTTTTAAGGGAGGCTGCATCTCTTGACCGCCAAGGTTGCCGCGCCGCGCGCGCGCACATCCTTCTCCCGCGTGAAGCAAGTCCTCGAGCTTCCGCACCTCATCGACATCCAGAAGGCGTCGTTCGACTGGTTCCTCAACGAGGGCCTAAGGGAGACGATCGACGACATCTCGCCGATCGAGGACTACACCGGCACGCTCGCAGTCGAGTTCGGGGAGTACCGCTTCGGCGAGCCCCAGTTCTCGATCAAGGAGTGCCGCGAGAAGGACCTGACATACCAGGCACCCCTCTCGATGACCGTCCGCTTCGTCAACAAGGAGACGGGCGAGATCCGCGAGCAGACCGTCTTCATGGGGGATTTCCCGATGATGACGGAGTTCGGCACGTTCATCATCAACGGCACCGAGCGCGTGATCGTCACGCAGCTCGTCCGCAGCCCGGGCGCCTACCTGATGGAGCCCAAGGACCCGACCAAGCAGGTCTTCACGGCGAACCTGATGCCGTCGCGCGGCTCGTGGCTCGAGCTCGAGATCGACAAGAAGGGCATCGTCTACGCGCGGATCGACCGCAAGCGGAAGCTGCCGATCACGACGCTTCTCCGCGCCCTCCCCGCCGAGGACCCGTCGACCGGCTTCCAGCTCGACGTGACGACGAACGAAAAGCTGCTCGCCCTCTTCGACAATTCGCCGTTCATCGTCAACACCCTCGAGAAGGACCCGACCACGACCGAGGAGCAGGCACTCGTCGAGGTCTTCAAGAAGCAGCGGCCGGGCGAGCCGCCGACGGTCGACAACGCGCGGAACCTGCTGCGCGCCCTGTTCTTCGATCCCAAGCGCTACGACCTGACGAAGGTCGGCCGCTACAAGCTGAACCAGCGCCTCGACGTCGAGGTCCCCGAGGAGGTGCGCGTCCTCACGACCGAGGACATCGTCTCCCTCGTCAAGAAGCTCGTCGAGCTTCCGGCGCAGCTCGGAGTCCCCGAGGACGCGAAGGACTACGCGGCCGAGGCGAGCGCGCTCTCCCGCGACCCGATCCGCAACGACCTCGACGAGTACGAGCACTTCGGCAACCGCCGCCTGCGCACCGTCGGCGAGCTGATCCAGGAGGCGTTCCGCGTCGGCCTGTACCGCATGGAGCGCGTCGTGCGCGAGCGGATGACGACGGAGGACGTCGACACGATCAC
>DASWEE010000065.1:0-2930 GCA_036394915.1 Gaiellaceae bacterium | reverse complement strand
GATCGTCGAGGCCGGCGAGGAGAGCGGCGAGCACATCTGGCCCTTCCCGATGCACCCGCGCTGGCGCCGTTACGTCGATTCCGACTACGCCGACATGAAGAACGCGTCCATGTATCGCCAGGCGGGCTCCGCGCTCGCGGCCGCTTTCCTGCAGGAGTTCGCGGGCGAAGGCCCGTGGGCGCACGCCGACATTCCGGGCCCGGCATTCCTGAGCCGGAGCCGGGGCGACTACCTCACCCAGCGCGGCGGAACCGGCTACGGCGTCCGCCTGATCGTCGAGCTCGCCTCGCGAATCGCGTGAACTTCGACCTGTCGGAAGAGCATCAGCTCCTCCGGCGAACCGTGCGCGAGTTCGCGAGCGTGCGAGTCGCGCCGGTCGCCGCCGAGCTCGACCGCGAGCACCGCTTCCCCTACGAGCTCGTGCAGGAGCTGGCCGAGCTGGGCCTGATGGGGATCCCGATCCCGGAGAAGTACGGCGGGGCGGGCTCGGACACGCTCTCGTACGCAATCGCGATCGAGGAGCTGACGCGGATCGACTCCTCGGTGGCGATCACGGTCGCGGCTCATACGTCGCTCGGGACGACGCCGATCCTCCTGTTCGGGACCGAGGAGCAGAAGCAGGAATGGCTGCCCGACCTCGCCGCCGGGCGGAGGCTGGCCGCGTTCGGCCTCACCGAGCCCGACGCCGGCTCCGACGCCGGTGCCACGCGCACTCGGGCAGAGCTCCGCGACGGCTCCTGGGTGATCAACGGCTCCAAGATCTTCATCACCAACGCGGGCACGGACATCACCGCCTGCGTCACGATCACGGCGCGGACGGGCGACGACGAGATCTCGAACCTGATCGTGCCCAACGGGACACCCGGCTACGAGATCTCGGCGCCGATGGAGAAGCTCGGCTGGCGCGCCTCGGACACCCGCGAGCTCTCGTTCCGCGACTGCGCGGTCCCGGAGGGAAATCTGCTCGGGGAGCGCGGGCGCGGATTCATGCAGTTCCTCGAGATCCTCGACGGCGGGCGCATCTCGATCGCGGCGATGGGGCTCGGACTCGCCCAGGGCGCCTACGACCTCGCGTTCGAGTACTCGAAGGAGCGCCGGCAGTTCGGGAAGCCGATCTCGTCCTTCCAGGCGATCCAGTTCCAGCTCGCCGACATGGCCGTCGAGATCGAGGCGGGGCGCCAGCTCGTGTACAAGGCGGCGTGGCTCAAGGACCAGGAGCGCCCGTTCGCCCAGGCGGCGGCGATGGCGAAGCTCTACACCGGAGAGCTCTCACACCGGGTCGCGAACCAGGCGCTCCAGATCCACGGCGGCTACGGCTACATGGACGAGTTCCCCATCTCGCGCTTCTACCGTGACCAGAAGATCCTCGAGATCGGAGAGGGCACGAACGAGGTGCAGCGGATGGTGATTGCCCGGCACCTCGGGCTCTAGCGCGGCGGCTGCACCCGGAGCGGCTTGTTGAAGGAGAGGTACCTGTGCCGCATGAAGTGAGCGGCGGCCGTCATCTCCAGTGAGATCGGGTGCAGCGTCCGCCGATCGAAGCGGATCGTGAACCAGGCCGGGAGCGAACGGTCGAAGAACGCCACCTCTCGAGTCGAGCGCGTGCTGCGAAGCAAGCGGACGTCGGTCGGATGTTTCCCCCAGATCGGTGCCGGCACCCGGAGCGGCTGGAGGCTCGACTTGATCCACGAGCCGGACGGCGTGGTCTTGTCCCAGCGCGTCTTCCCAATCACGATTCCGGCCGGGCCCTTCGGGATCGTGTACTGGAAGCGGTCGGGGGCGACCTGCGTCCAGGTCGAGATCACTTTCACGCCGGGGCCGGAGGAGAGCCGCTCGACGTAGGCCACGCTCCGAAGCCGCCGGTAGGCCCGCGTCGCCCTGCGGACGAGGGCGGCGGCCTCGGGCGCCGGCCAGTGGGACGGAAGCGGGAACTCCACGGACGAGACTGTCTTGCCTGCAAGCGTCACCCTGGCCACGAGCGGACGCCCGACGGACGGGCTCAAGGCGGTGTAACAGCCCGAGCCACAGGCATATCCAGGCCCCTGAGTCTCACCCGTCGCGCCGATGAGCCGGAAGCTGACTCCGAGGCCGTCGACGCCGGTGTTGTCCGGGCTCACGACCGTGGCCGTCAGCTCCACACGGCCCCCCGGCACCGCCCGCGCGGCGAGCGCGACGGCCAGCTTCCCGTCCTCCTTCGCGAGGACGACCGCGCCCGGCGGCGGAGGCTTCGGAGGCTTGGGCTCGGCGATCGCCGCGCGCGAGCGAGTCGCTGCGGCGGCGTTCCGCCCCGGCGGAAGCGCGGTGAGGACGGCGACGGCGACGAGGAGACCGAGCAGGACCACGCTCTCCGCGGCAACGCCCGTGCGCACGCGGCGAAACGGGCCGTCGAGCAGGAACAGCCGGTTGCGGGCCGCGAGGCCGAGGAGCACGGCGAGCAGCCCGGTCTTGACGAGGATCGCCCTCCCGTAACCGGTCGACCACAGCTGCGACACCGAGTCGAGCTCCTCGAGCGCCCGTCCCACGCCCGTTCCGGCAAGCAGGACGACGGCGGCGAGGGCGAGCGCCGAGAACCGGCGCGCCAGCGGAAGCAGTAGCCGCTCGCGCGAGTCCCGGCGCAGCGCCTGGCCCGCCCAGGGAAGCACGACGGCGAGCGCGAGCAGGCCTCCGAGCCAGACGGCGGCCGCGGTGACGTGGGCGATGTCGACGACGAGGTCGAGCAGCGAGCGACCGGCATCGAGCGCGTGACCGGACAGCGTCGGGATGGGCAGGACGGCGAGGGCGGCCAGGAAGGCGAGCGGCCGGACGAGCGGAAGGGCGAGCGAGGCCAGCGCCGCCGCCGCTCCGGCGCCGGAGATCCCGAGCCCGATGTCGAGCACGCGCCCGAACCGCGTGCCGGAGCCGGCGTGGCTGAGGTAGAGCAGCAGTAGTGC
>DASWEE010000064.1:0-1541 GCA_036394915.1 Gaiellaceae bacterium | reverse complement strand
ACGCCGTCGTCCATTCCCGCTCCCGCAACGGCGTCCGTCACGAGCGCGACGCCTCCGCCTGCGGCCCGCCAGATGACCCTCGCCGTCTCGGGTGCGAGATGAATCCCGTCGAGAATGATCTGCACGACGACGTCGTCGCGGGCGAGAGCGGCGCCGACGATCCCTGGGTCCCGGTGCCGAAACGGGCGCATGGCGTTGAAGAGGTGCGTGACCGTTCGGACGCCCCGGTCGAAGGCCGCGTTCGCGATCTCGGCGCTCGCGTCGCTGTGTCCGCACGAGACCGTCACTCCGTGGAGCTGGAGCAGGTCGATCAGCGGCTCGGAGCCGGGTAGCTCGGGAGCCAGGGTCATCATCCGGACAGGGCCGGCGGCGAGAAGCCGTTCGAGCAGCCCGAGATCGGGATCTCGCCTGGCGGAGGCGCGATGCGTGCCGAGCCGGGTGGAGGCGAGGAACGGCCCTTCGAGGTGCGCGCCGAAAATCCTCGGGCCGTCCGCGGCCTTGGGCACCTCTCCTAGGGCCGCGCTGACCTGCTCCTCCGGAGCCGTGATCAGAGTGGGGAGGTAGGCCGTGACGCCGGTCTCGAGCAGAGCCTCGCCGGCGCGCCGGTATCCGGCGGCGTCGGCTTCCAGAAAGTCGATTCCACCGAACCCGTTCACCTGCAGGTCGATAAATCCGGGGGCCGCGATGCCGCGCCCGTTCGCGGACGGGAGTCCCAGGTCGGCGATTGTGTCCTCGACGATCTCGACGTCTCCCGGGATGAGCTGCCCCTCGACGACCGCTGCCTCGACCCCGAGTCTCACGTTCCGATCGCCTCTCGGATGCTGCCGCCGGCTTCGTCGAGCCTCGATCGCGCCGCGCCGACGTCGATGCCCGCGAGCAGCGAGACGATCGCCACCTTGGCGCTCCCACGCGCGGCCGCGAGGGTCGCATCGACCTCTTCGGGCGACGCGCCGGTGGCCTGCAGAACGATCCGCCGAGCCCGAGCACGGAGCTTGTCGTTCGTCCCCGAGACGTCCACCATCAGATCTCCGTAGGTCTTGCCGAGGCGGATCATCGACACGGTCGAGATCGTGTTCAGGACGAGCTTCTGCGCGGTCCCAGCCTTCAATCGAGTCGAGCCCGCGATGAACTCCGGCCCGACGACGAGCGAGATCTCGTGGTCGGCGAGCCGCGCGAGCTCCGAGTCCGGCGTGGAGACGATCGCCGCGGTCAGCGCGCCTGCTGCCGAGGCGGCTCGGACCGCGCCGAGGACGTAGGGCGTGCGGCCGCTGGCGCTGAGCGCGATCACCGCGTCCAACTCCCCGGCGGCTATGTCGCGGACGTCCTGTGCCCCCGCCTCCTGGTCGTCCTCGGCGGCGTCCTGCTCCTCGGAGGAGCGAAGATCGGCACCCGCCACGAGCGCGATCACCTGTCCGGGCTCGATGGAGAACGTCGGCTCGCACTCGGCGGCGTCGAGCGCTGCGAGCCGTCCCGAGGTGCCGGCCCCGACGTAGATGAGCCGTCCGCCGGCGGTGAGCCGCTCGGCCACCTCATCGATCAAC
>DASWEE010000063.1:0-6579 GCA_036394915.1 Gaiellaceae bacterium | reverse complement strand
GGTGCCGTACGTGGCGGCGACCCAGACGTCGTGGCCCACGCCGCAGCTCGCCGTCTTCAGCTTGTTCAGCTTCATCCCGAGCGTCGTCCCGGGCTGGTACAGGCGGTACGTGACCCCGACCTGGATGTTCTCCCACTTGTTCGGGGAGCCCGAGGCGAGGGCCGAAACCGCGGTCACGAGCACCACTGCGGACACCACAGCAAGAACGCGCGAGATGGAGGGGCGGATCATCGGTGGAGCTCCTTTTTCGAGGGAACGGCCGCTGGCGGCAGCGTAGCCTAGTCTGGCCAAATTGGGAAGGCGGCTCGAAAATACCGCTCCAGGGTTGTAGTCGTCCGGGTTTTCGTGGAAGATCGTCACGGCACCGTGAGCGAGGCGTACGAGCTGCAGCCCTCCGCGCATGCCGCCGCGCAGCCGCGTCGGCGCGTGCTCATCCTCTCCGCTGAGGAGGGGGAGGGGCACCGCGCGGTCGCACGCGCCCTGCAGGCCGAGCTCGCCGACGGGTCCAACGACGTCGTCGTCCACGACGCCCTCGAGCACCTCGGCCGTGTGATCCCGTTCATGAGTCGTGACATCTACCGCGTGCAGCTCAGATGGATGACGTGGACGTACTGGCTCGAGTGCGCGTTCTTCGCACTCTTCCCGCCCGGACGCGCGATCGCGCGAATGGGGCTCGCGCTGCTCGGATCGAGGCCGCTCATGCGGCTGATCCGGGACGAGCAACCCGACGTGATCGTCTCCACGCATCCGGCGGCCACGAGCATCATCGGCTACCTGCGCAGCCGCGGGAGGCTCCAGGGCCCCGCGCTCGCGACGGTGAGCGACTTCGGCGTCCACCCGCTCTGGGCACACAGAGGCATCGACCTCCATCTCGTGATCCACGATTCCTGCGTCAAGCCGGTCGAACGCGTCGCCGGTCAAGGCAGCGCGCGTGTGATCCGGCCCCCGGTGCAGCCCGAGTTCTTCGAGCGCCGCGAGAAGCAGGACGCGCGCCGGGCGCTCGGAGTGCCCGAAGAAGGCCCGATGATCGTCGTTTCCGGTGGGGGCTGGGGGATCGGTAAGCTCGAGCGTGCCGTCCGGTCGGCGCTCCAGCTGGAGCGGGTGACCGTCGTCTGCATCTGCGGCCACAACGAGCTGGTCCGGCGGAAGCTCGAGAGCTTGTTCGAGGGCGAGGCTCGCGTCCGGATCCTCGGCTTCACGAAGCACATGAGTGACCTCGTCGCGGCGTGCGACGCCGTCGTCCACTCGACCGCGGGGGTCACGTGCCTCGAGGCGCTCGTCCGGGGGAAGCCGATCATCGCGTTCGGCTCGCCGGCCGGGCACGCGCGCTGGAATGCGAAGGCGATCGCCGGGCTCGGGATGGGCGACGCGACGCGGACCCCGGCTCAGCTGACGGCGGCGCTCCGGAAGGTCGTCGACCGGCCCCCCGTCGCCCAAAGGAGGCTCAAGGCCGCCCGCCCCGCGGGGTCGCTGATCGTCGCCGCGCGGCCGCGCACAAACCGCCCCGGTATGGGCTGGCGGCGTGTGCGCAGGCTGGCTGCGGCGTTCGCGGTCGTCTCCCTGGTCGCGGTGGGGTGGGCGTTCGCAAGCGCGGCCCCGTACCCGTTCGTCGCCAAGATGCTCCATCTTCGCCCGGTCACCACTGCGCCTCTCGCCGGGCCGAGGGTCGCGCTCGTCGTGGACACGCCGGCACGGCTCGTGCCCGCGATTGCGGCCGAGCTTCGGGCACGGAAGGCGAGGGCGACGTTCGCGCTGGACTCGGCTCCTGACCGCGTAGTCCTCTCCACGCTCGCCTCGTTCGGCGATGAGTCGCTGCCGACGCTGCGCGCCAAGACGCTTCCGCACTGGATCAGCGTCGGCCGGGGGCTACGCAAGGAGGCGCGCGCCCTCGGCCTCGGGAAGACGTTCTACTACCTCGTGCCAAGGAAGGGATTCACGCTGGGCGAGTACGTCGTCGCGCGGGCCGTCGGTGGACGGCCGCTCGCGGGCGCCGTCCGGTTCGAGCCCGGCCGGCCGCTGCCGAAGAAGACGCCTCACGCGGGCGACGTCGTCGTGCTGATGCTCGAGGACTCCTCGCTCTCGTCCGCGCTCGCCACCGTCGACGCGGCCACGAGAGCGCTGTCCCGGGCGTCGCTGAGGGCGGTGCCCTTCCCAGGCTCGGCCTCCGCTTCGAGAACGGCTCCGACGGCCCGCGACGTCGCCAATACGCCGGCGCCCAGGACGATCAGGACGATCGAGCCGGCCAGCGCGGCCCGCAGCCACGGGCTCCCGCTCCACGCCTCCCCCGCCAGCACCGGAGCGAGGGCGACCGGCACCAGGGTCGTCAGGGCAAGCACGATCGGCGCCACTTGAGTCGCGGGACGGCGCTGCAGGGCAGACATCTCGCTCAGCGTGCCGACGGCGGCGGCGAGGCCCATCGTCACTCCCCAGAAGAACAGGCCGAGCCAGGCCCAGGTCGCGAAGTCGTCCGAGAAGAACTTCGTCGCGAGACCGTCGAGCGCGTACGCCGCCCCCGCCCCTCCGGCGACCACGAGCCCCGGCGCGCGACTGGCGCGAGCGAGCGCGTACGGCACGAGCGAGAGAACCGCAAGCACGGCGACCGCCGACACGAGCCCGGCGCCGATCGCATGCTTCGTGTCCCGCTCCGGAGCGGCCCACGCCAGCAGCCCGATCCCGAACGCGATCGCCGTGACGCTCGCGAGCTCGCGGCGGCCGACCGGCTCGTCGAGCAGCCGCGCTCCGATCGCGAGCAGGACGATCAGGCTCGTCGCCAGCGCCGGCTCGACGAGCGTGAGCGGGATCAAGAGCAGGGCGCCGACCTGGGCGACCCATCCGAAGAGGGCGAGCAGCGTTCCGATGATCCAGCGCGGCTTCTTGACGAGGCGGCGGAGCAGCGAGAGGCGCAGGTGGTGCTCGTCCGGGGCCTCGCGCGCCTCGAGCGCCTGCATCCCGACGGCGGCCGCGTACAGCACCGCGGTCGTGAAGGCAAGCGCAAGACCCGCGACGACGTGCATGAGCAAGCTGCACGATAGCCTCGCCGTCGCTGGGCACCTCCTTCCCGTCCCCGCGGTCGGGCTTCCGTGGTACCGGCGGGCGCTCGGAATCCGCGACCGGATCGACGACAGCAGCGCCGTCGGGCTGACGTTCGACGACGGGCCCCATCCCGACGGCACGCCGGCCGTGCTCGCTGCGCTCGAGGCGGGGCGGGCGGGCGCCACGTTCTTCCTGGCCGGCGAGCAGGTCGAGCGGCGGCCGGCCCTCGCTGCCGAGATCGTCGCCGCGGGACACCGAGTCGCCCTCCACTGCTTTCAGCACCGGAGCTTCCTGCGGCTCACGCCTAGCGAGGCCCGCGAGGACCTGCTCCGTGGCGCGGCCGCGATCGAGGACGCAACCGGCCAGACGCCGACGCAGTTTCGCCCGCCCTTCGGGTACCTGACCGCCGCGGCGCTCGGGCTCGCCCGAAGCCGGGGGTGGGAGGTCGTGCTCTGGAAGCGGATCGGCTACGACTGGAAGGCGTCCGCGACCCCCGAACGGATCGCGCGGCGCGTCACGCGCGGCCTGCGCGGAGGAGAGATCCTCGTCCTCCACGACGCGGACTTCTACAGCACTCCCGGCTCGTGGCGGAACACGGCCGCCGCGCTGCCACTGCTATTCGAGCGGCTCGAGGAGCGCGGGCTCTCGGCAAGCTCGGTGTGAGCGTCCGCGGAGTCTTACGAGAGTCCTGGGTCCTCTACAGGCTCTTCTTCTGGCGCTCGCTCCTGATCGCGGCGCCGATCTTCCTCGTTCTCGACATCCCCTCGTCCCTGATCGACGTCGTGCGGGACACGACTGCGACCGTCGCGCTCTCCTCGTTCGTCCTCAGCCTGTTCACGGCGTTCGGCGACCTGCTGGTCGAGGGCTTGCTCGCGGAAGACCTCCGCGACCACTACGCGGGGCGGCCCACTCCGGGGATCCGGGCGCTCGCACGGCGGATCCGGCCGCTTCTCCTCGTCCTCGTCGGGAGCACCTTCGTCTACTCCGCCGGAGTTGCGATCGGTCTCTTCCTGCTGGTCGTTCCGGGGCTGCTCGTGCTCACGCGCTGGAGCGTGATCGTGCCCGTGATCGTGCTCGAGCGGCGGGGCGTCCGCTCGGCATTCCGCCGCTGCTGGGTGCTGGTGAAGGGCCACGGCTGGAGGGTCTTCGCCGTGCTGACGATCATCTTCGTCGCGTCGGCGATCGTCGAGGCCTTCTTCGACAACCTGTTCTTCTGGCTGCCCGAGTTCTACGCCCACTGGATCGGCACCGCCCTCGTCAGCACGGTCACGGCGCCGTTCGCCGCCCACGCGCTGGCGGTCATCTACTACCGGCTTGTCGATTTACAGCCGGTGCAGCCGTGAGCGGCGCGTTGCGGCTTTGAGCCGAAGCTGAGACGAATCGCGTCACCACCCTTGGCAACGCCGTGACGCGCCGCTATCACGTCCTGAATGCGATTTCACGGCCTGGCAGTTGCAGCGCTCGCGCTCGGCGGCGCAACCGGCGGGACGCTGGCAGGCGCCGACGGGGCGATCCACGCGTGCGCCCACCCCAAGGAGGGCCTGCGCATCGTCGATTCGCCCCAGGAGTGCCGGAAGTATGAACAGCCTCTGTCCTGGAACGTGCAGGGGCCAAAGGGAGAGCCCGGCGATCCTGGTCCGGCGGGGGCGCCGGGGCCGGCTGGAGCAAGCGGACCGGCCGGGCCCGCGGGGCAGGACGGAGCGCCGGGACCTGCGGGAGCCGCCGGCGCCGCGGGGCCGGCCGGCCTCCCCGGCCCGAAGGGCGACCAGGGTGATCGCGGACTGCCCGGCCCGCCCGGCGAGCAGGGGCCGCCGGGCCCGCAAGGTCCCGCGGGACCTCAGGGGCCGGCGGGAGAAGCCGGCGCCCAACTCGCCTCGATCGCCGACCTGAATGGGCTTGCCTGCTCGAGCGGCACCGTGAGCGGCACGGTCTCCGTCTCCGTCACGAGCACCGGCGAAGTCACCCTCACGTGTTCTCTCCCCGCGCCGGAGCTGCGAGTCAACGAGGTGATGACGGGAACGTCCGGCGCCGCGGCCAACGAGTTCGTCGAGATCGTGAACGCGGGCTCCGCGCCTGCCGATCTCAGCGGGTATCGCCTCGTCTATCGGTCGGCGACCGGCACCACGGACGTCACGCTCGCGACCATGCCCTCCGGGACGTCGCTGGCCGCGGGAGCCCGGTACGTCTTCGGCGGCTCTGCGTTCACGGGGACTGCCGCCCAGTCGTTCAGCACCGGGCTCGCGTCGAGCGGAGGCGGCATCGGCCTCCGCGACCCGGCGGGCCGGCTCGTCGATTCCGCCGGCTATGGATCGGGGACGTCCAACGGCTTCGTCGAGGGAGCTCCCGCGGCGGCTCCACCCGCGGGCCAGAGCATCTCCCGCATCCCCGACGGACACGACACCGATGACAACGCGTCCGACTTCTCCGTAACCGCGTCGCCGACGCCGGGCGCCGCCAACCACTGAAGTGGTCACATCTCGTCGGTATAGTGACCACATGGACGTGGGAGTGCGCGAGCTGAAGGCGAAGCTGTCCGAGTATCTCGACCGAGCCGAGTCCGGCGAGCTGATTCGGGTGACCGATCGCGGCAAGCCCAAGGCTTTGCTGGGACCGCTGCCCGGAGGCGACAACATCGAGCGCGGCATCCGCGAGGGGTGGATCACGCCGGCCAAGAACCGGGGGCCTTTCCGGCCCCTCCGCCGTCGCTTCAAAGCGAAGCGGACGCTGGCTGAGATCCTCGCCGAAGATCGCGGCGATTGAGTATCTACGTCGACTCGAGCGCGCTGCTGAAGCGATACCTCGAAGAGCTCGACAGTGCCGAGGCCGATCGAATCCTCAGCTTGGATCCGTCCTGGGTGAGCGCGAATGTGACGCTGGTGGAGGTACGCCGAACCCTTTCACGCGACCTCAGTCATTTCGATCTCACGAGAGCGCGCCGGGAGTTCGAACTCGACTGGGGAGGGATCGACGTCATCAAGGTGGATGCAAGCCTCTGCGAGCGAGCCGCAGAGTTCGCCGAAGCTACAGGGGTCAGAACGCTCGACGCCCTCCACTTTGCGGCCGCCCAGCGGGCGGGAGCACCCCGAGTGACCTTCGTCACCTTCGACCTTCGCCAGGCCAA
The DNA here is from genome assembly GCA_036394915.1 of Gaiellaceae bacterium. Taxonomy (GTDB): domain Bacteria; phylum Actinomycetota; class Thermoleophilia; order Gaiellales; family Gaiellaceae; genus JACDER01. Next base: position 425 of record DASWEE010000063.1, on the reverse strand, counting down.
CGCGGCCCGCTCGCTCGGCTGGACCGTGCTCGGAACCTAGGCCGCACGAACTATCGTCCCGGCGTGCACGTCGGAGCCTTTGCCGCCTCCTTCTTCGCGTCCGCGGTCGAGGCGATCGAGATGGTCGCGATCGTGATCGGCGTCGGCGTCACCCGTGGCTGGCGCTCCTCGCTGCTGGGGGCGGGCGCCGGGCTGATCGTCCTCCTCGCCGTCTCGATCGGCTTCGGCACCGCGCTGACCGCCGTCCCGATCGACGACCTCCGGCTCGTGATTGGCGCGCTGCTCCTGATCTTCGGCCTCCAGTGGCTGGCGAAGGGGATTCGGCGCGTCGCCGCCCAGGGCTTCGCGGGCATCCACGAGGAGGACATCCCGCCCGGCCACGAGCACGAGGGGGTCGACTGGACGTCCTTCGTCATCTCCTTCAA
>DASWEE010000062.1:0-8698 GCA_036394915.1 Gaiellaceae bacterium | reverse complement strand
CGAGCACGGAGCCGTCGCCGTTCCGGATCGCTTCGATTCCCGGCCCGGGCAGCACCGACTCGGTGAAGAGCAGCTTGACCTCGCGCGGCGCCCGCGCGACGACAGAGCGGTCTTGCGGAGTGACGCTCAGCAGGTACGCGTGAGCACCGGCCGTGGCGGGCAGAGCTGCGGCGCCCAGGACCGCAATCCCGATCGCAACGAGCGCGGGACCCCGCCTTCGGGGCCACCAGCCTCCTCCCCACTGCGATCGTAACGAGGAAACCCACACGTGTCTGTGCCGGCTCTGTGTCGAGAGTCCGCGGGCTGCGGTGGACGACTTCATCGGTTCCATCGAGGGATTCACTGTACGGAAGGCGTTCGGTTTGTAGACCCGCACCGCATCACGAGAGCCCGAGGCGCGTTTTAATGACGTCGTGCTCTTCAAGCAGTTCGTCGAGGAAGACCTCGGCTGTGCCTCGTACTTGGTCGGAGACGAGACGGCCGGCGAGGCCGTCGTCGTCGACCCTGCCTATGCGATCGACCAGTACCTGGCAGAGGCCGAGCGCAAGCACGTACGCATCTCGCGCGTGCTCGAGACCCACACCCACGCCGACCACGTCTCGGGCCACGGGCGCCTCGCGCTCGAGCACGGCGTCCCGGTGGCCATCCACCCGGCAGCGGAGCCGGACTTCCCGTTCGAGCCGCTCGAGGACGGAGCGGAGGTCGAGACGGGGGACGTCTCCCTCCGCGTCATCCACACCCCGGGCCACCGGCCGGAGCACTGCTGCTTCGCGGTCGTCGACCGCTCGCGGGCCGCCGAGCCTTGGCTGGTCCTGACCGGGGATTCGCTGCTCGTCGGCGACGCCGCCCGTCCCGATCTCGCCGTCGAGGCCCGCGAGGGCGCGGAGGGCCTCTTCCACAGCCTGCACCGGCTGCTCGAGCTCCACGACGGCGTCGAGGTGTACCCGGGCCACGTGGCCGGCTCGCTCTGCGGCGCGGGAATGAGCTCGAAGGCCTCGTCGACCATCGGCTTCGAGCGCCGCTTCAACCACGCGCTCTCCTTCACCGAGGTCGCCGATTTCATCGCCGAATCCGCGGCGGCCACCGGAACGCCGAGGCCGCCGAACATGGAGCGGATCGTCGAGCTGAACCGTGGCCCGTTTGTCGCAGCTCAGCCCGTCCTGAGCGCGATCACGGCGCTGAACGGCGCCACGGTCCTCGACGCCCGCGGCTCGAGCGAGTTCGCCGCCGGTCACGTCCCCGGGGCGATCAATATTCCCGTCGACCGCTCCGGATTCCCGACCAAGGCGGGGTTCGTCCTGGACGCCGACGAGCGGGTCGCTCTCTACGCGTCTTCAGACCGGGAGGCACAGCGCGCCTCCCGCGGGCTGCAGGCCGTCGGCCTCTTCAACATCGCCGGCTACCTCGCCGGCGCCGAAGCGGACGAGCGGCTCGAGCCCGTCACGCTCGACGACCTGGAGCGGATGTTGTCGAAGGGCAGCGTCGAGCTCGTCGACGTGCGAGAGAAGGACGAGCGAGACCGCGGCTACATCCCGGAAAGCCTCCACATCCCGTACCGGCGGATCCGTGCCAGCGCCGACGACCTGCGCGGCGACGGGCCCGTCGTCACGATCTGCGAGAGCGGAGCGCGCGCGAGCACGGCGGCAAGCATCCTCCAAGCAGCGGGAATCGACGCGCGACCGGTGCTCGACGGAGGCGTCTCCGACTGGCGCGCCCGGGGGAATCAGACGGTCGAGTTTCGCCGCTGCGGCTCCTAGGCGGACGCGGCCAGCAGCGACTCGCCCTCGCGCACGTACCGCATCGCGCCCACCGAGCGGTAGAACTCGAGCGCGCGCCGTACCTCCGCATCGAGGCCGGAGCGGAGCCGCGCATACGCCTCGTCCGCGACATCTCCCATCTCTCCCAGCACGGCCGCGGCAGTCACGGGATCGCCGGTGGCAATCGCCGCTCCGGCCTTCCGCCAAGAGGGCGTGGTCAGGTCCTCGGCCCAGCGGTCGAACTCGTCGCCGCGGCCGAGATCGTGGAGCGTCCAGGCGAGGTTGACGGCCGTGTGGAAGTACGTCGGCACTGCGAGCGACTCGTCTGCAAGCCGGGACGCCTCCTCGCGCTCACCCAACGACAGCAGGACGAACGCGTGGTCCGCCGCCACGGAACCGTGGACCTGCGGATCGGACCCGCGCGCCAGCTCCAGAGCCCTCGTGCAGTCTTCGAGCGCACCTACACCGTCCCCGCGGGCAAGCCTCATCAGCGATCGCAGGTTGCGACAAACCGGCTGCACGTACAGGGACGCTCCCGCTTCCGACTCGCCGATGACCGAGCGCGCGCGCCGCTCCGCGAGGTCCCAGTCGCCTGTGTGGTACCCCTGGAGCGCCTCCTCGGCCTCCAACCACAACAACGAAGCCCGAATTCCGAATTGCTCGTCGATTCTGCGGTTCTCGGCCAGCACCTCGGCCGCCTTCCTCCAATCTCCGACCTCCCTCAATGACTCGACGAGATTGTTGTAGGCGCGGTGGATCTCCGTTGGCGAGCCCACTGCGAGCGCGATCTCACGGCCCCGATCGAGATCGTCGAACCCACGCATGTCCCCCATCGAGACACGCAGAGGGCCGATGCTGGTGAGGACGGTCGCGCGCAGCTCGTCGAGGCCGAGCTCCTCGGCGATCGCGAGCGCCTCTTGCCCCAACCGAAGCGCATCGTCCTTCTGTCGCGCAAGCATGCTCAGCCTCGAGCGCTGGGCCAGCGCCCGGGCCTTCGCCGGGGATGCCCGCACGTCGCCGAGCAGGGCCAGCGCCCTGTCCATACGGGACTGCCCGCCCGCGCTGTCGCCGCTGTTCCAGACATCGAGCGCGAGGTCGATCTGAGCATCGGCCGCAGCCTCCACCACGCCGAGCGCAAGCAGGGATTCGATTGCCTTCTCCATCGCTCGGGCGTCGTCGTCGTCGAAGGACAGCCGCATCGACTGGCGACTGACGATCACGTGCGCCCATTCGCCACTGCCCTCGGGAAGAAGCTCGAGGGCCGCCGAATAGAAGCGCTCGGCAGACGCATGTGCATGGAGCGCGAGCCCGCGATCGCCGGCCTCGATGAAGGCCGAGCGGGCAGGGTCGTGTAGATCGCTCACGTCTTGTCCCGCGGCCTGCCCGAGCTCGATCGCCGCTCGGTAGTGGTACGCGAGCATCTCTGCTCGGTCCTCGCTGCGGTCCGGCGAGACCGACTCGAGCCAACGCGCAGCCCTGCTGTGCTTGTCGGCCCGCTCGGCGCGCGGGATCTGCCCGTAGGCCACGTCCTGAACGAGCAGGTGCGCGAAGGCGTGCTCGGTCTCGCCCGCGACGGAGCTCCGCCGGTCGCGCCGGACGAACTCCTTGCGCTCGAGCGCGTGCAAGATCCGCTCCGCCTCGCGCCGCTCGACGTCCGCGATCGTCTCGAGCGCCCCGAGCCAGAAGACCTTCCCGACCACGGATGCGTCCTGGAGCAGCGCCTTCTCCTCCGGAGGGAGGGCGTCGAGACGTGCGGCGATGATGCCCTGAACGGTCTCCGGCAGCTCGCCTGCATCCCCGCGCTCGGCAAGCATGCGCGCGAACTGCTCCGCGTAGAGCGGGTTTCCACCTGCCCGCGCGAGCAGGGCCTCCTGCGTCTCTGCTGGGAGCACCGGGCGATCGAGCAACGACGCGATCAGACGCGCCGTCTCGTCGTTGCCCAACGGCGGGAGTGAGATCGAGACGGCATTCCGCTTTCCGCCGCCCCAGGCCTGCCGGCGGTCGAGCAGCTCAGGACGTGCGGTGGCGACGACGAGCAGGGCAACGCCGGTCGACCAGTCGACCAGGTGGTCGACGAAGTCGAGCAGGTCGTCGTCGGCCCATTGCAGGTCCTCGAAGACGAGGACCGTCGGCCGCTGCTCCGCGAGCGCCTCGACAAACTGACGCCAGGCCGCGAAGCTCTCGTCTCGATCTCCGCCGCCCTCTCCGAGAGCGAGCAGGGGCTGTAGGCGGGACTCGATCCAGGCAGAGTCCTCGCCGACTGCCGCCGCAACGGCTTCGTGCAATTTCGTGCGGGCTCCCTCGGCTCCGTCGCTCTCGAGGATGCCGGCCTGTGCCTTGACCATCTCGGCAAAGGCCCAGAAGGCGACCCCTTCGCCGTAAGGAAGGGAGCGACCGTGGCGCCAGTTGATGAGCTCGGGGTCGCGCTCGACCTCGGCGAAGAGCTCGGCCACGAGGCGGCTCTTGCCGATCCCGGGCACCCCCACGATCGTCACGAGCTGCGGCTCCGATTCGCGCCTCACTCGCTCGAGCGCATCGACGAGCATGGCACGTTCATGCTCGCGCCCGACGAGCGGCGTCTCGGGCCGGAGCTCGATCCCGACGACGGCCCGCGCCTGCAGGGCGCGCCAGACCGTGATCGGCTCGGCCTTGCCCTTCGCCGCCACCGGGTCGGCCTGGTCATAGCCGATCTCGTCGGCGGTCGCGTGGTAGGTCGTCTCGTCGACGACGATCTCGTTCTCCGGGGCCGCGGTTTGGAGGCGGGACGCGGTGTTGACGACGTCGCCCGACGCCATTCCCTCTCCCCGCTCCGGGCTCGCGTCCAGGGAGACGAGGGCCTCGCCGGTCGTGATTCCAATCCTGACCTGGAGCCCGTCCTGCTCTCGCGCCCAGTCGCGGATCGCGAGCGCGGCGCGGACGGCACGCTCGGGATCGTCCTCGTGGGCGACCGGAGCCCCGAACAGCGCCATCACGGCGTCGCCGATGAACTTCTCCACGGTGCCGCCGTAACGCTCGAGCTCGCCTCGGACGTGCTCGTGGTATCCCCGCAGAACCGCGGCCACGTCTTCCGGATCCATCGACTCGGCCTGCGACGTGAAACCGACCAGGTCGCAGAACATGCAGGTCAGGACCTTTCGTTCTTCGCGCCGGGCGCTCATGGGCTGACCTCCGGCCCACGAGCGCGTGGAGGGGGCGTGGGGGAACCGGGAGGTTCCCCCACATCGGGTTCTAAGAAGGGGGTCCGCGGGAGAAACCCTTCGAGGTTTCCACTTCCGGTGTAACCCTGAGGAGGGGGTTCATGGGGGAACCAGGGGTTCCCCCATGCTCGAAACATGGTTTCCCCCGCGGGAGCGAGCCGAAGGCAAGCGACGCTCATGCCGTCTTGGCGAGCAGCGCCTCGCCCTCCCGGATGTACCGCGTCGCGCCGACGGAACGGTAGAACTCGAGCGCCCGCTGCACTTGGCGTTGGTCTCCCGAGCAGAGCCGCGAGTATGCCTCGTGCGGCTTGGCGCCCATCTGCGCGCAGAGCTCGGCTGCGGCGACGAAATCCCCTGCCGCATGGGCGCGCGCCGCGTCCGCCCACGGCGTCGGTATCGGCACGCGTTCGAGGACCCCGTCGAGCAGCTGGGCTCGTCCGAGCGGGACGAGCGCATAGGCGAGATCGAGGAGCCAGAAGGCCGAGGAGAACATCTTCTGGGCGCCCCAGTTCGCGAGTAGATCGTCCACCACCGCGGCCGCTTCCTCGAGCCGCCCGAGCTGGGCCCAAACCGCCGCGTACGCCGCCATGCACGGGTGGAGGATCTGGGGATCCTTGGCGCCGCGCGCGGTCTCGAGGGCCTCTGCCGTTCCGCTGAGCGCGCCTGCGGGGTCGCCCCGTGCAAGCTCGATCTTCGACCGCGTCTCCAGAATCACGGGCCGCATGAAGCTCGAGGATCCGCTTGCTTCAACCCGGTGGAGAACGTCGCCGATCAGATCGATCGCGTCGTCCCACTCTCCCGCGTAGTACATGTAGACCGTTCGCTCGGCGTCGAACCAGTCGAGATAGAAGAGGGTTCCGAACCGCTCCGCCTCGGCTCGCGCCTGCTCAATCATCTCGGAGGCGGCTCTGATCCGGCCGAGCTCCGCGAGGCAGCTCGCGTAGTTCCCACGCGAGCGGAAGGAATCCGGAGAGTTGGCCGCGCGGGCGATCTCGATGCTTCTCTCCTGGTCGGCGAGACCTCCGAGGTCGCCGATGCTGAAGCGTGTGAAGCCCATCGTGGTGAGCGCGTTCGCAAGGGCTTCGTCCAACCCGAGCTCTTCCGCCATCGCAATCGTCTCCCGACCGAGGACTATGGCCTCGTCGACCCGGCCGGCGAGGGCCAGGGAGCGGAGAACCCAGTTGAACACGAATGCCTTGGATCTCGACGGCGGAGCATCCTGGACGAGCGACTGCGCTCGGCGCATGTGCCGGAAGCAGCGGTCCTGGTCGCCTTCATCGGTCGCCAAGAGCCCGAGCAGGACCTCTGCCTCGGCCGCCAGCACCGGCTCGCCCGCCTCGAGCAGCGCATCTCTCGCCTGGACGTAGATCTCGCGGGGGCTGCGGCTGCCGTACGAGCTGGCGAGCGCGAGCCGGAGAAGCAGCCGGGGGTGCTCACGATCATCCTCAGGCCAGAGCTCGAGCGCCGCCGAGTAGAAGCGCACGGCCTGATCGAACGCGTTCAGCGCGAAGGCGCGCTCCCCGGCCTCGCGAAGGGCAAGGCGAGCGCGCTGCGCGAGGGCTGTCGTGTCCTGGCCCGCGCTGCGTGCGAACTCGAGCGCCGACAGGTAGTGGTGGGCGAGCATCTCGGCGCGGTCTTCGGCCCGGTCCGCGGGCAGCGACTCGAGCCACTCGGCCGCCAGCCGGTGCTTCTCCGCGCGCTCCGCGCGAGGGATCTGGCCGTACGCCACGTCTCGCATCAGGAGATGGAGGAAGGCGTACTGGGTCTCCCCGGCGACCGATGACCGGCGCTCGTTTCGCAGGAACTCCTTGCGGCGCATGCCGTGGAGGCGCTCCTCCGCGAGCGGATGCGGGATCTGCGAGATCGCCGCGAGCGCGCCCGTCCAGACGACCTTGCCCAACACGGAGGCGTCTTGGAGCAGCTCCTTCTCCTCGGACGAGAGTGCGTCCAGCCTCGCGGCGATGATCCCCTGCACGGACTCCGGCAGCGGAAGCGCTTCGTCCGTCTCGAGCTTCCAGGATGCGCCTTCGCGGCGGAGGTAGCCGCGGTCGATCAGCATGCGGACGAACTCCTGGGCGTACAGCGGATTGCCGCCCGACCGCGTCAGCAGGACGATCTGGGTCTCGGCCGGAAGGACGGCTTGCTCGAGCAGCGCTGCGACCAGCCGCGCAGTCTCGTCCTCGGTCAGCGCCGGAAGCAGGACACTCGCGGCGTTTGCCTTCCCTCCGCCCCAGGCCGGCCGCCGCTCGAGCAGCTCGGGCCGCGCGGTCGCGACGACGAGCAGCGGCACGCCGCTCGCCCACTCGACGAGGTAGTCGACGAAGTCGAGCAGGCCGTCGTCCGCCCACTGGAGGTCCTCGAACACGAGCACGAGCGGGCTCCGCTCGGCGAGCGCCTCGAAGAACCGGCGCCAGGCGGCGAACGCCTCGCTGCGGTGATCGGCGGCCAGCTCCTCGTCGCCCGCGAGCCCCACGAGCGGCTGGAGGTGTCTGGCGATCCACTCCGCGTCGGCCGGCTCGGCAACGACGGTCCCAACCGCGTGTGCGAGCTTCTCGGCCGCGATCTCCGCCGAATCGGTCTCGAGGATGCCGGCCTGGGCCTTCGCCATCTCGCTCAGCGCCCAGTAGGTGACCCCCTCCCCGTAGGGCAGCGAGCGACCCTGGCGCCAGAAGATCAGGTCGGGATCGCGCTCGACGGCCTGGAAGAGCTCCCAGACCAGCCGGGACTTGCCGATCCCCGGTACGCCCACGAGCGTCAGGAGCTGGGGCTCGCGCTCCGACCGCACGCGGGCCAGCGTGTCGACCAGCAGGTCGAGCTCCTTCTCCCTCCCGACGAGTGGTGTCTGGACGTCCTCGGCGACGTCGACGCCGTATCGAGAGCGGGCCTCGATCGGTTCGAAGACCGCGACCGGCTCGGACTTTCCCTTGGCCTCGACAGGCTCGGCCTCCCCGAACTCGATCGTCTGCTGCGTCGCTCGTTGCGTAGTCGCGTCGACGAGAATTCCGTTCTCGGGAGCCGCGTCCTGCAGCCGTGAGGCCGTGTTGACCACGTCGCCCGACGCCATGCCCTCTCCGGCCTCCGGCCGTGCGCCGAGCGAGACGAGCGCCTCCCCGGTCGTGATCCCGATCCTGACCTCGAGCTCCCCCTCCTCCCGGGCCCAGTCGCGGATCGCGAGCGCCGCGCGCACGGCTCGCTCCGGATCGTCCTCGTGAGCGGTCGGCGCCCCGAAGAGGGCCATCACCGCGTCGCCGATGAACTTCTCGACCGTGCCGCCGAAGCGCTCGAGCTCGGAGCGGAGGCGGGCGTGGTACGGGCCGAGGATCGCCTCCACGTCCTCGGGATCGAGCGTCTCCGCCCGCGACGTGAAGCCGACCAGGTCGGCGAACAGCACGGTGACGACCTTGCGTTCCTTGCGGGTCTCCGTGCTCATCGGACCCGTTCGGCCGTATAGCCGCGCTCGCGGAGCACCTCGAGCAGCTCGCTGCAGTGGTCCTGGTCTCGCATCGTCAGCGTCAGCTCGACCTCGCTCTCCGTCACCGGAACGTCCATCCCCTCACGGTGATGCTCGACGGAGACGACGTTCCCGCGCTCCTCGGCGATCAGCGACAGGAGCTTGATCAGCTCGCCAGGTCGATCGGGCAGTCGTGTGCGGATGACGAGGTACCGCCCCGACAGCGTGAGGCCGTGGCGCATGACCGAGATCAGAAGCGTGGGATCGATGTTCCCGCCCGAGAGCAGGGCGAC